>NZ_JRPR02000002.1 GCF_000763135.2 Helicobacter jaachi | reverse complement strand
ATCTTTAGGAGAAATAGAGGCTAATACTAATTTATTAGTGCAAAGCATAAATGATATGGGAGAATCTATAAGAGAGCAAACTACTGGAGTAACTCAAATTAATGAAGCTATCTCTCATTTAGAATCTGTAACACAAGAAAATGTAGAAATAGCTAACTCTAGTGCAGAGATTTCTAAAAGAGTAGATACTGTAGCTAAAGACATATTAGATGATGTGAATAAGAAGAGGTTTTAGATTCTGTGGGTTATAGAATCTAGATTCTGTGTTTAGATTTTAAAGGCTGGATTCTGTAATCTCCCACGCCTCTGTATTTAAGCGCAAATGCAGAACTCAAGCACCGCCATGCGCACGCAAACGCCATTTGTAACCTGCTCTAGCACTTTGCAGCGCGCATCTTTAAGCACTTCATCATCGATATCAATATTTCTATGCACAGGCCCAGGGTGCAGCACAATCACTTCCCTATCGCCTAAAATTTCAGGCGTGAGGCAATATTGCGCCGCGTAATCCTTTAAAGAGCCATAAATTTGCTTATCATGCCGCTCTGTTTGTGTGCGCAGGCTCATAAACACATCAACTTCTTTAGCAATTTGGCGCAGATTATGCGAGACGCGTAATGTTGTGGGTGGGATAAAATGCGGTGGCGCGACCAAAATCACTTCCATACCAAAGCGGGTGAGCAGCTCAATATTGCTATTTGCCACGCGCGAGTTTTTTATATCACCAATAATGGCTATTTTTTTGCCCTTAAGATTATTTAAATCATTGCCAAAATGCTCTTTTAATGTGAGCAAATCAAGCAAAGCTTGCGTAGGGTGCGCGTGTGCGCCATCTCCGCCATTGATAATAGGGCAGCTCACTTGAGATTTGAGATAATATCCAGCTCCTGCATTTTTATGCCGAATAATAATCGCACTTGGATTCATCGCATTTAAATTTGCCGCCGTATCTGATATGCTCTCCCCCTTAGCTGTTGAGCTTTTACTCACATCAAGCCTCACAACATCAGCGCTCAAGCGCTTTGCTGCAATCTCAAAGCTTGAGAGTGTGCGCGTTGAGTTTTCAAAAAAAATCGTAATAATAGTCTTATTTCTTAGAATCTCCCTATGGCGCATATCTTTATAGACTTGGGCTTTGTTTAGGATAGATTCTATCTGTGAGGTTCGAATGTCGCTTGTGCGCAGCAGATGTCTGGGCGTGGGCTGTGAAGTCATGGCTTTCCTTTAAAGATAAAGTTTCATATTCTAGCAAACTTTATGATAAAATTCCTAAATACACAATCTATCAAGGGCTTAGGGTGCGGATATATAGTTTTTGTATCATCATGATATTTTTTGCTGGTTGCAGCGATTTTTATCGCTCAAATTTTGTGCATATTGCCTCTACGCATGATATCCCAAAGGTGGAGAAAACACTCAAAGAGCGGCAAATACAGGCTATGAGAAAATCCCAAATTTTAGAGCATAATCACACACGTGCTATAATGATTACGCATTATGTTAATGACATTGATGCGCATCTTGTAGATAAAAATGATGGTGAGGTGTTTTTTGTTGAAGTTTATGACAAAGAACACCAAATTAGCCAAAATCAGCTCACCTTTAAGCTCACTAATCCCTACAAAAGCATTCAAGCGCGCGCTATAAGCAAGCTTGCGCCAAATGAACTTGGCGCGCTAGCCCCTGATATAATATATAATGATGTGTATAAAGTAAGCTTTGAGCCAATAGGGCAGCGCGGTAGAGATGCGCTCAAGCTTTATGCACATATTGAAAATGTGGGGGATATGGTATTTGATTATGGTTATGCAAAACGCAAAAGCAATCTCACAAAATAATGCGACTTGATATATACATTAAATCCCTGCTCCACTCGCGCACCAAAGCCCAAGAAGCTATAGAATCTGGCTGCGTAAAAGTAAATGATAAAGTGATTTATAAAAGCTCCACACCGCTTGCTGCAGATGATAGAGTGCAGCTAGATTCTATAAAGCTCCAAAGCTTGCTAGTTGGGCGCGCAGGATATAAGCTAAGGGGATTTATAGAAGCATTAGTAAATGATAAAATATGGCAGCCAACGCACTTACAGCATAAAAGTGCGCTTGATGTTGGCTCAAGCACAGGGGGCTTTGCGGAAGTGCTTTTGCATTATGGGGTAAAAGATATTACTTGCGTTGATGTAGGCAAAAATCAGCTCCATGAAAAAATCCGCAAAGATACGCGTGTGAGAGTATTTGAGGAGTGTGATATACGCGATTTTATGGAGGATAGAATCTATGATATATTAGTGTGTGATGTGAGCTTTATCTCGCTTTATAAACTCATAGAGCATTTTAAAAGATTTGTGTGTCAAGAATTTATATGGCTTTTTAAGCCGCAATTTGAAGTGGGGCGCACGGCTAAAAGGGATAAAAAAGGCGTGATTAAAAATAGTCATTTGGTGCAAGAAACACTGCAAGCATTTTGCCAATATGCCGCCAAAGAGGGCTTTAATATCATAAGCGTAAAGCCTAGCGTGCTTAAAGGAAAGGACGGGAATGAGGAATTTTTTATCTATTCACAGCGATGAGCATATTTTAGGGCTAGCGCTTGGTAAATTTGATGGTATGCACTTAGCCCATAAGGAGCTATTTAAGCATTTAAATAAGCATTGTGCGCTACTTTGCATAGAAAGTCAGGGCTTATCGCTCACGCCTAATAAAGCGCCATATAGCCCTTGTGAGATTATTAGCGTGCATTTTGAGGATATAGCTAAATGGAGTGGGCAGCAATTTATCGCCACACTCACGCAGAAATTTCCAAATCTGCAAAAGCTTATCGTGGGCTATGATTTTTGCTTTGGCAAGGATAGGGCATTTAGCGCGAGTGATTTGCCGCATTTATTTCATGGAGAAATCATCATCGTGCCGCAATTTTGTATGCAAGGTGTGGGCGTGCATTCAAGCGTGATTAGAGAGCTTATACGCTATGGGGATATGGAGCTTGCAAATGCTATGCTTGGGCGGTATTATCACATACAGGGTGAAATTATCAAAGGACAGAATCTAGGTGCAAGGCAGCTCTATGCGACCATTAATCTGCAATCACAAAACTACATTTTACCCCAAGATGGCGTATATGCGAGCTTTACAGAGCTTGAGGGCGAGATTATGCCAAGTGTGTGCTTCATAGGACATCGCTTTAGCACCGATAGATGCTTTAGCATTGAAAGCCACATTCTTGATAGAAATCTTACATGCCGCGCCAACAATGCTAAGCTCTACTTTGTGCGTAAAATCCGCGATAATCAAAGTTTTAGCGATTTGACATTGCTTAAAAATCGCATAAGCAAGGATATTGCAACTGCTAAAGATATTTTGCACAATGCAAAGCAAAGCTGCATTGTATAAGGGCATAGTCTAGATTCTATAAATTACAGAATCTAGACTAATACTATAGAAGAGATATATAAAATTACACCAATTTCCCATCAAAAACTAAAAACATAGCGTAATGCAATGTTATAAGTTTGTTGGGCAGTTGATTTATATCTATCTCCAACTCTATATATATCATTTTCAGTAAAAGTTACATCAAGCAATTTGGTTGGCACAAAAGGCACTTTGATTGCCAGTTCAATACCATGATATTTAGCGATATTTGTCCGCAAACCTACGTTAAGATGAGCGCTAAAGCCAGTAGTTGTTACCTTTCCATAAGATTTAATAGTATTTATATTGGGACCACTCCAAGTATTAGCACCAAGTCCAATCCCCAAAAATGCACCAAAATCAATATCGCCTGTGAGAAAATTATAAAGTGTGTCGATATTGAGCGCGTAATTAGTAAGATTTGCTTTCACATTTTCTCCAGCTACCGTTGTCCCTGAAGTATTGAGAAAGTCTATATTAAAGTAATAGCGAATGCCAAAATCCTGTGTAAAAAATTGCTTATATCCTGCAATTAATCCATATGCAGCGCCATCGCGCTTAGTTGGTGTCTTTTCGCCATTGTATTCACTTATTGATTTTCCAGTACCATATCCAGCCTGAACTCCAACAAATAGACCACTCTCCTCTGCGCTAACACTAAAAAACAACCCGCCCATTGCCACTAAAGCAACAAATATTCTATTCACACTCTCTCCTTTATGTTTTTGTGCTTCTACACAAAGCCTTAAAACATACAATTATGCCCCCCCCCATTAAAAGTTTCTTAATTCTTTGGGAGTTAGCTTAAATTTAAAGGGGTAAAGAAAGTAATGTTTTGAGAAATCAAAAAAATGCTGTAAGAAATTTTAACCCTCTAGAGCGATATCGCAGAATCTACCACAAGCGTAGTTCTGCGTCTGTCTTTTTATACAGGCTGCGAGACTTGCCATCAAGTTCATATTCCACTGCAAAGCCATACTTGATGTTTGACACACCTGATTTTTTAATGCGCACATTCTCATAAGTATCGGTGGGAATTTTAAGGCTTGCAACCAATGCGCTTGAGCGCGGCGGAATAGTTTTATTCACCTCACTTTCGCTAATAAGCGTGCCATCAATATACAACGCCACATAGCTAATGGCTGCAAATTTATCACTTTCATTGCTGATATTAATATTTACGCTCCCCTGCCCGAGATTAAACGATGAGGCTTTAAGCGTAATATCGCTATTTTTGATGCTCACCGCAGGCAAAGAGCGAGTAGCCAAAATATAGCGCGCAGGCGTATCGCCCTTAAAATTTTCTGCATACATATCCGCGCCGTTTGATAAAAGCAGCTTTATCATTTCAGGATTTTTTTTCATTACCGCATAATGCAGCGGCGTATTGCCCAAATGCTCATCGGCTACTTTAACCTTAGCACCTTTTTTGATTAAGGCTTGAGCAAACTTAAGATTATTAAGTGCTACCACCTTAAGCAGCGGCGTCTCACCATGACAGACAGCATTCACATCAGCTCCACGCTCAATAAGTAAATATAAAATCTCCATATTTCCCTTACGCGCAGCATCATAAAGCGGTGTATTACCCCGCAAACGCGCCTCAATATCCGCACCCAAATTAATGCCCTTGCGCACTTCTGTGTAGTCATTACTAAAAAGCAAATAATTGTATCGGTCATTTGCCCCATAGCACGCCACCACCAAAAGCAAAGATAGAATCTTGGCTTGCCAAAGTAGTTTTATCCCGCTCATTTTTGCTCCTCTTGTGTGAAATGTTTCATACTTAGTGCCTTAAATCTCGCATACACACTATCAAAATCCATTCCATAAGTGCGTGCCTGCGCAATGCTTGTCATAAAGTTTGTATCGCCCAAATAACGCGGCACAAAGTGCATATGCAAATGCTCTGGTATGCCAGCGCCGCCAGCTTTTTTGATATTTAGCCCCATATTAATGCCCTGCGCACCATATTCATAAAGCATATCCATAGCCTTATATGAAAGGCTGTGCAAATGTAGCCATGTTTCTAGCGGCAGCATTTGAGGCGAATCACAATGCATTATGGGCAGCAGCATAAAATGCCCGGGCGTATAGGGGTAAAGATTCATCACGCCAAAGACTAGTGCATCGCGATAGATGATGTGATTTTGCTCATCATCTTGAGGATTTTGCGCCATTGCACAGAATATACAGCCCTGTGCGTGTGAGCCAAAGTATTTGCTCCGCCAAGGCGCGTAGATTCTATCCATTAGCTCTCCTTAAATATAGCTTGGCGCATCATTGCTAAAAAGCACCAAATCTCGCGGTTGCGAGCAGGATTTAAGCATATCTTCAAGCATTGCTTTATCTTTTAATATAATCTTTTGCGTGCGCTGTATGTGAGAAGATAGAATCTTAGCATTCAGCTCCCCTGTGATAATAGCAATATCAAACACCCCATCAATAGCGCGCGCTAGCTCGATATTAGCTTCCTTAGTGCTTTCGACGATGCCCGGCGTTACAATAATCTTTCTACCCTCATACAGCGAGGCTAGCCGAATGGCTTCTTTCATACCTTTAAGATTGCCATTAAAGCCATCATCAATAATCAGCTTTTGATTAATCTCAATCTTATTCAAGCGATGTGGGATAGGCTCTATGCGTTTAACCGCCCTTTGTATATCCTCAATCCTTAAGCCCAGCTCAACGCCCATATATATCGCCGCACTCAAATTAGTTACATTAAATCGCCCTAAAACCATTGTTTCAAAGCTGTACCATTCATTTTTGATACAAAGCTCAAATTTTGTGCCGCTTAAATCTGCCTCCACATTACGCACATGCTCTGGGAATGGCACAATTTTCTTTTGCAATTTTGTATCAAGGTGTTTTGGTATGGGATTATCTTTAAACACAAAGGCTTTTTTTAAACGCGTGCTTTGTAAAAGCTCAAATTTTGTCTCAATAATATTGTCTAGATTCTTAAAATATTCCAAATGCTGCTCGCCCACTTCGCCAATAACGGCATAATGTGGATTTAAAAAATGGCTAATAATAGCAATATCACCTTTTAAGCGCGCGCCTGCTTCGACTATATAAATTTCTGTAGTGTAGTCAAGATTTTGATTAATATCTGCAATAATGCCTGTGTAGGTATTTACACTGCGGGGAGTGGCGTAGATTCTATATTTTTCTTTGAGAATCTGGGCGAGGAAATTTTTGATACTCGTCTTGCCATAGCTGCCTGTTACGCCAATAATAATAAGCCGCGACATAATATCAAGCTTCTCTTTGGCTAGCACAATATAGCGATTAAGCAGCACACGCTCATAGATTCTAGAAATCACGCTGGCAAAGACAAGGGGCATTAAATCAAGCAATCCGCTATCAATATCAAGCAAAAAGCATAAGCTCTCATTTAAAAGCATAAAAATAAAAAATATAATGAAAAATTTCACTACCCTTGGTGTGAAGTTAAGCTTTTTATCAAGCTTAATAGACCACACAATGATAGATAAAAAATACAGCACGCTTAGGGCTATAAGTATGTAATCTCCCACAGGCGTAGGGATAAAAAATGCGCCAACATACACAATAACTGGCACAATAAAATAATACAAATGCCACAAACGCTTATGGTGCATAAAAAACACACGCTTAAAGCTGTAATTATACCATTGCAAATTGGTCATACCATAATAGGCAAGACACAGCACAAATACCCATTGCGCTATAGTATCAATGATAAACATATTCTCCATATTATTACTATACCCCTTATATTAGAATCTTAAAATCAGTAAATAATTCCTCTGTAGCTAAGATTTGCACATCTATGCCCTCTACCTTACTTTTTGCGTTGCCAATTTTAAGTGCCTCATAAAGCGGGAGCAAATCCTCCTCATATCCTTGCGCTACCACACGCACACTTCCATTTTCAAGATTACGCACATGCCCATAGAGCTTTTTATCATGTGATTTGCTTTGATTAAGCTCATCAACTTGCGCTTTTACAAATTTGCGAAACCCCACGCCCTGCACTTTGCCAAATACTAAAAATTCCTTGCATACTCTCACGCCACACCCCTGTATAGATTCTCAATCTGCTTGCCCTGCTCAAGGAAAAAGTAATGCCCGCCCTCCATAGCAAAAAATCGACTATTTTTAATAAGATTTGCTATTTGCTTGCCACTTGCAAGCGGCGTAGCGCTATCATCTTTACCCCAAAAAATGCTAGCCCTACCCTCATACGCGCTAAAAAATGATGAAAAATCCTCATCTACCACATTTTTAAATGTCGCATACATAGCTTCATTCATCGCGCTCACATCGCTTGAACGAAAGATTTTGCCAAAGGCGCTAAGCCCTAGTTTATTGCATATCTTTGCTAGAGCGATTTTGCAGCGCACTTTTAAAGACTTTGGCACTCTAATGCCAGCAGAAGAAAGCAAAATAAGCTCCTTTGGCTCACACAGCAGCGCTACTTTCCCCCCAAAGCTATGCCCCACAAAAATGCAATCTTTTATCGCAGGGCTATTAATGGCGCGCAAAAAATCTTTAATAATTTGCGCATAATCCTGCGTGCGCAAAATAGTGTCATTTGGGCTATTGCCAAAGCCGGGCATATCCACATATATATGCTCATAATCCCTAAAGCACTGCCCAAAAGCCATTTTCATAATATCCTTATTACTCCCCCACCCATGCAAAAAAACAATACTTTGCACGCTTTTAGCATCTGCTATAGAATCTAGCGTGCCTTGCGCTGCGCTAGATTCTATATGGCTAGATTCTGTATGAGTTGCTCCCCGCATAGAATCTGCAAATAATTTCTCATAGCTTATATCAAAAAAATGGCTTTGATACTCTATGCGCCTTTGTGCCATAAATCATTTTCCCTTTGCGTGATGAATTTGCTCTATATATTTATAGCTTACCTTGATAGAATGTTTTTTTGGCAAATTATGGGCTAAATCTGTTATCACACCAGCAAAGTCCGCAAAGAGATAATTTGCCATAGAGCCCGGGATAGGATTAATTTCATTCAAATACACCTCATCATCAATCACAAAAAAATCACATCTAATGAGCGCACCCTCAAAGGCATTTTCATAAAGACGCGCAAAACACGCTTGCAGCTTTGCCTCAAGCTCACTGCTTATATCTGCTTTCAACACCTGCGCCGTGCGCGAAAAATCTAAATATTTATGCTCAAAATCAAGCAATTCTTTCTTGCTTGGCTCTTCAATAATAGAATATTCAAATCCACCCGCAAGCTTACAGCCAGCTAGATTATACTCTTTCACGCCACTTCTAAAGCCCTCCACAACAATGCAATCATCATACTCAAAAGCCAAATCCATTGCATAATCTAGCTGCGCGCTATCATTCACCACACTCACACCTATGGAGCTGCCTAGTCGTGCGGGCTTTAAAATAAGCGGATAGGATAAATGCTTAATCTCCCTATGCTCGCGCGTAAGAAGCTCATAAGGAAGCACATTTACTCCGCGACTTTGCGCATAAAGTTTGGTTAGGGCTTTATTAAAGCTCATCACGCTAGATTCTATACGAGGACCTATGAAATGCAATCCATAAAAATCAAGCAGCGCGCTTATAGTGCCATCTTCGCCATCTGCGCCGTGTATAAGGTTAATAATAGTATTTGGCACAATTGCCTTAAAACCAAAAAGCGTTTTTTTCACAAACGCGCCTCTATGGGTAAAGAGTTCTACGCATTTTTTATAATCGCCTGCACTAAAAAATGTTGATTTCATAGAATCTGCAGGGATTAGATAGAATCTATGCGCGCTGTCTAAAAATATAAAATGGCAGATTCTATCGCCTAGCACTTTTTTTAGCGCAATAGCGCTCACAATACTAATTTCATGCTCAAAGCTTAATCCCCCAAACAAAATATCAAATTTCATTTTTTCCCCTTTTGTAATTGCTTATCCCGCGCTAATTCTTGGGCGAGAAACTTTCCTGTATAGCTGCCTGTTTTAGTGTGATTATGACTTATATGCGCCACAGAGCCGCAATCCACAATCTTACCTCCGCCAAAGCCGCCCTCTGGTCCAATATCAATAATATAATCAGCGTTTTTAATCATATCTAAATTATGCTCAATCACAATCACAGAATTGCCCAAATCTACCAAATGATGCAACACTTTTGTGAGCCTATCCACATCGGCAAAATGTAAGCCTGTAGTTGGCTCATCAAGCACATAGAGTGTTTTACCTGTATCTTTGCGGCTTAATTCTTTGGCTAATTTTATCCTTTGGGCTTCCCCACCGCTTAGCGTAATGGCATTTTGCCCAAGTGTAATATAACCTAACCCCACATCTTGCAGCGTTTGCAGCCTTGAGGCAATGCGCGGCACTTTGGCAAAAAACTCTAACGCGCTATCTACACTCATATCTAGCACATCAGCGATATTTTTGCCCTTATAGGCAATCTCTAGCGTTTGAGGATTATATTTTGCACCCTTACACGCATCGCATTTAACCATTACATCTGGCAAAAAGTGCATTTCAATTTTGATTTCACCTTCACCCTGGCATTTCTCGCACCGCCCACCTTTGACATTAAAACTAAAGCGTCCCACGCTATAGCCGCGCAGTTTAGATTCTTTCACCTCTGCAAAAAGCGCGCGTATATCGTCCATAACACCTGTGTAAGTGGCTGGGTTACTTCTAGGCGTGCGCCCTATGGGGCTTTGGTCTAAATAAATGACTTTATCCAAATACTCTAAGCCCATTATCTCTACACCATCGCACTTTTGTACCTTTTTGGCATTATTTAATAGCTCCTGCGCCACAGGGAGCAGCGTTTGCAAAATAAGCGAGCTTTTACCGCTGCCACTCACGCCTGTTACGCACACAAACTGCGATAATGGTATTTTCACATGGAGATTTTTAATATTATTAATATTTACATTTTTAAGCTCTAGCCATTGCTTAATAGTGCGCTTATGGGGATAGGAGATAATTTTTGCGCCTTTAATATAATCTGCTGTGAGCGTTTGAGATTTTAAAAGCTCTTTCACACTACCGCTAAAGACCACTTCCCCGCCTCTTAGACCCGCTTCAGGTCCAATATCCACCACAAAATCAGCATGTAAAATTGTCTCTTTATCATGCTCTACAACAATCACGCTGTTGCCCTTTTCTTGCAGGCTTTTTAATGTCTTAATAAGACGCAGAGTGTCGCGCTCATGCAGCCCGATACTTGGCTCATCAAGCACATACATCACGCCTGTTAGCCCGCTGCCAATTTGCGAGGCTATGCGTATGCGTTGAGACTCCCCACCGCTAATGCTTCTAGCATCACGCCCCAATGTGAGATAACCTAACCCCACATCATAGAGAAAAAATAGCCTCTCACGGATTTCTTTTAAAATAGGTTGAGCGATGAAATGCTCTTGCTCGCTTAAATAATTAAAGCGCATATCATCTGCAAAAAATGTATGCACCTTTTCAATGGGCATACTTATAAGCTCCCCTATGCCAAGCCCTGCGACTTTCACGCTTAAAGATGGCAGTTTCAGGCGGCTACCATGACAAGTGGGGCATATTTTTTCAGTGGTGTAATCACCCAAATCTTTATCGTCCTTAAACATATCATACGCAATTTGCAAAATCCCCTTCCAAGGTCGCTTTAATTTGCTACTTTTCCAAGTGATTTCAACTTCCTCATTGCAGCCATATAAAAGCGCGCTTTGCTGCTGGCTTGTCAAATCCTCAAAGCTTTTAGCCGGATTAATCTTTGCGCTCTTGCAAAAGGCATAAAAAAGCTCCGCATAATAATTGCGATTAAAGCCAAAAATAATTTTAATCCCACCCTTATTAAGTGGCTGTGATTTATCCAAAATCTTTTTAATATCAATAGCATATTTTGCTCCAAGTCCCAAACAATCCTCGCACGCGCCTTTAGGAGAATTAAACGAAAAGGCTAGCGGCTCTAGCTCCTCAAAACTCACCTTGCACTTAAAGCAAGCAAAATGCAAAGAATAATGCAAAAGCTTTTTTTCATCATTATGCACAAGCTCTACTTCAATCTCGCCATAAGATTCTTTGAGTGCTTTCTCCACACCCTGCGCAATACGCGTGTGATTATCAGGATTTAGCGTAACTCTATCAATAACTACTTTAATAGTATGCTTTTTATTTTTTGCAAGCTCAAATTCCTCATCAAGCCGCACAATCACGCCATCAACCATAGCGCGCACATAGCCCTTTTGGCGTAAAGATTCTATCTTATCAGCAAAGCTGCCTTTTTTTTCTTTCACAATCGGAGCAAGCAAGGTAAGCTTAGATTCTAAAGGCAAAGATAGAATCTGCTTAATCACATCAGTTTGACTCATATGTGAGATTCTATCCCCACAAATATGGCAATACTGCACGCCCACGCGCGCATAAAGCAGGCGAAAATAATCATAAATTTCAGTGATAGTGCCGACAGTGGAGCGAGGGTTTTTACTCGTTGTCTTTTGGTCGATAGCAATAGCAGGGGTTAGCCCCTCAATCTTATCCACATCAGGCTTGCCCACTTTATCCAAAAACTGCCGCGCATAGCTTGATAAAGATTCTATATATCGCCGCTGTCCTTCTGCATAAAGCGTATCAAAGGCAAGTGTAGATTTACCTGAACCAGATAAGCCTGTGAAAACAACAAGCTTATTTTTTGGAATGCTTAAATTAATATTTTTAAGATTATGCTCGCGCGCACCTGTAATGTGGATATGATTGTAATCTTTCAATGATAATCCTTGCTGTTGGCTTGGCTACTTTTATAAATTTAAGGCTAGATTCTATAAATTGACCACTTTTATGCCTAAGCATGCTGGTATTTGCTTAAGCTGCTCTAGCGCGATGTTTGGCACGATAGAATCTACCAATATCACTGCCATTGCCTCTTTATTTTGCCGCGCTAAGCGAAAGTCTGCGATATTTACTTGATGATTGCCCAAAATACTCCCTACAAGTCCTACAACGCCGGGCACATCGGTATTTCTAAAAAATATCATTCTGCCCTTTGGCTCAATATCAAATTGAAATTGATTAATAGAAGTAATGCGCAAATGCCTATCCTCAAACACCGCACCGCTAAAAGTAATGCTTTCACTCTGCGTGCTTAAGGTGATATAAATATGATTTTTATAAGTCTCGCTTTCTTGCTTGAGCGTTGTTTTCACATCTATGCCGCGCTCTTTAGCTACAAATGGCGCATTGACATAATTAATCTTATCGCCCAAACTCGCATTAAGCGCACCAACAAGCGCAAAAGTCTGTAGAGAATCCCCATATGCGCTAATCTCGCCCTGCGCCTCTATATGAATAGAAGTGATAACGCCCTGATTTGCCTGCGCGCATAAAAAGCCTAGCTTTTGAGTAAGCTCTAAATAGGGCTTTACCACTTGTGGCAGTTCAGATTCTCTAATGGGGAGATTAAGCGCATTGGGATAGCTTGAGCCTTTGGCAGCTTCTATGGCAGCCTCTGCGGCTTGGATGGCAATTTGCTCTTGAGATTCTAAAGTATTAGCTCCGATGTGCGGGGTTACATACACATTTGGCAAATCAAGTAAGGGGTTATTTGTCGCTGGCTCTTTGCTAAAGACATCAATGCCCGCCCATTTGACTTTCCCACTTTTTAAAGCATCATATAAATCCTGCTCATTATACAGCTCGCCGCGCGCGCAATTAATGAGGATAACGCCATCTTTCATTTGCGCAATTTGCTTAGCAGTAATCATATTTTTAGTTTGCGCATTTTTAGGCGTATGAATAGTAATAATATCACATGCCAAAATATCATTAAAATCGCTCGTGTAGCCTATACCCACATCAGTAGCTTTTGATGGCAAAATATAGGGGTCATAGGCTAGCACTTCCATTTCAAACGCCTTTGCTCTAAGCCCCACGCGCGAGCCGATATTGCCAAAGCCTATGATGCCAAGCTTTTTGCCCTTTAGCTCAATGCCATACCAATCCTCTCTTTTCCATTTGCGCTCTATTTTAAGCTGCGCATTGGCGCCGGGAAAATTCCTCACAGCATTAATCAAGTGAGCCATTGTTAATTCCACAGCGGCAATGGTATTAGCAGTAGGCACATTCATCACTACAATACCCTTGCGTGAGCAGCCATCAATATCAACATTATCCACGCCCACACCTGCGCGCACTACCGCTCTTATTTTACCCGAATGGGCGAGGAAGCGCTCATCTACATCAGTTGAACTTCTTGTAATCACCACATCTGCGCTAGCAATGCGCTCTAATAATTCATCTTTAGGCAAAGAAGCAAGATTTTCCATCACAATATCGCCTTGAGATGCAAGCAAATCAAGCCCGCTTTGATGAATATGGTCGCACACAATCACTTTATATGTCATTCTCACTCCTTTAACATTATTTACTGCACGCTATAATTTAAGCGATAATACTTTAAATCCGCTAAAAGCTTTTCATACATCGCCTCGTCGCTTAAAAATACCATAAGTTTTAGGGTATTGCCAGATTTATAATAAGCAGATTCTATATTATTTTGCGCAAGCACTTGTTTAACGCAAGCAAACTTATACTCATCAAGCTCATCAATGCTAATAGCAGAGGGCATAGCCTTTTTAGAATCTTTATTAGCAAAATCAAAGCGCACGCTAAGTTCTGTGGCTGGATAAGCATAAGGAAGCTCATCGGCACTTGATAGCGAGCTTAGCCAATTCTCATCTGGAGCAGTTGCAGCTTGCTCTACCTTTGGAAACTCTATGGGTTGAGCCTCAAATGCTGGACCTATAGATATTTTATCAAGGTATAAAACACCATAAATCGCCGCGCTCAACACCGCCAAAAGCCCTGCAACAAATGCTAGCTTTTTCATCTACTCTCCTACAAGCGATTTTTAAGCTTATCTCCAAGTGTCATTTTTTCCTCTACATTAAAGGCTTTGAGCGTTTCTTTCTCTTTTTGTCGCTCCAATCTTTTTATCGATGCCCTCACCTTATTATTTTCCTCATCAATGTGAGCAATCACGCATTCAATCTCATCGCCTACTTTTAATTCATCTTTTTTAAGGGGATAAATATCCTCATTGCGAATAAGTGCTTCCATTTCATCAATTTTCACAAATAATCCAAAATCCTTAATATCACTCACACACCCGCGCGCCACATCATCAACCTTATACTTTTTGGCAAATTCACTCGCTGGAGAATGCTCTAGGAGCTTTTTAGATAAAGATACGCGCTCATTTTCTTTATCAATTTTAATAATTTTTACTTCTACTTCATCACCTACTTTTAATTCATCTTTGCATTTAAGATTTTTATCCCAATACGCGTCTTCATTGTGCAAAAGCCCATCAACGCCACCTAGATTAATAAACGCGCCAAAGTCTGTAAGCGTAGCCACTTTGCCTTTAATAACATTTCCTACTTGATGTGTTTTAGCAAACTGCACAAAAGGCTTATCGAGAAGTTTTTTGAGCGAAACGCGCAATTTTTTATTTTGTGTATCAATCTCGATAATTTCTACATCAATTTCCTGCCCAAGTGTCAAATAACTCGATGGGTGCTTGATATTTTTATCCCATGAGATTTCAGAAATGTGCAAAAATCCCTCAATATCATTTCCCAAATCCACAAACACACCATAAGGCTCGATATTGCTCACACTCACTTTAATTGCATAGCCCACTTCTAGTTCTTTTTCTATCTCTTTCCATGGGTCATCAGCAAGGGCTTTCATAGAAAGTGCTAAGCGGCGTTTTTTCTCATCATAGCCAAGTACTTTTACCATGACTTCATCGCCCTCTTTAAAGCTCTTTGAAGGATTTACCGGTCCTTTATGGCTAAGCTCCGTATAATGCACAAGTCCCTCTACGCCGCACACCTCAACAAATATACCAAAAGTGGCAATTTTAGTAATAATGCCCTTTTGCACGCTCTGCTCCCCTGTGAGCTTAGCGCTTACTGCTTGACGATTTTTATCATCAAGTTCAAAAAACCTTTTACGCGATACGATGATAGAATTATTTTCCTTATCCACATTCACAATGGCTACTTTGTAGATTCTATCTATGGCATTATCACCATCTTTGATTGCAGAATCTCGGCGTGGCAAAAACACATCAACGCCATCATATTCCATAATGAAGCCGCCCTTATTTTTCTTAATAATCTTAGCTTCAATCACTTTATCTTGGTAATCATCGCCCATTTGCGCGATTTTCTCTGCAATTCTTTTGTTTTTCAATACTTTTTTATACGAAGCATTCAGCCTCCCGCCTCTTGTAGGGGTAACAAACACTTCAATTTTATCATTTTTATTAAATAATAAATTGCCCTGCTCGTCTGTTATTTCGCTCACTCTAAGGGTCGCTTCTGATTTTTCATTAGCAATAGCCACCATTGCATATTCATCATTAATGGCTACAATCTCGCCTAATTGTATTGCACCCGCGACAGCCCTTTCCTCGCTCGCTTCAAGCAATTTTGCAAAATCTTCTTCTTCGCTGAATAAATCATCATTCTCCAAATTGACCAACATTAATACCCTTTGTGCGTAAAATTAAATTCGCAGATTCTACCAAAGCAAACCTTGCCATAACTTAAGAAATCTCCGCGCGATTGTAAAGATTGCTAAATTTGTTCTATTTTTGCCTGCACACGTTGTATAATCCAATCAGGCGTAGAAGCTCCCGCAGTTATCCCGCATAATGTTTTATTATGAAACCACATAGAATCTAGCTCATTTTCATCTTCTACCAAATAGCTATCCGCGCAGTGTGTTTGGGCGATTTTAAGCAGCTGCTTTGTGTTTGAAGAGTTTTTCCCCCCCACAATAATCATAATATCCACTTCTTGGCTTAGCTCATCGACTGCGGATTGATTTTCAAATGTCGCATTGCAAATGGTATTAAACACGCGACATTCATTCACCCTTGAAGCAAGATAAGCTGCAATCTTGCCAAACTGCTCTGGCTGCTTGGTTGTTTGGGAGACAAGCGCTACTTTTTTACTAAATGTCAAATCATAAAGCTCCTCAAGCTTTGCTACAATAATCACATTCTCCCCATAGCTTGCCACGCCCTTTACTTCGGGGTGATTACTATCGCCAAAGATAATGATTTGATAATTTTCCTGCGACATTTTTTCTACAATATTTTGCGGCTTTGTAACAAAGGGACAAGTCGCATCTACTATGCGTATTTGCTGGGATTTTAGCGTTTGCAAATCACCTTTGGTAATGCCATGCGTGCGCACAATCACGCTTTTAGAATCTTGAGCTTGAGCGAGCGTCTCACTTAAACTTACATCAAAATCCTTTTGCAATCGCTCAATTTCTTTAGCATTATGTATTAAAGGTCCAAAGGTCGTAGCGTGCCTATTGCGCTCGGCAATTTGAATGGCGCGCTTTACCCCAAAGCAAAATCCATATTTTTTTGCCACTTTTACTTTCATACTTTCTCCCCATAATTAGTTACATTGGTGATGTGAGAAAGCAGCTCCAAAAAATTAGGGAAAGATACATCAATACAGCCACTATCCTCTATCTCTACCCCGCAGCTAAGCCCTGCAATAGCAAAACTCATAGCAATGCGATGGTCGCCAAAAGAATTAATCCTAGCCTTTTTAAGCTCCCCGCCATGCACACCAAATCCATCTTCAAACTCCTCGCACTCAATGCCCATAGCACGCAGATTGCTCACCACAGCATAGATTCTATCGCTCTCTTTTACTCTTAATTCTTTAGCATTTCGCACTTCACTATACCCTTTTGCCACAGCAAAGCACACACTAAGGGCTGGGATTTCATCAATGAGCCACGCGATTTTTTCACTCACTTTAATAGCCCTTAAAGCCCCACCCTGCACCTCAATATCCCCTACTTCCTCATAAGTGGCAGACTGATGAATGTAGGCTATCTTAGCGCCCATAGATTCTAAAACCTTAAAAGCCTCAATGCGCGTTTTATTTAAAAGCACATTTTTAAGCACCACTTTTGCGCCCACCACGCAAGCTGCCACAGCAAAGTAAAATGCACTTGATGGGTCAGCTGGGATATGTATATGAAAAGATTCTAATTTTTTATCCTGCGCGTTAATCTCCACTTCATAGCCGCCATCTGCGCACTCTTTGGTGCTTATATCCACACCCATGCCGCTTAACATATTTTCTGTGTGATTGCGGCTTAAAGTTGGCTCATAGAATCTAGACACACCATGCGTGTGCAGGCTTGCTAAAATCATCGCACTTTTTACCTGCGCTGAAGCGATATGACTTTTATAGTAAAAAGGCTGCAAAGTAGAACCCATAATACTTAAAGGCGCATAGGCATTGTTTTCTCTCCCCCAAATGCGCGCACCAATATTATTTAAAGGCTCAATCACACGCCGCATCGGGCGTGCATTCAAATACACATCACCACTTAGCACAAAATGCCCTTTCACACCGCTTAAAAGCCCAGCATACAGCCGCATACCTGTGCCAGCATTACCGCAATCAAGCACGCAAGATGGCTCTTGTATGCCTGCTTGCGGAGGCGTGAGGGTAAGCGTATCGCCATTTTGCTCCACCTGTAAGCCTAGAGTGCGCGCGATATTAAGCGTATGGAGCGTATCTTCCCCCATAAGATAGCCGCTTACCTCACATCGCCCATTGGCTAAAAGAGCAAACATCGCCGCACGATGAGAGATAGACTTATCTGTAGCAATGCCTTGAATTTCGCGCTCAAAGTGCTTTGCCGCAGCGATTGTAGTTATGCGCATAAATTTTACTACCTCTTAAAACGTATTAAACACGACAGTATGACAGATATAGCACCATAGCATAATTGAGCGAAAAATACCCATACTAATTCCTTCAATATACCTAGGTTTCAACCTAAAGTTATTTTTATCAATTTTAAATAATCTAATCTAGAATCTTTTTGCCACATTTTCCACAAAAGTTTGCAACTTTTTCATTCTCTGTGCCACAATGGATACAATAAATTCTATCTCGCATGCTAGTAGTCTCTGGTTCTATGGTTTCAATATTTGTAACATTACCATTTGCAGCCCCACTGGTTTCTGTATTAGTGTTCCGCGATTTCTTCCTATGATACCTCTGTGCTATTTTATAACCAATAAAAAGTTCTAAAGCAGATATAATGAGCCCAATAAGCATAGCTACATCAGACCCAACTATAAACGCAAAAATCTGAAGCATACAACACAACAAGATGACAATGATGATAATGCTGCATAGATACCTTATCCATTTTCTTTTTGCAAAAAAAATCCCATACATTACGAGCGCACTTATGAAACAACCAATCACAAGATTTATAAAAAAAGCAAGAGCTACGACAAAGCACTCCAACATAAATACACTCACGGTACCCACATTTTTCTCCTCAATAACAAATGGCAAGACAACTGAGCTAAAATAAAATTTTTAGAAATCAAAGACTGTGTCCATTATAAAATGAACTTTCTATATTTCTACTTAAAAGCCTTGATATCAAAAAAGGCTATCTGAACTTGTCTACGGTCATACCATTGTTCATTTGTTCATCGCAAATGTACACCTTGCCGAAATGCCTGCATACAGACTCTAACAAGAGCCTAAATAAACCTTACACTTTAGATTCTATAAGTTAGTTTCTACAAATATTCTATATGAGCGTTTAAAATAAAAACGCAAGCATTATAGCAATCTTAGATTTTTGCAATCTTAACAAAAAAGGTTTTTGTATGCTCATCAAGGCAAATAGTGCCATTATGCGCGCTTACAATCTGCTGACACAAAGCTAGCCCTAAGCCATTGCCCTTAAGCTTTGTAGTCTTAAAAGGTTCAAATAAAATATTTTTATCCATAATCGCGCGCCCATTATCGCTAAAGCTAAAGCACCACTCCTCCCCCTCATCGCTAAACTTCACCACCACAAGCCCTTCCTCGCACTCGCCCTCCTCAATGGCATCAATAGCATTTGATAGAAAATTTTGCAGCACAATGCTCATTAAATCAAAATCGCTCAAAATCTGCCTTTGCTTATCGCCTAAATCAAACTCAAAACAAATAGGCTTAGAATAAGTGTAGTAACCCACGCTATTATATAAATCATCTTCAAAATCCCCAAGCGTGCGAAGCTGCCTATTTGCCTTTACGCCCTTTGTAAAAAGCAAGGTAGCATTTATAAGCCGCTCTACGCGCCACAAAGCCTTTTTTATCTCAAGCACTAAAGGCTGCACGCGCTCATCACCGCGCTTCAATAAACTTGAAGTAAGCAAAGATATAGAGCCTATGGGATTGCGGATTTCGTGAGCTAAATGGGCAGAGACCTGCCCCATAGAGGCTAGGCGCTCTTGCCTTTTTTGATTAGTGATGTTTGTCACACTCATCACTTTTTTATCATTTTTAGTGCTTTTTTGCAGGAGGTAAGATTGCCCAAGATATTCAACTTCATGTTCGCCATCGCATAAATGCGTGATGTCTTTAAGCATATTTTCAAGCTTGCTTGCCTCTGCGTTTTGATAGAAAATCTCTCCATTAGATTCTATCACCCACAAAGCCTGCGGAATAAGCTCAAGCACCCATTCATACAAAGCCTTTAGGCTATTAAAATCATTTTGTAGTTTTTTAAACTCTTCTTCTGTGCCATAAGTGCTTTGGATTAAAGTGGCTAACGATTCTAAAAGCACACTTTTATCATCGCTATTTAAACGCTCTAAAATATCAGGATTAATGAGGCTGTTTTGATATTCCATAAGGATTTTTTACTCCTTTTTTAGCCAAGCCCATATTTTGCTGCTCTTTTAAAAAATTAAATAATAACTCACTATATCCAAAACTTCCGCTTAAGCTTTGGCTTAATTGCTCAATATACATAGAATGATAAATATCGCTACCGGGCTGCTTAGGATAGAGCGTATCATCATTTTTTATAGCAAGCTCAAGCATGGTTTTAAGCAGCAAAGATTCAAAATTATCAGTTTGCTCCCTTAATTTTGCATCTTCTTTTTGCTCGCTGCTTTGCTTACTCGCAATATTTAGCGCATCTTTTGCTTTATTATAATGCATAAGCGCCATTGATGTATCAAGCTGCTGCATATATCACCTCCTACATCACTTCAATTTCAGCATTAAGCGCGCCAGATTTTTTAATACTCTCTAAAATTGAAATCACATTGCGCGGCGTTGCGCCCATTTTTTGCAATGCTTTGACCACGCTTGAAACAGTGGGCTTTGTGCCATCTGTGCTTGCAATCGTGCCTTGAGCCTTGCTCATAATTGTGCCATCTTCAAGGGTGAGTGCATCGGGGTCTTGCACGCTTTCATTAGAAATTTTAATGGTAATATCCCCATGCGTTACCACCACAGGTTCAATAGTAATGCCTACTCCCGCTACAATCGTGCCAGACTTCTCATCGATAATTATGCGCTCCTTGCGCGATGGGTCAATCTCAATTTCTTCAATAAAAGCCAAAAACTCCACCATACTAAATTGTGCGGGCTTTTTAAGCTTAATAGTGCGTGCATCAATGGCTGTAGCGACTAAATCGCCAAATACCTCATTTATAGCTTCCTGCACTTTAATAGCATTTTGCAAATCCGCACTTTTTAGGCTTAAAGTCGCGCTCTCTTGGGAGGCTAGATTATAATTTATCTCCCTTTCCACACTTGCTCCGCCCACAATCGTTCCAGATAGCGCGCTTGCGCTCTCCCCCAAAATGATATTGCCCTGCGCGAGCGCATAAATATTACCATCAACCCCACTTAAAGGCGTCATCACCAGCGTGCCGCCATTTATAGACTTCGCATCGCCAATAGAAGATACTAAAATATCAATCTTATCGCCCTGCCTTGCAAAAGGCGGCAAAGAGGCTGTAACCATTACCGCAGCTACATTTTTTGATTTGATATCACTTGCGGAGAGCTTGACATTTACGCTCTCTAGCATATTTGCAATGCTTTGCATAGTAAATTTTGAGCCGCTTTTATCCCCAGTGCCATTTAAGCCAATCACTAAGCCATAGCCCACTAAACTATTGCTGCGCATACCTACAATTTGCGCTAGTTCATTGATTTTCTGCCCATAAAGCCAGCTCGCGCACAGCATTAAAAGCCATGCTATACTGCTTATTGCTCTAAATTCTATCTTTTTCATCATCGCGTCCTTGCTTCTCTTTAAAGATTCTATAACCGATAAGCAAATTATATTCCCACTAACTCCACTAGACGCATTAACAAAATTCGCTATAATACCGCCCTTGCCTTAATTCTAAAGGCGGAGTATAGCGCAGCCTGATTAGCGCGCACCCTTGGGGTGGGTGAGGTCGTGGGTTTGAATCCCGCTACTCCGACCATTGTGAGCCTTTCATTCCCTACTTTCACGCTATTTACAGAATCTAGATTCTATAAATTACAAATCTAAACGCCCAGCACTCATTAATTTAGAAACTAAATTGCCCACCTACGCGCAAGCTCATATAATTTGACACATTTATGCCCTCAACCACGACATTTTGCCCTAGCCCATACTGCAGCGCCACATCAAGAAAGCCTAGAATATTCACTCCGCCTGTAAGAATAATGCCCTCCCCTGCTTTAGAGCGCATATCCTGCATAGCCCCTAGCCTAAAATCCACAGCCTTGAAGTTTGCCATAACTCCTCCCCCAATAAACTGACTCTTAGGGCTTGAGAGGGAGAGTGTATCATTTGGCAAAATATCCGCATCAAAGGCAAAGGTAAGAAAATCAAGCATTTCATAGCTAACACCTGCACGCAACTGACGATTTAGCGTAGTATTTGGTAAGCCTCCTGTGCGCTTAATCACAGGCGCGTTAAGATTTTTTGCTACCAGTCCAAGATGTAGATTCTGTAAAAAACGCGGTGTCCATAGCACGCCCAAATCTAGCCCAAAAGTCTGCGCTATATCCATATCGTCCATACTCACACTTACACTTGGCGTTTTCCCTACAGAAAAGCTAAGATTTTGCCCATAGCCCATAGCCTGCATAAATTTAACAGCCAATCCCACATTTATATCCCCCACAGGCGTGAAAAGCGTATGTCCATAGCCTACAGGCACTTCCACAATAGCTAGCGCATTAGCATACAATACATGATTAGCCTGCTCATTCATAATCGAGCCATTAAGATTATTCTGATTTGGCAAATATTGAAGCGTTACGCTATTGCCATCAATGCTAGCTTGATAATACTTCCCGCCTAAATCAAAAATAAGTTGGTTATTATTAGGGTCAATCTGCGCGCTTGCATTACTAAAAGCGGAGGCAAATAGCCCTATACCCACAGCCCCGCGCCCAGAATCTATCTCTTGAATTTCTATGCTGCCTATGGCGTCATTCTCCACGCGCCTTGTTTTTTTATCCCCCGCAATTTGAAACACAAAGCCATTTTGAGTAGTGATATTCACATCATTGCCCTTAAGCGCGCTATCAATCACGCCAAAATCATTTAAAAGCTTATCAATTACAGAATCTGCACCCTTTGCAATAGTGATTTTACCCACCTGCTTAAGCATAGTATTTGCATCAAAATTACCGCTTGAGGCTTCTTTCATAATCTCTACAAGCTTATCAGGCTCTACACCATTAATAATACTCCCAACAAGCGGGCTTCCTCCCTCTGTGGCTGCGCTTGAGAGCTTATCTTTTAGCTTTGCTAGCGCATCTGTGCCAGTTATGCTATCCCAGCAAGCTGTCATATCGACACAAGTTTGTGTATTACCTGTTACTTCACTAGCTAAATCTTTGACATTATCCACCGTGATATTGCCATTGCTATTTGGAAAGAGCGCATTTAAAGTCCCACCTAAAGCACCGCTCACATTTGTGCCGCCAATAGTTACATTCGTGCCGCCACTGCCGCTACCTGTGAGCTGACTAGTGAGCTTAGCGGGCAAATCCTCTAGCGCTGCTGTATCAATGGTCGCTAGCTGCAAGAGATTTTGCTCCTTAAACTGCACGCCAAAGCTATATCCAAACTTTGAGCGTCTATCTGCGCCTAAAAGCGCGGGATTATAATAAAGTCCCCATGCAGAATCTCTAACCGCCACGCCTGCACCGCCCATACCAGCAGCAGCATTTCCCATAGTGCCAAACTCTAAACCAAAGCCACTAACTACCCACACCAACGAAAATACACAAATCTTTTTAAGCGAAGTCATACACACCTCTATAAAAAATTATTTTGCTATTGCCTAAGAAAAAATCGTGCCATTTTACACATTTTTATTAAAATACGCGCAATTTTTTATTTTTTGCTAGAATCTTTAAAAAAAGGAACACTTTTAGCATATAGATTCTATATTTCACAAATTCACGACATCAGAGGGACCCCAAAATGAGACTTTCCATAGCCTTATACTTATCATTCCTTATAAATATAGTAAATGCTAATAGCCTGCAAGAGGCGTATAACGCGTGGCTTGATAGTGATTTTAGCAAGGCTGTGCGCTTATATGAAAATATCTGCGCTAATGGCGATTTGGGCGCGTGCCACGCACTTGGGACATTATATTTTCAAGGCAGCGGTGTGGCGCAAAACTATGCAACAAGCGCTGGATATTACTATAAGGCTTGCGATGGTGGCTTTAAGCCCTCATGCAACTCACTTGGCGTGCTATATCATTATGGTTTAGGCGTGCGACAAGACTATGAGGTAGCGCTAGGGCTGTATCATCAAGCATGCGTTGGTGGCTACGCAAAAGCGTGCAATAATTTAGGCGTGATGTTTGAAGAGGGCGTAGGCGTAGAGCAAGATTACAAGCAAGCCGGATTATATTATACCGATGCATGCTTAGCTAGAAATGATAGAGCCTGCTTTAATATCGCCGCACTGCTCTTTGAGGGCAAGGGAATAAAAAAGGATAAGCAAAAGGCTATGGAATACTATGGCTTATCGTGTGATTTAGGCTTTCAAGAGGGCTGCGATGAATACAAGGCACTAAAACTCAAGGAGAAAAAATGAGAATCTTCCTCGCACTTGGCGCAATATGTGCTTTCACTTTTGGCGCGTGGCTGGCTGATGAGAGTATGGATAACTATGAAAGCCCTGATATGCAAAAGCGTGTAGCACCATATGTAGAGAATTGCAATAATGGCTTAGCAAGCGATTGCTACTTTGCTGCGCATGAATATATGAAAGGTGAAAATGGCGTGCAGTGGTATGCAAAGGCGGCATATTATTATAAACTTGCTTGCGATGGCAATGTGCTAAAAGCCTGCAGTAATCTTGGCATTTTATACCAAAACGGGCTAGGCGTGAAGCAAAATTATGGTATGAGCATACAGCTGTATAAATTTGCTTGCTCACGCTTTGAGCCTGATGGGTGCAATAATTTAGGCGTGCTTTCACAGGAGGGGAAATTTGTGAGTAAAAGCTATGATGATGCGCTTAAACTCTATGAGCGCGCATGCAGTGGCGGAAGTGTGGCGGGGTGTATGAATCTTGGCGATATGTATGCCAAAGGTCTAGGCGTGCAAAAAAGCAGGCAAGCCGCGCTTAGCTTTTACGCACAGGCGTGCTATTTAGGATTACAACAAGGTTGTGATGCCTATCGCGAGCTTAATTGAGACGATTACGTGGCTAGTTTTTTAGGCCAAAAGTTTCTTTGAGGCAAATCCTGCCGCCGTGCTTTATAGAATCTGTGCTATGTAATTTTGCAAACTAGATTCTATATTCCCGCGCTATTGCTTTTTTATAAAAAGCCGCGCGTATCTTGTCTGCGGGCAAGTGAATTGCCCTGCGACGCCTAAAGTATAAAGTTATAGCTGCTTTAAGCATCTATCAACTTGTTTTTTTAGGTTAGATTCTATAATCTCGTGCCTGTAGGGGTTAAGCTATTCATTGCTTATTTGTTTTAGCCGCTCTAGGAGGGTTAAAACGCGCTTAGATTCTATAATCTCTTGGGCTAAAAAATAGCCCTCCTTAATGCTCTCCGCACACCCTGCAAGATAGAGCGCAGCACCAGTATTAAGCGCTACAAGCTCGGATTTTGGCGATTTTTTTGCGTGAAAAATATCAAGTGTGATGCACTTATTCTCTTCAATCCCCCCGCCTACAAGCTCACTAAAAGATACCATTGAAAGTCCCACCTCGCTAGGATTAAACACATAGCTTTTAATGCTGCCATTATTAAGCTCTGTAATGTGCGTAGGCGCGCAAAGTGAAATTTCATCATAGCCATCAAGCGCGCTTACAACCATAGCCCTTTTTATCCCTAAAATTTCTAACGCGCGCGCCATAATCTCCGCATACGCTTTATCAAAAACGCCAATAAATTGATGCGTGACATTAGCAGGATTTGCTAAAGGACCGATTAAATTAAAAGCCGTCTTAAAGCCCAAGCTCGCCCTAGCAGGCGCTGCAAAGCGCATAGCTGCATGGAATTTTTGCGCAAATAAAAAAGTAAAGCCAAGCTCCTCATACGCCCTCTTGCAAGATTCTAAATCCATATTGACATTCACACCAAGTGCCTGCAGCAAGTCCGCAGAGCCTGATTTAGAAGTAATAGCGCGATTGCCATGCTTAATAATTTTCACCCCGCTACTGGCTAAAAGCAGCGCGCTTGTGGTTGAGACATTAAAGGTTTTATGCGCACTCCCACCTGTGCCGACCATATCAAGCTGCACTTCATTGCTAAGTGGCACACTAAAAGCAATAGCCTTTTGCTTTAGCACACTCGCAAAACCCGCTAACTCCTCCTCATTTACGCCTTTAATCTCAAGGCTTGTGAGCATACTGCCAATTTGTGCATCGCTCATATTGCCCTCCGTTAGCTCGTCCATCACATCATAGGCTTGCTTAAAGCTTAGACTTTCCCCACGCAAAAGGCTTTTAAGATAGCTTTTAATAGGCGTAATCTCGCGCGTATAATGCAAAAAGTTTAACAACATTTTTTGACCCTCAATCGTGCCAATAGATTCTGGGTGAAACTGCACGCCCATAAGATTATGCACTTTATGTTCAATCGCCATAATCTCGCCATCTGCGCTCCACGCGCTCACTTCAAAGCAATCTGGGAGCTGCTCTATCTTACCCACAAGCGAGTGATAACGCACAATAGGCGTGAGCGGGCTAATATGCCTAAAAAGCCCTTTTTGATTATGATGTAATGGCTCAACCTTGCCATGCACGATGTTTTTAGCATTCACAATATCCACGCCATAAGCTGCCATAATCGCCTGATGTCCTAGACAAATGCCCAAAATAGGATACACACCCTGCAATGCTTGCACGATTTGTATAGAAATACCCGCATCTTTTGGGCTTTTGGGACCCGGACCGATGATGATATACTTAGGACTTAGCGCGCGAATTTCATCAATGCTAATTTTATCGCTGCGCACGACTTTTATGGGGAAATTAAAGCAATAAAGCGCTTGATAAATGTTATAGGTAAAAGAATCATAATTATCAATAAGCAATATCATCATTTCTCCTTTATTTGCAGAGCATATCAAGCATGGAGCGGACTTTGCTTTGTGTCTCAATATATTCTTTAGCAGGGATAGAATCTTGCACCACACCCGCACCTGAACGCAAATAGTAAATGCCATTTTGATACACAGCCGTGCGGATAGCAATAGCAAAATCCATATCCTCATCATAGGTAAAATACCCTATCGCACCACCATAAATGCCTCTAGCTGTAGATTCTAAAGCCTCAATAGTCTTAATCGCCTCAATCTTTGGTGCGCCACTTAGCGTGCCTGCAGGGAAAACAGACTTGAACGCATCGCGTTTAGCATAGATTTTAGAATCTAGCTCGCCCTGCACTTCTGAAACAATATGCATAACGCGCGAATACCGCTCTACCTGATTGCGTGCAAGCACTTTCACACCTCCGCCCACACTCACTTTGCCCGCGTCATTGCGCGCTAAATCAAGCAGCATTAAATGCTCAGCATTCTCCTTTTCATCTCTTAATAACTCTTCTTCTAGGGCTAAATCTTGAACCATATTCTCTCCGCGCGCCCTTGTGCCAGCAATGGGACGAAGGGTAAAAAATGAGCGCTCATTGTGAGTTTTAAGCCGTATCATAATTTCTGGACTAGCGCCCAACACCACAAAATCATCAAAATCATAATAAAACATATAAGGGCTAGGATTTTGAAAGCGTAAATGCCGATAAGCCTGCAGCGGCGAAAGGCTAGAATGCACCTGCATAGATTGACTTGGCACGCATTGGAGCAAGTCGCCTGCATAAATATGCGCCTTAATCCTCTCCACCACCGCTTCATACTCGCTCGCACTAGTGGCATCAATGATAGTAAAATCCTCCACAGGCTCATCTGTATGGATAGAATCTAGCCTTGGAATGCCCTCAAGCAAGCTCATAATATGCTCAATACGCGCTTGTGGGTTTATCTGCTCGCGCTCATGCGCATAACTCACGCTTACAATATGCAGCCTATCAAATAAATGGTCAAAGATTAAAAAATCCCTACCAAAGATAAACGCGCATTCTGGCGCATCATAAAGCGGGGGATTAGTAAAATCTATCTCCTCAATTTCAGCAAAAAATTCATACCCTATATATCCCGCGCCGCCTAGTGGCAAAGGCAGGTGGCTAGGGAGCCTACCCTGCGGATTTGGCGCAAGACTGCGCACAAGTGAGAGGCTGTATAAAAAATCATGTGAAAAATCCCAATTATGCGCTTGTTTATAACCTTTTAAAGCCTCTTTTAGTGGCACTTTGCGCCCATTTGCGATGAGATGCTGCCCCATTTTGTCCTTATAGATTCTAAAAGCTTCATTTAAAACTACTAGCGAATATCTATCCTTGCCTGTTTCGTTGTATGCAGATTCTAAAAGCACTCTAGCCTTTGTCGCACTTAGGATAGATAGAGGTGTGAGGTTGTCACATATAATTTCTTTGTGCGCAAGGCTAGCTTTTTGCGCGTGTTTAAAATCAAACATCAATACTCCTTAAAAATTCTGCTATACGCTAGATTCTATAAAATCCTCCCTAAGAGATTTAAAATCTAAAATTATAGAATCTAACCTTAAAAAACAAGTTGATAGATGCTTAAGCAGCTATAACTTTATACTTTAGGCGCAAATGTGAGCTTTGCTTACATTTGTAAGATGCGCGCGGCTTTTTGTTAAAAAAGCAATAGCGCGGAATTATAGAATCTAGCGTGATTTAAGCTCGACTATTTCCACACCTTGGGGCGGTGTGAAGTTAAAAATGCTTTCATTTATGTTTTTATTAAGCTTTACATTACTTAGCTTTAAAGTAGTCTTTGCCCCCATAGAATCTACAAACTCTATGCGCTCTGGCTTATCATTTTTATCTACAAAAAGCTTATATTCCACGCCCTCCACTTTGGTGTGATATGCGCCATCATCTTGCTTTTTGGCAGATTTAATGATAGAGATAAAATCTGTTTTATCCTTTAAGCGCGAATAGCTCACCTGCTCCAAACTTGGCTCATAAATGACAACTTCATTGTCGCGCATATAAATTTCCTTTTTCAAAGGATTTTGATAATCCCATTTGACTTGGCTAGGCGTTTTACCAAAGATTTTGCCCTCATATCGCGCAGGTATGCCATCTTCGCTCGTAATAATCTGCTCAAAATCTGCCTCAATACTCACTAAATTTTCCCCCCACGCAAAAACGCTTACACACAAGGACAGCAGGGCAATACAAAGCCTAAAAAAATACATTTATAAATCCTTAAAATCTCTAATGTTAAAAGGGCGATTTTACCTAAAGTATGTAAAAAGTGTGCTAGAATACGCCCATATTTTCACACAAAAGGGCTTAATCTATGCTGCAAACCATTGTTTCCAAAGTTCCTATTATTTCTAAAATGCTTAGCTCGCGCAATAATAAACTCATAAAACACTACCGCAAAGAAGTGCAAGCCATAAATGCTTTAGAATCTACTTACGCAAAGATGAGCGATGAAATGCTCCAAAATGCCTTTAATGAGTTAAGAGGGCGTATCCAAAGTGGAGAATCTAGCCTGCAAGCAGTGCTGCATCAAAGCTTTGCCATCACGCGCGAAGCGAGCAAACGCGTGCTTGGTATGCGGCATTTTGATGTGCAGCTCATCGGCGGTATGGTGCTAAATGATGGGCGCATTGCGGAGATGAAAACGGGCGAGGGTAAAACGCTAGTTGCCACACTTGCTGTGTGTTTGAACGCACTTTGTGGGCGTGGTGTGCATGTAGTAACGGTAAATGACTACCTCGCGCAGCGCGATGCAAAGGAGTTAGAGCCGCTTTATAATTTTCTAGGCTTTGATGTGGGCATTATCACAAGCGATGTGCGCGATGATAATGCGCGCCTTAAGGCGTATGCGTGTGATGTGGTGTATGGCACAAATAATGAATTTGGCTTTGATTACCTGCGCGATAATATGAAATATGATTTAAGCCAAAAAGTGCAAAGGGAGCATTATTTTGCCATTATTGATGAAGTAGATTCTATATTGATTGATGAGGCGCGCACGCCGCTTATCATTTCTGGTCCTGTTAATCGCACGCTAGAGCATTATCAGCTAGCCAATAGCGTAGCACAGAATCTCAAAGAGGGCGTTGATTTTAATATTGATGAAAAAAATCGCGTGATTCTACTCACAGAAGAGGGCATAAAAAAGGCAGAAACGCTCTTTAAGGTGGATAATTTATATAGCATTGAAAATGCCGCGCTCTCGCATCATCTTGACCAAGCATTAAAGGCAAATTATCTATTTATTAAGGATAAGGATTATGTGGTGCAAAATGATGAAGTAGTGATTGTTGATGAATTTACAGGGCGTTTAAGCGAGGGTAGGCGCTTTAGTGAGGGCTTGCATCAAGCTATTGAAGCAAAGGAGAAAGTGGATATTAAAGAGGAGAGCCAAACTTTAGCAGATATTACTTTCCAAAATTATTTCCGCTTGTATGAAAAACTAGCAGGTATGACAGGCACAGCACAAACAGAGGCAAGCGAGTTTTTACAAATTTATAATCTTGAGGTGGTGAGTATCCCCACAAATGTGCCTATAGCGCGCAAGGATTTGAATGATTTAATTTATAAAAGCGAGCGTGAGAAATTCAATGCAGTGGTTGAAAAAATACAAGCATTGCATAAAAAAGGGCAGCCCGTGCTTGTGGGGACGGCGAGCATTGAAAAAAGCGAAATTTTGCATGAATTGCTTAAAAAACACAGAATCCCGCACACCGTGCTTAACGCCAAACAACACAGCAAAGAGGCAGAAATTATTAAAGATGCGGGCGTAAAAGGTGCTGTAACCATTGCCACAAATATGGCAGGGCGCGGCGTGGATATAAAAATTAGTGATGAAATCCGCGAACTTGGGGGATTATACATCATTGGCACTGAACGGCATGAGAGCAGGCGCATTGATAATCAATTGCGTGGGCGTGCAGGGCGGCAGGGCGACCCGGGCATCAGTCAATTTTACCTTAGTCTTGAAGATTCACTGCTTAGAATCTTTGGGAGCGATAAAATAAAGGGCATTATGGAGCGATTTGGGCTTAAAGAGGGCGAACATATAGAATCTGGACTTGTTACGCGCTCTGTGGAGAGTGCGCAAAAAAAGGTAGAAAATTTGCATTTTGAATCAAGAAAACACTTGCTTGAATATGATGATGTCGCCAACGAGCAGCGCAAAGCCGTGTATAAACTCCGCAATGAATTATTACATGAGGATTTCTCCCTTGCAGAGCGTATAGCCACAAACCGCGAGCTTACCGCGCAATCCCTGCTGTATAAAGCGCAGATTCTACCCGGCGATATGGACTTTGATACCCAATCGCTCAAAGCGCAAATTAATGAGGAATTAGGGCTTGATATAGGCAACATAGATGATTTAAGCTATGATGAGCTGCTCCAAAGGCTTATTGATACGATGAGCAAATCCTATGAAGCAAAGATGTCTAAGCTTGAGCCTAGCGAGCGAGCGCAAATTGAGCGCATTATTTATCTGCAAGTGCTAGATAGCTCGTGGCGGGAGCATCTCTATACTATGGATAATTTAAAAACAGGCATAGGCTTACGCGGCTACAATCAAAAAGACCCTTTAGTAGAATACAAAAAGGAAAGCTACAATTTATTTTTGGAATTTGTTGAGAATCTAAAAATTGAAACGACAAAAATGCTCCAAATCATTCAGCTAAGGGAAAAAGAAGATGAAGTAGCCCACAAAATGCTCCAAGGTATGCAAGAGGAGCTTGATGAGGATTTGCAAGAATTTAGCGCAAATAAAGAAAAAGCAGGGACTAAAAAGCCTAAAATCGCGCGCAATGACCCCTGCCCCTGTGGTAGTGGCAAAAAATATAAGCTCTGCCATGGCAAAGGCGGACCCAAAAAGGGATTATTGGCATAATGAAAGCGCTCATCGCCTATTTGCTGCCGCGCTATTTGCGCTTTGATAAAACGCAGCCTTTTATTTCTATCACAGCGCTTTTGGCGTTTTTTGGCGTGGGCGTGGGCGTTATGGTGCTATGCGTGGCAATGGCTATAATGAATGGTATGACTAAAGAATTTGAGCGCAAGCTTTTTATTATGAATTATCCTCTAAGTGTGTATTCTACCACTTATATGGGCGTGGATAAGCAGATTTTAGATGCGCTAAAAGCGCAATTCCCGCAATTTCGCTTTAGCCCCTATTTGCGCTATCAGGCTGTTGGCAAGGTAGGCAATACGATGAATGCAGCAATGGTGTTTGGTGTGGATATGCAAGCAGAATCTAGCCTAAATGAAGTGGTAAGAAAAGCCCTTGAGCCACAAGATTCCGCGCATTTCACACAAGCGCAAATTGAGCAAATACGCGCGCAAAACATTCACGCCTTTATGCAAAAAGAATTCTCAATCCTCGTAGGCAAGGGGCTTAGCGATAATTTTGGCTTAGAGGTAGGCGATAAGCTTGATTTATTTTTTACCCAACTTGAGCCATCTGGCTTTAGCTACACGCCTATTAATAAGCGCTTTAGTATCGCGGGCTTTTTTGAATCTGGGCTGCGCGCGTATGATGAAGCCTATGTTTATACCAACCTAAGCGCACTGCAAAAAATTCGCCGCATTGATGAGCATGTGTATGATGGCATTCACATACACACACCAAATCCCATGCAAGATATTACCGCTATTGCTCAATTTTTGAACGAGCATTTCCCCTCGCGTGCAGGCGTTGAGGGCTGGTGGCAGCAAAATGGTAATTTTTTCTCCGCTATGGAGCTTGAAAAACGCGCACTTTTTATCGTGCTTATGCTCATTATCGTAATGGCAAGCCTTAATATCATTAGCTCTTTGCTTATGGTAGTGATGAATCGCCGCAAAGAAATAGCGCTTTTGCTCTCACTTGGCGCGAGCAAACAAGAGATTAAAAAGGTATTTTTTTGGGTGGGTAATGCCATTGGCTTAAGCGGCATTGCGCTTGGTGTCGTGCTTACAGGCGTGGCGATGTATGTGCTTGATACATTCTCGATTATCTCGCTGCCCGCTGATGTGTATGGCAGCTCAAAGCTTCCGCTTGATTTGTCCTTACTTGATTTTGTATGCACTATTTTTGGAGCGATTATCATTGTATGCTTATCATCATATTATCCGGCAAAAAAAGCTTCGCAAGTAGATACTTTGCAAGTTTTACGCAATGAGTAGCATAATTAAGATATTTTAAGAAACTTGTAAGTAAATAAATCATAGCATACCACAGCCTTATTTAAGGGTATTTTTATTTTTTAGGAGCTCCTTTGAAAACACTTTATGTAGGAAATTTAGTATATGCCGTTACGCGCGATGAGTTAAAAGAGTTATTTTCTCAATTTGGTGAAGTATTTTCCGTAAAACTTGTCAATGATAGAGAAACTGGTAAGCCAAAAGGTTTTGGATTTGTAGAAATGAATGATGAGGGAGCATTAAAAGCCATTGAAGCACTTAACGAAAAGGACTTCCGCGGGCGCAATCTCCGCGTAAATGAAGCTCGCCCCCGAGAATAAAACGGGGCAAATGCCTACTAGATTCTATAGAATCTAAATAGCCTTTTCTCACATTCTTCTTAAACGCCACAAGTGCTAAAGTTACATAGAATCTAGGCTTTAATTAGAGTAATAAAACAAGCTCTAGCTTAAAGCTAGCAGATTCTAGGCAATAGCTCACCTTGTGGGTATTCCATATAGCGCTTTCCTCCCCACTGATTACACAAAATAACGCGCGCAGATTCTATATTTTGCACCCTTTTTGATACACGACCAATAATGCATGCATGCCGCCCAAGCTCATGGGCGCGCAATTTTGCTAACACCTCTTTACTCTCGCTTGCGGGCAGAGCCATTACGCACACACCCTCATTTGCTAGGCTTAGCGCCTCAAGCCCTAGTATCTCACACACACCGCTTACTTGCTCCAAGATAGGCACGCTCTCTTCATTAATGCTTATTTCTACCTTTGCTGCCCTGCACCATTCATTTAATACCGCGCTTAATCCCCCTCTAGTTGCATCTCGCATAGTGTGAATTTCACAATTATGCACAGATTCTATAAGCGGATAGAGTTGCGCGCAATCACTCTGCAAATCGCTCTGCAACGCAATCTCATTCCTCTCACAAAAGATAACCGCACCATGCGCGCCAATAGGTGCGCTAAGGATAATATCATCGCCCTCTTGTATCCTCCCCACACGCCAATCGCTCACCACCTCGCCAAAGGCTGTTGTATTAATAAAAATTTTATCCACAGCGCCCTTTGGCACGACCTTTGTATCGCCTGATATAATGCGTAGCCCCCCCTTTCGCGCCTCCTGCTTAATAGAATATAGAATCTGCTTTAAAAGCGACACATCTAAGCCCTCTTCCAAAATAAGCCCTAAGCACATATACAGCGGCTTTGCCCCGCGCATCGCCACATCATTGCTCGAGCCGCACACGCATAATTTACCAATATCCCCACCGGGAAACACAAGCGGACTTATCACATAACTATCTGTGCTAGTCGCCATACGCCCCTTGCCCTCATACACGCCTGCGTCCTCGTGCATATCTAGTATAAGCCCACCCAAAATCTCATAAATCACCTCATCAATGAGCTTATAGGATTCTAATCCCCCACTGCCACAAGATAGTGTAATATGCTTCATTTTCGCTCCTTAAAACTTACTTTCACGCTATTATAGGGCTTAAAAAGTCATCTTAGATTCTATATTTATCATTTGCGCCTGCTGCAAAATCGCCCAAATGAGCTGCCCCTCTTGCTTTATCCAAAATTTATAATCACACACGATAAAAAGCCGCTTTTTAATACGCGAAATAGCCACATTAAGCGCATAGAGCGCATTTATTTGCGAAGAATTGGTCAGATGATAGTGCAAACTCACAGGCGAAAAAATCACGCTATCAAATTCTTGTCCCTGCGAGCCATGAATGGTAAAGATTCTATCTCTAGGAATCCCCTTGCACAGCCGCTTACGCTGCTTGACAAATGGCGTAATCACAGCATAATCTTCCCCCCTAAGCTTAAGGCAGAGCTGCTCACATGCACGCGCCTCATTCTCGCTTATATGCTGCTCGCCCTCGCTCTTTGTGCCGCTATCAATGGCTAGAATCTGCATTTGCTCGCCATTGCCCTTTAAGCCCATATGATAAATATATGTATCAAGGATATGTGCGAGATTATCGCCATAGCGGTGAGTTTTGCTTAGCTTGCTTAAGCAGGTGTAGGCAAGTGGGGGCGTTTGGAGATTAGCTAGCTCTTTTAAAGGGCTGCCTTTTAAAAAAGATTCTAAAAAAAGTGCAGATAATGTCCATGCATACACATGCTCATTTTCTGCCTTGCGCAGCTCGTTTAGGGGCATTTCACACACTGGAGAGAGCTGCTTATGGTCGCCAAAAAATGAAAGCGGCGTATTATCCACACACAAAGCACAAGTTTTAATCAAAGGCGCATAAGCGCATTCATCTAAAAATATATGATGAAATGTTAGCTCCAAGCCCTCATATCGCTTAATAAAGCCATCAAGCGTTACGCCCACAACAAAGGCTTGCTTAAGCCGCGTTTTTAGAGAATCTTGAAAATTAAATAGACTCATATCCTGCCTACGCTGAAATAAGCTTGGGTCGCAAGTCTGCGGATAAGTATTCATATACTGCAATGTAGGCGTGCCAAGCCGCAAGATGCTAGTGCGCTCTAATCCTAGCGCGTCAAATTTTTTAATGAGTGATTTTAGCACTTGCTCAAGGGCATTATTCGTGCTAGTTACCACTGCGACGCGCTTACCTGCCTTAATGTAGTGCAAAAGCGCCTCAAAAAGCACCGCTTGCGTCTTACCCGTGCCAGGCGGTCCCCACACATAGCTTAAAGGCGTGTTAAGCACCATATTTAAAGCCGTGCTTTGCTCATCGCTTAAATACGCAATATGCGGCACAATGCAAGGGCTAATAGCTTGAGGCAAGCTTAGATGCTCGCCATATTTGGTAAAAAACTCCTCCACATTTTTTACTAAAAACTTTAAATCGCTAAAAAGCGCTATATGCCGCTTTTCTTTAAGTATTTTTGCAAAAATAGGCACAAGCTTTGGCTTCAAAGAAAGATAGAAAACCTTTTGCTTTTCATCAAAAAATCGCGGCTTAATATCATCTGTCTCTGTAATTTTATATAATTCATGTTCAACTTTTAAGAGCAAATCCCCATTTAAGCGCACCTCCATATCCGCCATATTGCCCTTTAGTGCGATAATAAACTCTTCACCCTCAAGCATACAATGGCTTATATGTATCTCGCTTAAGCCTAAATCATTGGCATCTAAATAGGCGTAATAGCGCTTGGCTGCGTCTATTAGCGTATCTTTAATGTCACTCATAGATTGCTAACATCGCCATATTTGTAATATGCCGCGCAAGCACCCTCGCTGCTCACCATACAGCTCCCTAATGGATTGCTAGGCGTGCAAGATTTACCAAATACTTTGCAATCAAGAGGCTTTGCCACACCGCGCAAAATATCCCCGCAGCGGCAGGCTTTATTATCGGGGATAGAATCTGTGCTTAAAATTGAGCTAAACACTACTTCTGCGTCTAAATGCGTGTATGCTGGCTTTAATCGCAGCGCAGATTCTGTAATTTCTCCTAACCCACGCCACTCAAAGCTTTTTCTCTTCTCAAAATACCGCTCTACCATACTTTGTGCCTTTAAATTCCCCTCCATACTCACCACGCGCTTATATTGTATATCAAGGTTGGCTTCTTTATTGACACCTTGCTGCACAATCATATAAAGACTTTCCATAATATCCACCGGCTCAAAGCCGCTCACCACGATAGGAATCTTATATTGCAAAGCAATATCTTTATATATCTTTGCGCCTGTAATCACGCTCACATGAGAAGGCGCGATGAGGGCATTCACGCGGCATTGTTTAGAATCTAGTATCGCACGCACTGGTGGAGGCACAAGCACATGATTAATATGAAAAAACACATTTGTAAGCCTAGATTCTATCACGCGCTCTATGAGCGCTGCACTCATAGGCGTAGTCGTCTCAAAACCAATGGCAAAATACACCACACGCTTATGCGGATTGTCTTTAGCAATATCAAGCACTTGCATGGGCGAATACAAAAAGCGCACATCAGCACCTTTAGCGCGCGCAGTAGAGAGGCTGCCTTTTACACCTGGAACTTTTATCATATCGCCAAGTGTGAGCAAAATCACATCTTTTTGCATGGCAATCTCATAGGCTTGATTTATGCGATTTTTGGGCATAATGCACACAGGGCAGCCCGGTCCATGTATAAATGCTATATTTTTAGGTAATAATTGCTGCAAGCCATAGCGCATAATGCTGTGCGTATGCCCGCCGCACACTTCCATAACACATAGTGGGGCTTGAAGTTGTGAGGAGAGGGTATTAATTTTTTTGGCAAAGCCTAAAATCACATCTTTATCGCGAAAATTATGGATTAAATCAATTTTTTTTTCACTTTTTAGCATAATGTATTGCCCCCCCCCCCCCGCTAATAGAGTTTTAAGCGCCTCTTTGGGTAAAAGGAGCGATTTCTTTCTAAATACAAGATATAAAAAGCCTCGTATATTAAGATATAATCGCGAGCATTCTCTTATAATCTTAAGCGGTATGGGCGGCTTGCTCCACCGCCCTTCTATCGCGCTAGCAATCTCTCTAGGGTGTAAAACAGGCTCTATGCACACCGCTGGCACATGGTGGATATAAAACATATCCATATAGTCATCTACGGGGCGATACCAGCTCTTAGCATGCTCTATAAACGCCCTAGCCGCCACAGGCGTAAGGTAATAACCCTGTGTGCCTATAACACCATCAAAGCTTATATAAAAATCATTTGATAAGCGCATAGTTTTAATCTCATCAGCCAAAAAAGTAAGGCGCACATATGCATAGGGACTTTCCTCTACGCGCTTAAGCCCTTCCCAAAAATGCTTACCTAACTCCACATCATCTTCTAGCACGACTATGGGGGTATTAGATTCTATACATTTTTGCCATAAACAATAATGACTTGCAAAGCACGCGCGCTCTCCCGCGCTCATCTCTTTGCCGCGCACAAGCAGACTTTTAAACTTAGAGTATTGCTTAAAAGCCAAATGCTCGCCCTCCGCGGCGTTTATGGCATCAAAAAAAATAATATTATATCTATCTGCTATATCTTTGCTTAAATGTGCAAACTGCTTTTGCATAAAGGCTCTGCGCTCTGTGGAGGCTTTAAGATTAATGATAAAAATATTCATACACCTTCCTCGTTCAAAGCCTCTAAGATTTCATCATACAGCCTTAAGCTCTCTCTCGCGCTTTGCTCATCAATTTTACTCATCACATAGCCAATGTGCAGCAGCACCCATTCACCCACGCGCACCTCCTCATCAAGCAAATCCAAACTCGCCTCGCGCTGCACGCCTAGCGTATCGACAAGCACCATATTATTATCCCGTATCTCCACAATCTTAGAAGGAATAGCCAAACACATCTTTACTCCTTAAAATTTATGCGTGCTTTGGTAGTTTTGCGCCCTTTTTTGCGCGATAAAATTGCACACAGATTCTATACTTTGCTCCTGCTTGCTGCTTAGGAGAAAAAGCGGCACATTGGCTTTAAGCTGCGCTAAATCCGCGCGCGCTCTTTCTACACTAAATCCCATATATTCCATTACATCTGCCTTGCTTATAATCACCGCATCTGCGCACATAAACATCGTGGGGTATTTAAGAATCTTATCATCGCCCTCCGTTGTTGAGAGCAGCACGATATTTAAATGCGCGCCCAAATCATAGCTTGCCGGGCACACGAGGTTGCCCACATTTTCGATAAATAAATAATCCATTTGTGCCATATCGCACTGCTCTTGGAGTTTATTAAGCGCAGATTCTATCATCGCTGCTTCTAAGTGGCATGCCTCGCCGGTGGTGATTTGATACGCGCTCACACCTTTATCCATAAGGCGCTGCGCATCACGATTAGTTTGCAAATCACCCTCTAAAACACAGAATCTAAAATCCCTCCTTTGGCTTAGCGATTCTAAAAAGGTGGTTTTTCCGCTCCCGGGTGAGCTCATTAAATTAATCACATATAGCCCAAGCTCCTTGTAGCGCTGCCGTAATTCATTAGCCTTTATATCATTTTTGGAGAGAATCTTACTCACTACATCTATGGATTTTTTCTCTAAAGTAGGATTATCCGCTAGGCGCGCCTCACGCGATTTTATATCAATTTGCATACTTTCTCCTTAGTTTTAAGCCCAATTGCGAGCCAAAGACTACCTGCCCAAAGCTAATATTTGTATCATTGCAGGGAAGTTTTTTGTGCATAAAAAAAGTGATATGATGCCTTGAAAATAGAGTGCGGATTCTATCACAAACAAACTTATTTTGAAATACGCCGCCGCTAAAATATACCGCCACATCTTTATGCGCTAAACGCTGCATTTGTGCCATTGCTAGCGCAATGTGAGCGAGTGTGTTTAAAAATCTATACGCGCTTTTTTTAGGATTTTTGCGCTCTTTGCACACGCTATGGATAACATCACTCATATCAACCACGCCATTTGTGATACGAAATTTATAGGGCTTTGCAGGGCGCTTATACGCCATAGCATAAGTCTCTAGCAGTGCGCCGCTCTGCCCTTCATAACTTTGCTCTTTTAAAATGCCAAGTATATATGCCACCGCATCAATTATCCTGCCAAGCGAGCTAGTAAGCGGATAAATGCCACTTTTATGCGCGCTTTGCAAAAGGGCTATTTCTGTGGGGCTAAAATGCAATATATCCTTTGTATTTGGCACTTGATATTGCCACAAAAGGCTTGCAGCAAGCTTGCCAATGTCTTTTATCGCGCCCTCCCCGCCCAAAAACACAAATGTCTCAAAGTGGTAGATTCTATGCATGGCGTTATTTTGGTATAAAAATCCCTCTCCTCCCCAAATATGCCCCTCCTCCCCAAAGCCCGTGCCGTCCCATATAATGCCTAGTTTTGCATGTATAGAATCTAGCGCATTACATTCGCCCAAAATCGCGTAAAAATGCGCCTTATGATGAGAAAGCGCAATATGCGATGTAGCGGGTGTTTTTAGTGCAATTTGCGTGGAGGCATATTTAGGGTGCAAGTCATAAATAATACTATCAAACGCCTGCGCATAGAGGTGTTGCAAAAATGCCATTTGCGATTGATATACATTTATAGAATCTACACCTTGCAAATCGCCTAAATATGGGCTAACAAGCACTTTATTATCCTTATCAAGCAGGCTCAAAGTGGATTTTTGCTGCGCGCCTACGCCCAAAATAAAATGCTTTTGCTTATTTTCTAAAGGCAAGCAGAGAGGTGCAAAGCCACGCGCTAAGCGTAAAAGGCGCATTTCTCCTGCCATATAGCGCATAATGCTATCATCAAGGGGGTGCAAAATCTCGCGATTATAATCAAGGATTACATCTTGCACGCCGCTATGCAACAACTCATCACATTGCGTGATAATAGGCTCACCGCTTATATTTGCGCTAGTAAAAATAAGCGGGGTTTGCATACGCATAAAAAGCAAGTGCATAATGCCATTGTAGGGCAAAATCGCGCCTATGGTGCTAATATCTGGCGCAATAAGCGCTAAACACTCCTCATCTATAAGCTCACTAGGCTTAAAATGCCGCTGCAAAATCACAATAGGCGCTTGGTGCGAGCATAAAGCGGCTTGCTCTTTTTTATTTACAAAGGCTAGGGATTTAATATCTGCTAGATTCTTAAACATTAGCGCAAATGGCTTGTGCGGGCGATTTTTACGCGCCCTTAGAGTGGTAATGGCTTGTTTATTATTCGCACTTGCTACAAAGTTAAATCCTCCAACGCCCTTTATAGCGATAATCTTGCCTTCATTAAGTTTAGCAGAAATCATATCAATAAGCTTTATATCATCTTTGGCATGCTTAAAAGTGCGCACTTTGCCACGCTCATCAATGAAGCGCAATCTAATGGCGCACTGCAGGCACGAAATGGGCTGGGTGTGAAATCTGCGATTATGCGGATTTGCATAATCGCTTTGGCACGCTTCACACATGGCAAAATCGCGCATGGAGGTGTGGATTCTATCATAAGGCAGGGCGTCTATTATGGAATATCGCGCGCCACAATGCGTGCAGGTGGTAAAGGCATAATTATAGAATCTACCCTGTGTTTGCATATCTTTTAGACAATCTGGGCAAATGCGCATATCAAGGGGTAAAAGCGTTGGGCTTAGATGCGCTTGCTTTGTGGCTTTGGAAGCTCTAATTTCAAATGTATCAAGCATTAAGGGCAAAGCGGGCTTTATGTGATGATGAGTAATGTGCGCATGAGGTGGCAGAGTGCTAAAAAGCGTGGAGAGGAAATCCTCTAGCTGCTGCGTGCTTATGTCTGTAAGATAAATGAGCAAATTTTCATAGCAATTCTGCACATAGCCTTTAAGCTGCATTTTGTGTGCTAGATGATACACAAATGGGCGAAATCCCACGCCCTGTATAATGCCAAAGAGTTCTATATGATATGAATTAAGTGCTTGCATGGTTTTAATATAGCACAAGATTCTTACGCGTTATAGAATCTAGATTCTATAATTCCGCGCTGTTGCTTTTTTAACAAAAAGCCGCGCGGTCTTGTCATAAGCTCGGCAAAGCCGCGCATTTGCGCCCAACATAGCATTAGTTTAAGCTTTTTAGATAAAATGGCAAACTTAAAAAGAAAGGACTGCTAAGGTGATGAAGTATAAACGCGTGTTGGTAAAGTTTTCTGGAGAGGCGTTATCGGGGGATAGTGGCTTTGGCATTGATGTGAATGTGCTGCAATACATCGCAAATGAAATCAAAACGCTAAGAGATAATGATATTGAAGTAGGCATAGTCATCGGCGGAGGCAATATCATACGCGGCGTCTCTGCAGCGCAGGGTGGCATTATCCGCCGCACAAGCGGGGATTATATGGGTATGCTAGCCACTGTGATTAATGCTGTGGCTATGCAGGAGGCGCTGGAGCATTCTGGCATTGATGTGCGCGTGCAAAGTGCGCTAGAGATTAAAGAAATTTGTGAGAGCTACATCTATCGCCGCGCTATTCGGCATTTGGAAAAGGGGCGTGTGGTAATATTTGGCGCAGGCACTGGAAATCCATTTTTTACAACCGATAGCGCAGCGACTTTGCGCGCGGTAGAAATTGGCGCAGATGTGATTATTAAGGCGACAAAAGTTGATGGCGTGTATGATAAAGACCCGCATAAATTTGCCGATGCAAAAATGCTAGATTCTCTAAGCTATGATGAGGCGCTAAGAGACCACATCAAGGTTATGGACGATACAGCCATTGCGCTAGCAAAGGATAATAAATTGCCCATTTTAGTTTGCAATATGTTTAAAAAAGGCAATTTAGTAAATCTGCTCAAATACAATGAGGGCGTTTGCTCCATTGTGCATTAATTAAAACAAAAGCAAAACTAAATGAAAAAAAAGATAGAATCTGCACTTTTTTAATTCTTGTAACTCTAGATAAAGGAGCATTATGCACACATTACGGACAGAAGAAATCGCAGCCAAAGCACTCAAGAGAGTGCAAGATGATAGATATTTGCTCGCAAGCCTCATTTTTGAGCGTGTTAAAGAGCTAAGTGAGGGCGCAAAGCCGCTTGTAGCTATGGATATTAAAACGCATAAATTGCCTGATATTGCTATGCGCGAAATTGCGGAGGGGAAAATCGAGCTTACCTCCATTGAGGATAGGACATAGGGTTTGGACTTCTTCGCCCAAATTGCTCAAATTAATAATATAGAATCTGCCATTGCCAAACTGCAAACTTTCACGCATATTACCCCAAAGGTGCAAAAAGCCATTGATGTAGCGATAAATGCACATAATGGGCAGCTGCGCAAGAGTGGTATTCCCTATGTGGTTCACCCACTTTGTGTGGCGTGCATTGTGGCATTTTATGGCGGTGATGAAACGATGATATGTGCGGCATTGTTGCATGATGTGGTGGAGGATACATATTATTCATTAGAAGATGTAAGGCGTGAATTTGACTGGGACACGGGGCATTTGGTTGATGCGCTTACAAAAATTGTAGAAATCCGCAAAGAGGAGCTAAGCAGCAATCTTAATGAAAAGCTCGCCGCCTCCGCGCTAAGCTTCCGCAAAATGCTCTTAGCCTCTGTAAAAGATATTCGCGCACTGGTGATTAAAATTAGCGATAGAATGCACAATATGCTTACCCTTTCCGCCCTGCCCCCGCATAAGCAAAAGCGCATAGCAGAAGAAACGCTTATGGTATATGCTCCAATCGCTCATAGATTAGGTATTTCATCGCTTAAAAGCGAGCTAGAAGATAGGAGCTTTTTTTATATTTTTCCTGAAGAGTATCGCAAAATTGAGCAATACATGAAAGAGAATAATCAATCCATTACGCTAAGGCTCAATGAATTTAGGCAAAAAGTCGCCACTATTTTATTGCAAAATGGCTTTAACGAAAAAGATTTTACTATTGAAAGCCGCGTGAAGCGCTATTATTCCATATTTCTTAAAATGCAACGCAAGGGAGTGGGCATTGATGAGATATTAGATTTGCTCGCGGTGCGCGTTATTGTGCCAACAAGCCTAGAGTGCTATAAGGTATTAGGATTATTACACCTGCAGCTAAAGCCCGTTATTTCGCGCCTTAAAGATTATATCGCACTGCCAAAAGAAAATGGTTATCAAACAATCCACACGACTATTTTTGAAGGGGCGAGCATTTATGAAGTGCAAATCCGCACTTTTGATATGCACAAATCTGCTCAATATGGCGTAGCAGCACATTGGAAATATAAAAGCGGTGGCTTAGAGCCAAATTTAGAATGGCTCAATAATTTGCAATACCAAAATGATACTATTGAGGAATTTTACGAATTAGCCAAAAATGACCTATACAAAGAAGATATGATGGTATTTTCTCCAGCGGGCGATATTTATAATCTACCTGTGGGCGCGGTAGCGCTAGATTTTGCCTATGCTGTGCATAGCGATATAGGCAATAATGCTAAAGAGGCATTTATCAATCATCAAAATGCTTCTTTGCTCCAGCCGCTTAAAAATGGCGATATTGTGCGCATTGTGGTGGCAGAACCTTATGAAAAAATCCACCCACGCTGCACTTGGATTGATGCGGTTAAAACTTCTAGAGCAAAAAATCATATGAGAATCCAATGTCAAGCAAAGCTTAAAGAAATCAATAAAAAAGTCGCCTTGCAGATTCTGCAAACTATCTTTGATAGCTCTCAACACGCCGTTTTAACCTACCTGAAAGAAAATAGGCTTGAATCTAATATCCAACGCGCGGCTTATGATTTAGCATTTTTAAAAGAAGTTAAAAATAGTATCAAGGGTAATTTTTTGCGCGAGGCAAATTTTTTGGGCAAAATTAAAATCAATATGTTAAAGCTTAAAGCGCTAAATTTTGATAACATCATCGTGCAGACTAACCGCAATGTGAATGAAGTGATTTTTGATTACTGCTGCCACCCTAAATATGGAGATGATATTTTAGCCATTAAAACTTCCCAAAAAGCCTACATTCATCACAAAATGTGTGAAAGAGCGCTCAATGAAATAGACCAAGGCAGCGAAATGCTCTTTGTGCAGTGGGCAAATGAGCAAAAGAGCATGTATAAAGTCATCATCGCACTTGAAAATCAAAAAGGCACGCTAGCACTTTTATCAAGCCTATTAGCAAAGCTTGATTGTAATATCTTAAAAGTAGATTACAATACGCTAGATAGGCAGTTTTCTACATATTGTGAAATTTGCTTTGAGAGCAAAAGTCAAGATGCAAAAACTATTAAAGAGGCGTTAAATAAAAAATATAAAATCATTGAATTTAGCAATCTTAAAGATGTATATCTAGCATAAGGGAGAAAAATGATACAAGAAGCAATGCAGGAGTTAAAACGCGGTTGCGTGGAGTTTATCGGTGAGGAGTATATCCAAACATTAGTGCAAAGATTCTATGAGAGTGGCGAGCGTTTTTGCGTAAAGGCTGGCTTTGACCCCACAGCGCCTGATTTGCATTTAGGACATACGGTGCTTTTGCAAAAATTAGCCACATTCCAACGCTATGGCGGAAATGTGAAATTTCTTATCGGTGATTTTACAGCCACCATTGGCGACCCAAGCGGGAAAAGCGAGACAAGAAAGCCCCTGAGCAAGGAGCAAGTAGAAGCAAATGCCCTCACTTACAAAGAGCAAGTTTTTAAGGTGCTAAATCCTAAGCACACACAAATTTGCTTTAATTCAAAATGGCTTAGCGAGCTAGGCGCTGGAGGCATAATTACACTCACTTCAAAATTTTCTGTAGCACGTATGCTTGAGCGCGATGATTTTACAAAACGCTATAGCAATAATCAGCCTATTTCTATGGTGGAATTTATGTATCCGCTTTTGCAGGGCTATGATTCTGTAGCGCTTAATTGTGATATTGAACTAGGCGGGAATGACCAAAAATTTAATCTCCTTGTAGGGCGCAGTTTGCAGCGCTCATATGGGCTAAAAAAGGAGCAATCTGTAATGACTATGCCGCTGCTTGAGGGGCTTGATGGTGTAAATAAAATGAGCAAATCGCTCAATAATTACATTGGCGTTACAGAATCTGCTAATACCATGTATGCTAAGATTCTAAGCCTTAGTGATGAAATGATGTGGCGATATTATGAATTACTCTCCGCCTTATCCTTGCAAGAAATTGCTGCCTTAAAAGAGCAAGTAAATAACGCCCAAGCACACCCCAAAGCCATTAAAGAGCAGCTCGCTTTAGAAATAACAACACGCTATCATAGCATTGATTTAGCAAAACAAGCTAAAATAGCATTTGACAATGTATTTAGCAAAGATGAGATACCAGCAGACATACCGACATTTAAAGATAATAATGGCGAATGGATAGCTAAAGTGCTTGTGAATGCTAGACTTTGTGAATCTACTTCTCAAGCGCGCAGAGATATTCGCGCCGGAGCATTAAAAATTAATAAAGAAAAAATAACTGATGAGAATCTTAAGCTGTCTGTGGGTGAATATATTGTCCAAATTGGCAAAAGACGTTTCGCAAAAGTGATTATTTCATAAGGACATACAAATGGGATTAAAACCGCTCAAAATAGGCAAGCATACGATTAAATACCCAATTTTTCAAGGCGGTATGGGTGTGGGCATTAGCTGGGATAGATTAGCTGGCAGTGTTTCTAAAGAAGGCGCGCTAGGAATTATTAGCGCTGTTGGCACAGGATATTATCAAAAAATGCAATTTGTGGAAAAAATCACTAATTCTAAGCCCTTTGAAGCCATCAATTTCTACTCCAAGCAGGCTTTAAATGAGATTTTTAAAAATGCGCGCAAAATTTGTGGAAACAATCCGCTAGGAGCGAATATACTCTACGCGATTAATGAATATGGGCGCGTGGTGCGCGATGCGTGTGAAGCAGGTGCAAATATCATCGTAACAGGTGCAGGACTGCCTACCAATATGCCCGAATTTACTAAAAACTTCCCTGATGTCGCACTTGTGCCCATTGTCTCATCGGCTAAGGCATTAAAAATCATTTGTAAGCGCTGGATGGATAGATATGCTAAAATCCCCGATGCTGTGGTGGTTGAAGGACCACTAAGTGGCGGGCATCAAGGCTTTAGCTATGAGGATTGTTTTAAAGAAGAATATCAGCTTAAGAATCTACTCCCACAGGTAGTAGATGAAGTCAAAAAATGGGGGCATATCCCTGTTATCGCTGCGGGAGGCATTTGGGATAGAGGCGATATTGATAGAATGCTCTCTTTAGGCGCAAGCGGGGTGCAAATGGGGACAAGATGGCTAGGCTCGGAGGAATGTGATGCAAAGGCTTATCGTGATTTAATGCCCTCCGTGCGTAAAGAGGATATTGAACTAGTAAAATCCCCCGTGGGCTATCCTGCGCGCGCAGTAAAAACTGGCATATTTGATAGAATAGCACAAGGCAATGCGCCAAAAATCCGCTGCATAAGCAACTGCGTCTCTCCATGTCATAGAGGCGTGGAGGCAAAGAAGGTGGGGTATTGTATCGCAGATTCTCTAGGGAGGGGATTTATGGGTGATAGGGAACAAGGCTTGTATTTTACGGGGGCAAATGGATATAGAATCCAAAAAATTCAACCTGTAAGAGAAATTATTGCCGAGCTTGTGAGAGATTAAATGCTAAGAATCCTAACAGGATTGCTCTTTGTAGTATTATGCGCAAGCGGGGAGCATCGCATAATCAAAATGACGCCCTTTGGCGATGGAAATTTAAAAATAGTCTTCGCTCAAGATATTGCTTCACTCACATGGCAAACAAAAAAGGGGCAAGATACCACGCTCATAGACTTTGAGGCAAATCTCACTATCCCCCGCCGCAATTTTGTATTTAAGGATAATTCCACTTTGCAAGTAGCGCAAAATACGCCTAAAATCGTGCGTATTGTGCTTCGTTTGCAGCCAAAATCCACTTATGAAATCATTAAAGAAAAAGAAAATCTCTATATTTTTATTAAACCAAAAACTGCCACAAAGCCTACAAATACGCAAAAACCAACCACTAAGCCCACCACCCCACAAAAACCCCCCACAAATACCAAAGCAGATTCTAAGATAGAATCTAGGCTAAATTCTAAAAGTACTGCCAAAGAGACAAAGTCCAAGCCAAAAGATGAAATTATAGAATCTAAGAATACTAAAGATGAAAAAAAAGATACAAGAAAAAAGATAGTTATTGACGCAGGGCATGGAGGGAAAGACTGCGGCACAAGGAGTGTGGAGGGTATATGTGAAAAAATCATTGTGCTTGATGTAGCAAAGCTGCTGACCCAAGAGCTTAAATCTCGCGGGTATAAGGTCTTTATGACACGCGATAGTGATGTGTATATTGACTTGCGCAAGCGCACAGAGTTTGCAAACGCTAAGGGCGCTGATTTGTTTGTCTCTGTGCACGCTAATTCCATGCCTAAAGATTCTCCTAAAACGCCAAATGGTGTAGAAACCTACTTCCTCTCTCCTGCGCGAAGTGAGCGCGCCGAGCAGGTAGCAAAGGCTGAAAACCAAGGTGATATTGAAACTATGAGCCACTTTGCGACTAAGTCATTTCTTAATACCATTAGCGCCTTTCATCTTGTGGCATCGCATAAGCTGGCTATTGAGATACAATCTGGTATTCTTAATGAAGTAAGGACGGAGTATGACACACATGATGGCGCGGTGAGAGAGGGACCATTTTGGGTGCTAGCTGGCGCGCTTATGCCCTCTGTGCTTATCGAAATTGGCTATGCTTCGCACAAAGATGAGGGCAAACTCATAGCAAAAAAAGATTATCAAAAACTGCTTGCCCAAGGTATAGCAGACGGCATAGATGGATATTTTTTAAGAAATTACTAAGGATTGTGTATGATTAAACCTACCACGCGCATTACGGTTATTTTTTCATTACTTTTTTTCTCGCTATTTGTTTTTACTAATCTCACGCTTTTTACTTCACAATTTTCAAACTCTTTTTCACATTTGTTTTTAATTTTTATTCGTGAAAATCAATTTTTTGATAATTTAAGCGTGCTATTCTTTTTCTGCGGCTTTCTGCTTAGCAGCGCCTTTGTGATTATAAGCAGCTGGCATAAGACGAGTAATACCCTGCAGCGCATTATTATGCTCACGCTAAGCATAATATTTATCTATCTTGTCATTCTTAAAACCACGCATATCCCAGAGACAGAGGATATTATGGATTTATTTGCTATTGAGGGGAGCATTTATCATCGCGACTTTTTTGAACTGATAACAGACTATCTAGGGCGGATTGTGTTTATCTTGGGGGTGTATGCGTTTTTTGTGTATATTCCGCTTTTGTTTTTAATCTTTGGCTTGCGTCCTAACCAAGATAATCAAATCGGTGAAATGCTCTACAATATGCGCCCTTCGATGAATATCATCATAGTGGTGCTTTTTGCACTCTGCATACAGCCTTATTATTATCGCGATAATTTATATGCTTATTTGGATATTATCGCGCTTTTTGGGGGTGTTGGGCTGCTTATATATGTGATGTTTAAGCATAAAGAACTATTTGGATTCTATGAATATATGAATTTTGCCTTGCTTATTTTGGGCATTATTATCTGCATTATTTGCACTTCTGTGCTTTCTATTTCGGATAATTATTTTAATGCGCGCTATGCGTTTTTAGTCTTTGCTTTCGTGGGCTGGTGTGCAGAGTGGATGTATAATAATATTAAACCCATTGAGGATTAAAGAGGATTAGGCATGCTTGATATTTATCCTGCTATTGATTTAAAAGAAGGTAAGGCCGTGAGGCTATTTAAAGGCGATATGCGCAGTGCTACTATCTATGGAGAGGCACTAGATTTTGCTAAGACATTTGAGGATATGGGCGCAAAATACCTACACATTGTGGATTTAGATGGGGCATTTGCAGGCAGCCCACAGAATCTAGCCACGATTGAAAAGATTGTATCTGCCACAACGCTTAAAGTGCAAGTTGGCGGGGGGATTCGCAATGAAGAGTGCATAAAGCTTTATACACAAATGAGGGTAAATCGCGTGATTTTAGGCTCTCTTGCCACGCAAAATTGGGATTTTACAAAGACAATGGCTACGCTCTATCCCATAGCAGTGGGTATTGATGCGCGCAATGGCAAAGTGGCTACGCAAGGTTGGATACAAGAAGATGGCATAGATTCTCACACATTAGCCCAAAAATTCGCACAAAGCAAGGTTCAAGCCATTATCTGCACAGATATTGAGCGCGATGGAGCATTAAGCGGGATAAATATTACCTTCACAGAGCAAATGGCTAAAACTAGCGGCATTTACACTATAGCAAGTGGGGGCTTTGCCTCACAAGAGGAGCTGCACACGCTTAATCAAAATGCCTTTATTAGTGGAGTTATCGTGGGTAAAGCCTTTTATGAAAAAAAGATAGACCTTAAAGCCCTCCTAAAATCTTATCCGCAAAAATAATTTTGGTTTTTTAGAAAAAATACAAGGATTAATCTAATTTGTAAAAAAGATGTGATAGAATTGCACCTTTTATTTTTGTAGCCACAACTTAATGAAGGAGATAACTTGAAACTGCTGGTTGTTGATGATAGCTCTACAATGAGAAGAATTATAAAAAACACCCTCCAACGTTTGGGATATGAAGATATTTTAGAAGCCGAGCATGGTGTGGAGGCGTGGCAGATTATGGACACCACAGAAGGCATACAAGTGCTTATTACCGACTGGAATATGCCTGAAATGAATGGTTTGGATTTAGTTAAAAAAGTGCGCTCCGACCCACGATATACATCTATTCCAATCATTATGGTTACTACTGAGGGTGGCAAAGCTGAAGTAATTACCGCACTTAAGGCTGGAGTGAATAATTACATCGTTAAGCCTTTCACACCCCAAGTCCTCAAAGAAAAGCTTGAAGTAGTTTTAGGCGTGAATGAGGATTAATCCTCAAATGAAATGCAGGGATTGGATAAGCAGGTATATTATGAGATTATTATCCACCCTAGTGGCTTTGTAGAGCAGTTTGCCGATTTTATCCTTCAAGAAACTTCTTGCGCTGTTGAGTTTATAGATTCTATCTCCGCGCAAAATCCCTTTGCAATCACTTATGATGACGCCTCATGGCAAGGCTTTAACTTTCACATCGCACAAGCCAAACTAAGTGCGCAACCCACACAAATCATCGCTCGCCTTGAGCATATTAATCTACAAGCATTTATAGAATCTATGCAAGCATTTGCCGCTACGCTCGCGCAAAATACGCAAATGCAAGTGGGCTTTTGCTATCATATTGCTGAAAAATTAAATAAAGATTGGATAAAGGCGTATGAAGATTCTGTGCAGCCCGTGTATTGTGCTGGCTTTTATATCCGCCCTTCATGGCATAATCTGCCAAACAATATAGAATCTAGCAAGGATATTATCATAAATCCTGCCCTTGCCTTTGGCTCTGGACATCACGCAAGCACAGCTATGTGCTTAGAGCTTTTGCAAGAGGCAAATATATGTGGCAAGACATTGCTTGATGTGGGCTGCGGAAGCGGAATTTTAAGCATAGCTGCTGCCAAACTTGGCGCGCAAGTATATGCCTGCGATACAGATGCACTGTGTATTAAAGAAAGTCAAAAAAATGCTCTACTTAATCACACTACTTTTGCATCTTTATGGCAAGGTAGCATTAATAATGCCCCTAGTGAGCCTAAGCATTATGATGTGATTGTGGCAAATATCATCGCATTTGTTGTGAAGCTTTTACACAATGATTTTAAAGCAAAGCTAGCTAAAAATGGGCTTTTGATACTCTCTGGGATACTTAGTGAATATAAATTTGATATAATAGAGGCATTCAGTGATTTTAATCTGCTAGAGACACGCACTCAAGGTGAGTGGATAGCCCTAAAATTAACTTTATAAACTACCGCAAAGGAATAATAATGGAAAATCCCAATGATAAAAAACCGCCTTTTAAGCAAAATCCTTTTTTGACTTTTGCTATTTTTGTCATTCTCGCCCTCCTTTTATTTAAGCTTTTCTCGCCCAATGGAGATTCTCTCACAGATAGGCTTATGGGGGGAAGTGTTACTAAAGAGATTACCTACAATGAGCTAAAAGAGCTTATCGCACGTGGTGAGATTAGCTCTGTGAGCATTGGGCAAACTTACATTAAGGCGTATTCTACGCAAACTTCGCCGCGAGTGCTTTATACGACTAAAAAGGTAGCAGATTTGGGACTTGTGCCGCTCCTTGATGAAAAAAAGATTGAATACAGCGGCTTTAGCGAGGGGAGTTTCCTTGGTGATTTGGTTAATATGCTGCTGCCCATTTTTATCATTCTAGCGCTTTGGATATTTTTGACCGCTCGTATGCAAAAGAGCATGGGCGGGGGTATTTTTGGTATGGGCAATGCCAAAAAACTAGTCAATGCCGAAAAGCCTAATGTAAAATTTGATGATATGGCTGGTAATGCAGAGGCAAAAGAAGAGGTGGTTGAGATTGTAGATTTTCTTAAACACCCTGAACGCTATGCCGCTGTGGGCGCAAAAATCCCGCGCGGCGTGCTGCTTGTAGGACCTCCCGGCACAGGTAAGACTTTGCTGGCTAAGGCAGTGGCTGGGGAAGCAAATGTGCCATTTTTTTCTATGAGCGGGAGTAGCTTTATTGAGATGTTTGTAGGGCTTGGTGCGAGCCGCGTGAGAGATTTATTTGAAATGGCAAAAAAAGACGCGCCAAGCATTATTTTTATTGATGAAATTGATGCCATTGGGAAAAGTCGTGCCGCTGGAAGTATGGTAGGTGGAAATGATGAAAGAGAGCAAACGCTCAATCAACTTTTAGCCGAAATGGACGGCTTTGGTTCAGAATCTGCACCTGTAATCGTGCTAGCAGCGACTAATCGCCCAGAGATTCTTGACCCTGCGCTTTTGCGACCCGGGCGATTTGATAGACAAGTGCTGGTTGATAAGCCTGATTTTGAAGGGCGACTTGAGATTCTCAAAGTGCATATTAAAAATGTTGCTCTAGCGCGTGATGTGGATTTACACGAGATTGCAAAATTCACCGCTGGGCTTGCTGGGGCGGATTTAGCCAATATCATCAATGAAGCAGCCCTCCTTGCAGGGAGAGAAAACCAAAAAGAAGTAAGCCAAAAACACCTAAAAGAAGCCGTTGAGAGAGGCATTGCTGGACTTGAGAAAAAATCAAGGCGCATTTCTCCAAAGGAAAAAAAGATTGTCGCCTATCATGAAAGCGGACATGCAGTGGTGAGCGAAATGACCAAAGGCGCTGATAGGGTAAATAAAGTCTCAATTATCCCGCGCGGTATGGCAGCACTAGGCTACACACTGCACACACCTGAAGAAAATCGCTACCTTATGCAAAAGCATGAGCTTATGGCAGAAGTTGATGTACTTTTGGGTGGGCGTGCGGCTGAAGATGTCTTTTTGGGCGAGATTTCAACAGGTGCGAGCAATGACCTAGAGCGCGCTACAGGCATTTTAAAATCAATGATTAGCTATTATGGAATGAGTGATGTAAGTGGGCTTATGGTGCTTGAAAAGCAGCGCAATACTTTTCTTGGTGGTGGCGGAGGACAGAGGGAGTTTAGCGAGCATCTCGCACAAGAGATTGATGCACATATCAAAAACACCCTTGATGAGCGCTATGCGTATGTCAAAAAACTCCTAAGCGATTATAAAGACGCCATTGAAAGTATGGTAAAAGAGCTTTTTGAAAAAGAAGTGATTGATGGTGCGCGCGTGCGAGAAATTATCCAAGAATATGAAGCACAGCATAATATGCAAACTCGCCTCATTCCGCTTGAGGACGAAGAATAAGGGGGCATTATGACAACCACTACACAAATTATTGCAAAGCAAGGCTGGATAGGCGCAGGTATCCTCCTAGCAGCCTTTTTATTAAGTGTGTGTTTTGAATGGAGTGTGTGTGGCTTTGTATCTTTTATTGCGCTTATTGTGTGGCTTGTGATATTTCGCAATCCTGAACGCATTCCAAATAATGATGAGCATAATGCCTTTGTCGCGCCTGTTGATGGAATTATAAGAAATATAGAATCTAATAGTGAGCAAATAAGCATTCTTATTGAGACGCGTCTTATTGATGTGGGCGTTATACGCGCTCCTTGCGATATTGTAGAGGGGAGCGCAAGTGAAAAGAAAGGCTTAAGCTTGAACTTTTGCAGTAGAGATAAACGCAAAGTGCTTAATGGCACTATGAGCTTTAAAAATCTAGCAGATAAGCCATTTAGTATGGATTTTTATCCTGTGTTTTTTGCCTCTAATCATCTCTTTGCGCATAGTAATTTGAGTATTGGCGAGCGCATGGGCTTTATGAAACTTGGTATGACAAAGATTATTATTCCAACAGATAAAGCCCATGCAGAATTTGAACTTAAAGTGCGCATTGGCGATAGAATAAAGGCGCTGCAGAGTATCATAGGATATTTTTATGAAGTTTAATCCACTTTTTATACTCCCAAATCTTTTTACGGCTGGGAGTATTTTTCTGGGCATTTTAAGCGTGATTTATGCTTCAAAAGGTAGCTTTGAGATGTCCTGCTGGCTTATTTTAGCCTCAATGATACTTGATGGGCTTGATGGCAGGGTGGCAAGGCTTACTAATACTTCAAGTAAATTTGGCGTAGAGTTTGATTCTCTAGCTGATATCGTGGCATTTGGTGTAGCTCCTGCGATGTTACTTTACTTTTATGTGGGGGTAAATTATGGGCGTTTGGGTATGAGTGTGCCAGCTATTTTTGTCATACTTGGTGCAGTGCGCTTAGCGCGCTTTAATATTACCACAAACGCAGAGCCAAACTCCTTTATCGGGCTGCCTATTCCCTCTGCTGCGGTTGTTGTTATGCTTTGGGTGCTACTAGATTTAGAATATCACTTTATTCAAAAATATGGCTATGTTATGCTTGCTGGAAGCTTTCTTATAAGTATCCTTATGGTGAGCAATATCCGCTATCCTAGCTTTAAAAAAATGCGGTGGAATTTTAAATCTTTCATCGCTGTGATTTTACTACTTGGCATTATTTACATTAAGCCGCAAGAGACCTTATGCGCGCTGATGAGCGGATATGTGCTATATGGCGTTGTGCGTTGGATTGTGATTTTAATCAAAATGCGATTTGGCGGGAAATCTAGCCACAAAGGCAGAAATACATAAACTTATTTTTAGTGATTTTGTGCTAGTATTTGACCATTTTTTAATTTATAAAGTAGGGGTGTAACATGTCTAAAACGAGTATGTCAAACATAGACCAAGTAACAAGTCTCCACAAAAATAATGAACTACAACTCCTGTGCTTTCGTTTAGAAAAGGATAAAGATTTATATGCAGTAAATGTTTTTAAAATTCGAGAAGTGATTAAATATAGCGGTATGCTCACAGTCGTTACACATGAGAGCAATAGCCTAGTGGAGGGGCTTATTACCATTCGTGAATTGACTATTCCTCTTATTGATATGCGTAAATGGTTTTATTACGATAGCAGCAATAAGAGCAAGAACTTACGCGATTTTGGTGTGAAAAGAGCGCCGGGTGAGGAAGATATCATTATGATTTGTGAATTTTCACGCTGGACAATTGGGGTGAGAATCTATGAAGCAGATAGAATCTTAAATAAAAAATGGACAGAAATTGAGCAAGGTGTAGGTGTTGGCGGTGGCGGACATAATGGCAAGCTTGTGAGCCGCACACGATATTTTGATGGGCGTTTGGTGCAGGTGGTGGATATTGAAAAAATGCTCATTGATGTCTTTCCATGGATTGAAAAAGATAAAGAAGAGGGCATTGCTAAAATTTCTCAAGTTGAAACTACAAAAAGCATATTGCTAGCTGATGATAGCCCAACGGTTTTACGCACTATGCAGCTTATCCTTGATAAATTGGGCGTTGTGCATCATGATTTTATTAATGGCAAATATTTGCTTGATTATCTCTTTGCGCCCACAACTGATATTAGCTCCATAGGTATGATTATCACAGACCTTGAAATGCCAGAGGCAAGCGGCTTTGAGGTGATTAAGCAGGTCAAATCAAATCCTTTAACCGCCCACTTGCCAATTGTCGTTAATTCTTCTATGAGCGGAAGTAGCAATGAAGATATGGCGCGCTCGCTGAATGCCGATGAGTTTATCTCTAAATCAAATCCCGTAGAGATAGAATCTGCAGTGAGGCGATTTGCCCTCAAATAGCCAATGCGCGACTGCTCCACACTTTTTAGCCTGCCCTGCCCTGCCTATGTGCTTGAAGAAGAAAAGCTCAATACCAATCTCACGCTTTTAGATTCTATACAAAAGCAAAGTGGGGCAAAAATCCTGCTCGCCCTCAAAGGCTACGCATTTTGGAGAAAATTTGAGAATCTAAGGCGCATACTTAGTGGCAGCACAGCTAGCGGGCTATATGAGGCTAGACTAGGCTATGAAGAAATAGGCGGCGCAAAAGCAAGCAAAGAAGTCTGTGTGTTTTCACCCGCGTATAAGCCACATGAGTTTGCGCAGATTCTGCATTATGCTACACATATTATTTTTAATTCCTTTGCTCAGTGGCAGACTTTTAAGCCTATGATAGAATCTCACAATAAAGACGCTCAATTCCCTATAGAAGTGGGCTTAAGAGTAAATCCGCTTTATAGTGAAGTAGAGCCGCCTATTTATAACCCCTGCGTTGCTGGCTCAAGGCTGGGTATTACACCCCAAGCCTTTGAAGAGGGAGTGAAAATGTATGGTCTAAAAGGCATTAGCGGACTGCATTTTCATACACATTGTGAGCAGGATAGCAGCGTGCTTGCGCGCACTTTGCCGTATTTTGAAAAATATTTTGGTGCGTATTTGCATGATAAAAGTTGGGTGAATTTTGGTGGGGGACATCACATCACAAGGGCAGACTATGATTGTAGTTTGCTTATCAATCTACTCACTTCCTTTAAGCAAAAATACCACGATATTGCCATATTTTTAGAGCCCGGCGAGGCTGTGGGCTGGCAGGTGGGCTTTTTAATAGGCGAGGTGGTGGATATTGTGCATAATGAGCTAGATATTGCTATTCTTGATGTAAGTGCGAGCGCACATATGCCAGACTGCCTTGAGATGCCCTACCGCCCCGCACTCACTAAACTTTCTAAGAAATATGGTTTAGAATCTGATAAAGGTGCAAATGTCGCCAAATACGCTTATCGATTAGGCGGAGCTACTTGTTTAGCGGGCGATATTATAGGCGATTATAGCTTTGATACGCCTCTGTGCGTAGGCGATAGAGTGATTTTTGAGGATATGCTGCATTACACGATTGTGAAAAATACTACCTTCAATGGCATTCCCCTACCTGCCCTTTGCGCGATTGATACGCAGGGGAAATGGCAGCTTTTAAAAAGCTTTGATTATGCTGATTACAAGCAGAGAAACTAAATGATACATTTTGAGAATCTACTCATGCTTGCCCCGCTAGCGGGCTATACGGATTTGCCCTTTCGCAGTGTGGTGAAAGACTTTGGCGTGGATATTACCGTGAGTGAGATGATAAGCTCGCACGCGCTAGTGTTTAATAATGCCCGCACGCTTAAAATGGTAGCAAAATCCCCGCTTGAAAATCCATATAGCGTGCAGATTGCTGGCTCAAAGGAGAGCATTATCAAGCAAGCTGTGGAGATTCTAAACACGCAAGAGGGCATTGATATTATTGATTTAAATTGCGGCTGTCCCGCGCCTAAAGTGGCAAATCATGGCAATGGTAGCGGATTATTAAAAGATTTAAATTTACTTGTAAGAATTGCAAATCTTATTAAAAAAACGGCTAAAACCCCCTATACAAGCCTCAAAGTGCGCTTAGGCTTTGATAAAAAAATCCCAAATGAGCTAGCCCAAGCCCTCAAAGATGTGCAGGCAGACTTTGTAGTTGTGCATGGGCGCACGCGCGCTGATGGCTATAAAAAGGAGCGTATGGATTATGATGCCATAGCTCACATTAAGCAGCATATTTCCATGCCACTTATTGCTAATGGTGAGATTAATACCCCGCAAAAGGCTAAAGAAGTGCTAGCCCACACAGGCGCAAATGGCGTGATGATAGGCAGGGCTGCTATTACAACGCCTTGGATTTTTTGGCAGATTAAGCATAACACACAAGAAATTCCGCCTATTATCAAAAAAGAATTAGTGCTTAAGCATTTTCAAAAAATGATTGAGTTTTATGGAGAGCGGGGCGCGATAATGTTTCGCAAAAACCTGCACGCTTACGCTAAAGGGCATGATGGTGCGAGTGAATTTCGCGCTGTGGTAAATAGCCTAAGCGATGTAGATGAGATATATGAGCGCATAGAGGGGTTTTTCACGCATAATCAAATGATTACACAAAGCCTCCCCCAACTTGTGCATCTCAATAAAAGGAGTAGTGTATGAAATGCATTATGCTGTATTTAGGCTTACTCTTGTGCATATCGCGCGCCTTTGGTATAGAATCTACGCCCCTAACTGCGCAAAATGCGCCAGATTCTGTAGCAGATTCTCAAAATAAAGAAGAGGTATCCCCGCTGCTAAAAGCCATACGCGAGGCAGATTCTGAATTCTATCAAGGTGTGGTGATGTGGGTGAAAAATACCCAAGAAGCTAGCAAGTTTTTAAAAAAAGCCTGCGATGCCAAACACCCCGGCGCGTGCTTGTATTTGGGCAATTACTATGAGGTGCTTTCCACACAAAAAGGGCAAGATTCTAAACAAGCGCTCACAGATAAGCAAAGTGCGCAGTCTTATTATAAGCTAGGCTATGAGAATAGTTTGGAGGCTTGCAGGGAGGGCGCGGTGGAGTGGTGCACCATACAGGCTGTCTCGCTCATTGATGGCAGAGGGATTGAAAAAGATGTGCAGAAAGGCTTGCAATATCTTGAAGTAATGTGCGAGCGGGATATGGAGAGCGCTTGCTTTATGCTTGGCTCATACTATTTTTATGGTGTGAATGTCAAGCAGGATTTGGCAAAGGCAAGGGAGTTTAATCAAAAAGCGCTCAATCTAGATTCTCAAGCGTGCCAAGAACAAAGAATGTATGCCTGTGTGGTGAGTGCAGAAATTTATCAGCAAGGCTTAAGCGTGCCGCAGGATTTGACAAGGGCAAAAGATTACTACAATCGCGCCTGTGATTTGCGCAATCAATTTGCTTGCGATTATGTGAATAAACTCAAATAGTATACTTTATTATTATAAGAGTTTTTAAAGGGCTAGATTCTATAACTCCGCGCTGTTGCTTTTTTGATAAAGGCAGCGCGCAATCTATCAACTACTTCGTAGATTCTGTAACACTTCTAGTGATGCACAAAAATTACAGAATCCATTTTCTCCTCGCCAAAGATAGGCGCGAGTGTGCGCTCATAAGCCTCTTTGATAAAGCCTTCATGTGTGAGCGTGTCAATCTCATTATCAAGCCACTCTTTAAGCTCGATATTGCCCTTTTTAACCGCTGGAGCAATCACATCTTCCTCGCCAAGTGAAGCAATGCCCACGCCAAAGCCCTCATTTTCCATAGCCCACGCTAGCACAAGTGTATTATCATGCGCGAGCGCATCGCCTCGTTTATCCTTAAGCGCGAGAAATGCTTCTGTGTTTTGCTCATATTTAAGCAGCTCAATATCGGGGTAATTTTTTGTAAAATACATATCCGCTGTTGTGCCTTTATTGACAATGAGCTTTTTGCCCTTTAAATCATCAATGCTTTTAATCTCGCCATTAGGGGACACTACGCCAAGTGAGACCTTCATATAAGGCTTTGCAAAATCCACCACCGCTTCTCTTTCAGGCGTTTTTGTGAAATTTGCCATAATAATATCCACCTTATTAGAGCGCAAAAACTCTACGCGTGAAGCCGCTTCTGTAAGGACAAACTCAACTTTGCTTTCATCGCCTAGCAAATCTTTTACGATGCGCTTTGAAATATATACATCAAAGCCATCATTTTGCCCTTTTTCATTAATAAACCCAAAAGGCGGCTTATCGCTAAATACGCCGATGCGCACCACGCCCTTTTGCTTAATCTGCTCAAGCGTGCTTGTCTTTTCCTCCTGCTTATCTGCACATGCATTTAAGCCGATGATAAAGGCTACGCCTAGCAGTGCTACTAATATTTTTTTCATGTTTGCTCCTTTGTTTCATGTAAGCGTGCATTGTGCCATAAGAAAATATGTAGGGAGTAAATATAAGAATAAACTTCATTTAGGCTTTTGCCTACTTGCCACATAGAATCTAGTGCGAATTTTGCGCGCTACGCTTCAGCAAAAGCCCCATAACTCATAAGCTTTTCATAGCGTTTATCCAAATAATCTTTATCGTGCAAAACTGCATTGAGGGCTTTAAGATAATAAGATTCTATCGCCTTTGCTGCGCTTTGCTTATCCCTATGCGCACCGATGAGCGGCTCATCAATCACATCATCAATAAGCCCGCATTTTTTGAGTTCAGGAGGGGTGATTTTAAGGGCTTTTGTCGCAGATTCTATCTTTGAGGGGTCATTCCACAAAATAGCTGCGCAGCCCTCTGGCGAAATAACACTAAAAACAGAATACTGCATCATCGCTAATCTATCTGCCACGGCAATGGCTAATGCTCCACCGCTACCGCCCTCGCCAATAACAATAGCAATGGTTGGCGTTCTAAGTCCTGCAAATACTTGCAAATTTTTTGCAATAGCCTCGCTTTGCCCGCGCTCCTCCGCACCTAAACCCGGATAAGCCCCTTGTGTATCTACAAGCATAAGAATAGGGATAGCAAATTTCTCTGCAAGCTTAGCAGCGCGCAAAGCCTTGCGATAGCCTTCAGGGCTTGGCATACCAAAATTACGCACAAGCTTATTTTTCGTGCCTCGCCCTTTCTCCTCGCCAATTATCATAGTGGTTTGCCCACCAACCTTGCCAAGAAAGCACACAATTGCCTTATCATCTCTAAAATGCCTATCACCGCTAATTTCATAGCCATCTTTGCATATAAGTTCTATATAATCTAGCGCATATGGGCGGTCTGGGTGACGCGCTAGCTGCAATTTTTGATAATCGCTAATGTGAGAATATACATGGGAAACTTCTTTTTCAAGCTCTTTTTGCAGGATTGCTTGAGCGTGTGTATCGCCGCGCACAAGGGCAGATTCTATATCATCTTGGAGATTTTTAATTTTCTGCTCAAAATCAAGATATGTAGCCATTGCCCACCTCTTAGATTCTGCTAAAAATCACAACCCCATTTGTGCCGCCAAAGCCAAATGAGTTGCTCATAACAACATCAATCTTTGCCTCACGCGCATGATTTGGAATATAATCAAGGTCACATTCAGGGTCTGGATTCTCTTGATTAATAGTCGGAGGTAGAATGCCCTTTTGCATAGCCATAATAGATATAATAGCCTCCAAAGCACCAGCTGCACCCAAACAATGCCCGATTTGCCCTTTAGTTGAACTCACTGGAGGGACATTATCTTTGCCGCCAAAAGCAGTTTTAAGCGCCATAGTTTCATACAAATCATTATAAGCCGTGCTAGTGCCGTGTGCATTAATGTAATCCACAGGTCTATTTGCCATTCTAAGCGCGGCTTTCATAGCGCGCAAAGCTCCTTCACCCTGCGGAGCAGGCGTAGTGATATGATTAGCATCGCCACTTTCACCAAAGCCTATAAGCTCTGCATAAATAGTCGCTCCACGCTTTTTAGCACTCTCATACTCTTCAAGCACCAATGCCCCTGCACCCTCACCCATTACAAAGCCATTGCGCTCTTTATCAAAGGGACGAGAAGCCTTGCTAGGCTCATCATTTCTATCGCTTAAAGCCTTCATCGCCGCAAAACCTCCAATGCCCACAGGGCAAATAGAAGATTCTGAAGCCACCACGAGCATCACATCTGCACCATTAAGCATAATAGTCTTTGCCGCCTCACTAATAGCATGTGTGCCTGCTGCACACGCTGTAACGCTCGCAAGATTTGGACCTTTAAGCGCGTATTCAATGGACACAAAGCCCCCAAGCATATTCACAAGAGCAGAGGGGATAAAAAATGGGTTAATGCGGCGAGGACCTTTCTGCTCACAGGCAATGGAGTTTTTCTCAATATTGCCAAGCCCACCAATGCCAGCAGCAGAGCTTACGCCAAATCTTTCTCCAAGTGTGGCATTTATCGTATTCCCTTCAAGTAGCCCGCTCTCATACATCGCCTCTTTTGCGGCTTTTAGCCCAAGCTGGATAAATCTATCAGCCTTTTTTATTTCGCGCGCATCAAGGACTTCTTCGGGATTAAAATCTGTAATTTCGCCAGCAATTTTAACAGGGAATTGCTCCACATCAAAGCAAGAAATTCTTTTAATTCCACACTGCGCGTTGATAATAGCATTAAAAGAGTCGCTTTTATTTAATCCTAGTGAGTTAATCATTCCTAGACCGGTTACTACTACTCGGCGCATTTATAATCCTTTGCAAATATGATAATGGGTGAGTTGGGATACAGCCCACGCGAGTGGATTCTGTATTTAGGATTTTTTGTGAGCTTGAATATAGGCTACAACATCATTTACGGTTTTGATTTTTTCAGCATCTTCATCAGGAATTTCAATTGAAAATTTTTCCTCAAGAGCCATAACGAGTTCAACAACATCAAGAGAATCTGCATTCAAATCTTCAATAAATCTAGATTCTGGCTTTACCTCATTTGCATCAACGCTCAGTTGCTCTACTACCACCGCCTTTACACTCTCAAATGTATCCATGTCTTTGCTCCTTATTTTAAACTTAAAAGCTACCATTATAGCAAAGATTTGTTAAATAACAACTTTGCTACATATAAAGCCCACCATTCACCTTTAGCACCTCGCCAGTAATGTATGCAGAGGCATTTGAGAGCAAAAATGCCACCGCTTGGGCGACATCTTCTGCCTCGCCAAAGCGCGCAAGCGGTATATTTTTCATATAATTTTCGGCTACTTCGGGCTTAAGCTCATCAGTCATATCGCTCCTAATAAAGCCGGGTGTTACGCAATTAAAGCGTATATTGCGCGGCGCACCCTCATATGCAAAGGATTTACTCATAGCTATCATACCTCCCTTGCTTGCTGCATAATTTGTCTGCCCCATATTGCCGCGCTCACCGATGATTGAAGCGATATTTACCACACTTCCAAATCGCTGCTTGCCCATAATTTTTAAAGCCTCCCTGCAGCCAATAAAGCAGGATTTCAAATTTGCCTCCAATACACTCTCAAAATCCGCCACACTCATACGCAAGGCAAGTTTATCATTTGTAATGCCAGCATTATTGACAAGATAATCTAAAACCCCATCGCTCTCAACAATCACCTTAAGTCCGGCTATAAACTCTGCTTCAATGCTCGCATCAAATTTAATGAGCGCTGCTTTATTGCCACTAGATTCTATATCATGCTTTAGAGCTTCTGCAAGCTCGGGCTTTGAGCGATAATTTATCCATACTTTTAGCCCATATCCTGCCAATGTTTTAGCAATTTGCGCACCAATGCCTTTACTCGCGCCTGTGATTAATACATTTTGTCCTTGAAATGTCATTATTGCTCCTTGTTTTTAGCCTAATCTTAGCCTATTTTGACTAATTTTTGCTCACTCAATACTAAAACTAATGCTATCCATGCTGCCATCTTCGCCTATGATACTAAGTGTATGCTCGCGGCGTGGGAGGGAGAGTTTGAGACTAGATTGATTAGAAGTATGGATAAGTGTTTTATTAAGATACCACGCAATACACTGATTTTTAAGATTAGCAATATTTATAATCAACTCTTTTTGCCCATCAAAATCTTTTGGCAAAATGATTTTAAGCCCATTTGTGGGGTAAATAAACTGCACATGTTTGGCTTGCTTATTTAAATGCTTTGCAATATTTATATGTTGCGATTTATAGTATGCTAGCACATTTGTGGGGAGATGAAGCATAAGCGCGGGCTTAGCGTGTATAAAATCCTCACTTATAGAATCTACCTCCTTATCCGCTGCAAGAAACACCTTTTTATAAAAAGGAGAGGTTTGTAGCGGCTTTGCCTGCGTAGGATAGAGGATATATTGCATACTTTTATCAAGGCTGCTTTGCCTAAGTAAGGCTTTATACTCATCACTAAGCGTATAGCCACTAAATTTATCCACCTCAATATATTTTAAATCTGACGCTGGAAGCGTAAAAGTAAGATTATTATCTGGCAAAGATTCTAAGATTTCAAAAAGAAGTGTGCCTGCAGTGCTTGCACCAAAGATATTAGGATTTGCCTTGCCTGTGAAATTCCCCACCCAAACAACAATAGTATATTTTGGGCTAACACCCGCCGCCCACGCATCTTTCCTGCCATAGCTCGTGCCACTTTTCCATGAAAATGCCATTTTTGCCCTGTGGTAATCCAAATCACCCTCGCGCTGCAATTCTTTAAGCGTTTGGAGCGTAAGATAAGCACTGCCTTTAGAAAAAAACCGCTTGTTAGGCTTTGTGGGAGCATTTAGCATAATAGACAAATCACCAAATTCGCCATAATTCCCTAACCCTCGATAAAGTCTAGCAATTTCAAGCATACTTAATTCCTTTGAGCCAAGTATAAGCGAAAGTCCATAAGTATAGGCATTGCTAGGCTTTAGCTGCGCCATATCTTGCAGGGTGAAAAAAAATTTCTCATACCCATAAGTTTGTAATAATTTCACAAAAGGCACATTGAGGGATTTTTGCAAGGCATATTGAGCGCGCACCAAGCCTGCATAAGTTTTTGTAGCATTTTGTGGATTAAAATTTGAAAAAAATAGCGGCACATCAACAAGCAAACTTTCAGGAGCTATCAAGCCCTCATCTATACTTAGAGCATACAAAAATGGTTTAAGCAATGAGCCGGGTGAGCGCATAGCACTCACGCCATCAATTTGCCCAAAATGCGCTATGTCTAAAAAATCCTGCGAACCGATGTAGGATAGAATCTGCCCGCTTTTCGTATCCACTACAAGCGCGGCTAGATTTAAAATGCCTTGTGGCAAGAGCTTTGTATGATATTGCTTAACCTTAGATTCTAAGCGCATTTGCAAATCTTTGTCGATAGTGGTGGTGATGTTATTTTGCCCTATTTGAGATGCAAGCTTTAGGCTAATATGTGGCGCGATGTTACGATGGTGCATTTTGCGCCAAGTGATAGGCTCTCTTAAAGCAAGCGATAAAATATGCTCATCAAAATACCCCCTCTGGTGCATTTTATATAAAAGCGCATCGCGCTTAGTTTTTAGAATCTGCGTATTTTTTTGGAGATTAATAAGCCCTGGTGCATTTGGTAAGACTGCAAGGAGAGCAGATTCTGCCCAAGTGAGAGATGCAGAATCTTTATTAAAATATAAAAGTGCTGCTGAATGATAACCAATGATATTGCCCCCATAGGGCGCGTTATTAAGATACATACTTAAAATCTCATCTTTATCATACGCGCATTCAAGGGCAAAAGCTTGCATAATTTCATTAAATTTATTCGCATAAGTGCGCTTAGGCTTTAAATAAAGCTTAACTACTTGCATAGTTATGGTGCTACCGCCTGTGCGCTGGGAGAAAAAAAGATTATTTTTAATACTACGCATAAGGGCAAGTATATCAATGCCATAATGGCTCTCAAAGCGTTTATCCTCATAGGTTAAAACAGCCGCGCGCAGCTTGTCGGGCACAGGTATGTAAGATTTGATATGCCACTGCTCATTAGGTGTAAGAAATACGCTTAAAATGCGATTATGCCTATCAAGCACGCTTTTACTATACATAGATTCAAATAAGTCGCTATGTGGCGTAAGCCTAGTATAAAACTGCATAAACACACCCGCGCCATAGCAGCACACAAGGACTAAAAGCCCCGCTACGCACACGCTTATTGCTTTCAAATAGGGAAACATCGCTCCACTTCCCTATGATTATCTTTCTTACTTAGAGGTTATAACCACTGGGAGAGAGGCTGTATTTGCCAAAAAACTATTATCATACATCGCCTCTGCTGTGGCTGGTGGCAAGACATACTCTCCGGGCGTTATGGTATTAATCTTTACAAATATCTTGCGCTCTGCTGCTTTTTGGCTATTAAAATCTAAAAACCACATCACTCTATCATCGCGCATATCAGTGTAATCCGCGTCATTACGCGCAAAATTTGGCAGATATTCATCACTAAGCCTTGTATTTTCAATCTCCCACCCACTAGGCAGAATCTGCGTGATAGCCACATTTTTAATATCTACAGCCTTATTGGCATTTGTAAGCGTAAGGCTTAGATAAAAGCTACTCCCTGAAGGCAAGGAGCTTACATCAATAGGCTTGCCCTGCTCATCGTAAAACTCGCGTGAAAGGGCAATTTTTTGCGCATTTGGCTTTATATCTTTCTCAAGCAAAATGCCCTCCCACACTTGATTTACATACAAAGGCTTATCACTTTGGGAGATGAGTTTAGCAGTCTCTGCGCTAAAAGGCACTTTTATAGAATCTAGCGCCTCATCATAGACTTTGCCCGCAAGGCTAAATTTCATAGGCGTTATAGAATCTGCTTTCACGCTAGCATTATTGCCCGCTAGTGCTAGCAAAGAAAATCCTAGCGTTTGTGTAGAATACCACTCTTGTCCCTCAAGCTGCTCTTGGATATAAGCTGCAAGCTCCGCTTTTGGGGTTTTATAAATATCTGTGTAGGCTTTGAGTATTATCGCATCATCGCGCAAGTTTGAGCCATAGCTATCTTTGTAATAAGACTCATCGTGCTTTGGGCTTTTTGTGGGGAGATTATGCGTAATTTTTTGCGCGATATCATCTATGCTAGCAAGCTTATACGCCGCAGCAAGTAGCCATTTATCACTTATGTCTAAATCATTAAAATTATGCTCATAAATGTAATTTAATAACCCCAATTGTGGCTCACCTGCTAATGAAAGCAAATAAAGCGGATAGATTGCTTGCTTAGCCGGAGCATTTTTCACATAATAAGTCTCATAGTTTATCCAAGCCTTAAGCATATCTTGAGGCACATAATAACCCTGTGCTTTGGCTAAAAGTAAGAAATGCCCCGCATACGCGCTCCCCCACGCATCTGCACTATTCCCACCCTGCCAATACGCAAATCCACCATCAGTTGTTTGAAAAGTCGCAATGCGCGAAATGCCTGCATTAATATCTTTTACTATTTGAGCCTTATTTATAGAATCTGCTCCGCTTAAATGGAGAAAAAGTTGAGATATAAGACTTGATGTAGTTTGCTCAATGCAGCCATAAGGATAGCGTATAAGCCAGCGCAAACGATGCTCAATGCCCATAATAGGGCTTTGACTTATAAGCACATAGCCCATTTGAGAATCCTTAATGTAATGCTTTGGATTCTGTAATGTAAGCGTGGCATTAGGCTCAAGGGTAAATTTCTTGCTTAAAGTCGTGTAGGGATTAAAGGGCAAAATATCAATATCTGTGCGCTCTTGCATGGTAAAATCACCATTTTCTAGCACAATATCAATAAAATCCTGCCCGATAGAATCTGGACTAACTTTGGCATTTGTATGAACAATTTGTGACGCGGTATCGCTAAAATCAAGCGTAAATGTCTGTTTGTCAAGGTGGATTTTATCCCCGCTTGTGAGTTTTAGCGTAGTTTTACCTGCTTTGTGTTGTGTGGGCACAACCTCAATGGCAAGACTAAAAACATCGCCAATCTTTAAGCTCCTAGGAATGGTTGAGAGCATAGCCACAGGTGCGCTTACTTGCATATTTTGCGCAGCGGCGCCATAGGAGGTATCATTGAGCGCTACTGCCATAATGCGCACACTGCCCATATATGCGGGCATTTTGTATGTAACTTCTGCCCTGCCCTGCTCATCACTCATAATAGGAGGCGTGTAAAATGCCACAGGCTTAAATCTTTGGGCTTGGCTTAAATCTTTGCGCTGCGCACTTGCTAGCATCATATCACCCCCCACTTTAAACACCTTGTGAATCTGCCCCATATCGCGTCCGATGATTAAGTCATAATTATCAAAACTCTCTAGCATAAAAGCTAGCTTTTGATAAAAATACGCCCATGGATTTGGCGAGATGAAATCTGTTAAATTAAGCAAGCCTTCATCTACCACAGCCACGCTATAGGCGACTTTCTTGCTCTCTTTATTAGAAAGCTTAATGCTAAAATCAGTATTAGGGCGGATTGATTGTGGGGCTTGCAATGCGAGGTTAAGTTTAGATTCTGTATTTTCAACCATTATAGGAATAACGCCATAAAGCCTTTGTGCGCGGTCATTATCAAGCTTTTTATAATCTTGCAATACGCTCACGCTCACATACACATTAGGCGCATAAGAATCTTTAAGCAAAAGCTCAAAGCTGCTCTCTGTATCCTTTGTATCAAGCCAAAATCGCTCTAGGACTTTGTTCGCACTTACCACACTCACCAAAGCCTTAGCATCTTGGACACTCTCAAAGCTTATTTTTGCGCGTTCACCCGCTTGATATTGGGATTTATCCGCTTTTATGGCTAGCGTATTAGCTTTGGGATTAAGCGAGGGCTCACCAGACATACCCACATAAAACAAAACCGCACTCGTGTTGTGATTTTGCATATCTTCTACTTCAAGGAGCATTTCGCCATGCTGTGTAGGCGTGAAATCAAGCATAATAGGCTTATCACTTGATGTAAGCGAACCCTCTTGAATAAGCTTTGTATGGCGACTAGACTTCATTGAGCGCGCAAAGCTATCATAACTATCATAATCCCACCACCACGAATGCGCGCTGTGGTAGATTCTATAAGTAAGGGGACGATTAGCAAGGAGTTTTTGGCTATCTTTTGATAGCACAATGATTGGGATTTTAAGATGAGAATCTAGGCTCACTTCTGCCTTTGGCGCTTTAATACCAACAAAGCTATCAAAAAGCGTAATATCTATATTTTTGCGCGCCATCACATATCGCCCGCCATTTTCAAAAACTTTCACGCTCATAAACGCGCGCAGATTCTGATTAAGATGCTCTAAATCATTGACATTAAAAATTCCCTCAACAAAGCCTTTAGAATCTAGCTGCCCTTCTTGCGTATCATTAAAGCTATAGCGCAGTGATGAGGGATTAGCAAAAGTATAATCCCTATACACTTTAGGCGTAAAATCTACACCTTGAATATACATTTGATTCGTATAAGTGAGATTTGCCGCAGGCGCGCCAAAGAGATAAGATGAAGAAATTGCATAAGGTATGCTGTCATACTCCGCAATTTGTGCTTGTGTGAGTTCCTCATCTGTTTTAAGCTCCACTTTAATGCGATTTGGCACTACAGATTCTAAAGATACATTATGCCAAAATGCACTTCCGCCCACATCTGCTTGAATGCGCCAAACGCCTGTTGGTGCGTTTTTGTCTGTATCAAACTCATAATTAAAAAATCCAAAGAGATTGTCTGTAAGCTTTTGCTTATCAACCACCTTTTTACCCTGCGGAGAGGTGATACTAATATAAATAGGGTGAGTTATGGGCTTAGAATCTGCGCGCGCAATGATATTAATATGTGCCTTTTCGCCCGGGCGATATACGCCTCTATCGGTATAAATGTAGGCATTCACACCCTGTGTGGATTCTAAACCTTTCACATCAAAACTATCTAATGCCAAAGGCGCATTAAGGCGCAAAATAGTCGTGCTATCCCCCTTAGTCGCGCTAAGATACATCACATCTTTTAGATTCTCAAAAGTAGCTATGCCCTGCTCATTGGTATTTGCTTTTGCTATACTTTGATTTTTATGGCTAATGGCTTGTATTTGCACTTGAGAAAGGGGCTTATTGCTTGCTATATCAAGGGCGAAAACTTCTAGTTTATCATTTATCCTTTGGGCTATAAGCGCGATATTTGAGAAAATCAAATGTTTTTGAATAGTGCCATTTTTTCTTAGAAAATAGGCATTATCATAGGATTGAGCCTTAAGCGATTTAGCATCTACATCATCTGCGCCAAAGCTAAGCTCAACGATAAAAATGCCCTCTTTGGCTTTCAGCGCTGAAAAATCAAGCTGATTTTGAATCCACTCATTGGCTTGATTTGGTATATCAAAGCTCTGCTCAAACACCACATCGCCAAGCTGCTCAAAGTCGCTGTATATGCCATATGTATCATATTCATCATAGGCGTTATTTGCGTTATATTTGACATCGCCGATGAGATTTTGCTTATAAAGATAGGCAGTGATGTTATTAGGATAGATTCTGCTTATTTTTAAATGGACGCGATTGACATTTATGCTTTTAAAAGAGAGTTTTTTATCCGCAATAGTGGGCAAAAACACGCCTTGTTGAGAAAATACAAGCGAAGGAGGCAGCGGCTCAAAAATTATGCGCTCCTCTCTTGGGCTTTTAAGCTCTAAGCCATCAATGCTTTTAATACCCTCTTTCACGCGCACGGTGTAAGGCTTAGCAATGCCAAAAGGCGCGCTAATAATAAGCTTATTGCCTGATTTGGCGATATTGGCTGCAATATTTGGCGTAATGGAGATAAAATCCTGTATATTGGCATTATCTGCAAGGATTTGCGAAAAAGATATAGTAATAGAGGGCTTTTGGCTTGAGTTAGCCGCTATATCCTCCACCTCAAGCCCACGAGCTGTGCGCACATAGCGCAAAACTTCATCTTCTTCAAAGCCAAAATAGTCCGCCTTAAGGGTAAGCGTGTAAGTTTTTGGCGCTTGCTCTATAGGCAATGCCTCGCTTTGGATATTTATCTCATCTTTTTGACTTTCAAAGCTAAAGGGTATTTGAGAACCTGCATCATCGCTTAGGCTTATTATCTTGGCTTTAAAATCCACGCTTTGTGCTTTCAAAGCCTCGCGTATATCACTTGTATCTATTATCTGCGATAAGCTAATGCGTGCATTTAAGTAAAATGATTTTTCATCTATATAATCAGGCTCCAAAGAGGCGCTAAGCACTTCTGTTGGCTTGGTGTGAAGTTTAAGATTAAGATTATCCTCTAGCATAGAATCTACAAGCTTTGAAAGCTTAATTTCTAAGCGATACTCCGCATTTGGCTTTAGTGCTGGCACACTTGGGATAATAAGCAGCTCATAAGTGGATTTAAACGCATAATCTGCCCTAATAGCCTCTCCATTAAGGGCAATAATCTTATCATTTTTATCCGCCGTATGTATGCTGCCCTGCTTATCTTGAGTAGTAATTGGCTCATTAAAAGTAATAAGTATTTTAGGCATAGTAGCAATCTCTTGCGTATAGGAGCTTACTGATTTATTATCCGAACACGCCACAAATAACACACAAAGCAGCATAAGCCATATTTTATATATATGTTTGCGCATAACTCACTCCCAAAATAAAAAATAGCGCATTATACTTGAAAAATATTATTTTGTGCTTGTATGTTTTGCCCCGTTTTATCCCCCGCTTTATCCCATATCGCGCTAAAATGCGGCGCGCACTCAAAGCGCAAGCAGCTTACAAAATAATATGTCCGCTCTTTAAAGATAAAGCTTAGCGTATGAGCGTTTAGACACAAATGCGGCGCACCAAAATACTGCTCATAGTGTGGAGTGGCGTTATTAGCAAGATAGAATCTGCTATATTTTTCATCTACTCCATACAGCGGGTCGCCTAAGATTCGATGCCCTACATGGGCGCAATGCAAGCGTATCTGATGTGTCCTGCCTGTGAGAGCTATGGCAGATACAAGCGTAGAATCCGTAGGCTTATGGTAAGCTAAAGGGCGCAGCAAAGTGTGGCTAGGCTTACCCTTAGGGCTAATAAAGCTTTTTATGCGCAAATCCCCCACTTTACCCCTAGCAATACGCTCACTAATAAGCATTTCTTGCTTTAGCTCGCCCTGCACAATTGCCAAATAAGTCTTATTAATCTGCCTTTGCTCCATGAGGGATTTGAGTTGAGATTCATATACAGGATTGCTCGCGCACAGCACAAGCCCGCTTGTTTGCTTATCAAGGCGATGAATGGCGTTTGCCCCATTGCCAAATCGCTTTTTTAGCGCGTCATTGAGCGAGTGATGATAGAATCTACCCTTTGGGTGCGTGAGCAAATTATGCGGCTTATCATACACGCAAAAATATTCATTGTAAAATACAGGCTCTAGCGGCATATCACAAGGCTCAAACTCGCTTAACTCCACATATCCGCAAATCTTTTCCCCCTTGCCCACAGCGCGCCCATTTTGGCTAAGCCGCCCTCTATCAATAGCCTTTTGGGCTTGGGCTTGCGTGTAGCCTTTAGCGCGCATAAGGAATAAAAACGCAGCCACAGGCTCTAAAATTTCATACGAGCGGGTAACAAAGGGCATAATAATCCTTGATAGAATCTTAAAGGCGTATGATAGCACTATGCAAGCTAGATTCTATAAATTTCTAATCTTAATTACAGAATCTATGCAAAAATCTGCCTTAAAAAGCTAGCTTTGTTCTACTCCCCCGAAGATGTGCCAAACACGCGGTTGAATATAGAATCTATGCTTTTTGTGTAGTAGCTAAATTCAAAGCACTCTTTGATTGCCTGCTCGCCAATTAGATTGACTAATTTAGAATCTGCTAGCAGATATTGCAAAAATAGCGACTTGCCATTTTCATCTAGTGCGCTAAGCCCATTTTTCATGCCATTATTTTGTAATATTTGCCACACTTTCATCGCATTTTCCTGCACGATTTTATAGGCTTCCTCGCGACTTACGCCCCGCTTTGGCAGCTCTAGCAATACGCGCTGTGAAAAGACCAAACCGCCTGTTAAATTCAAATTTTTCATCATATTTTTAGGGTAAATCACAAGTTTTTTTATCACGCTAGTAAGGCGTGCAAGCATAAAATCCGCCGTGATAAAGCCATCAGGCAGGATAAATCGCTCCACGCTTGAGTGGCTAATATCGCGCTCATGCCACAGCGCCACATTCTCCATCGCGGGCATGGCGTAAGCGCGTATCATGCGGCAAAGCCCTGTGATATTCTCGCTCAAAACGGGGTTTCGCTTATGCGGCATCGCACTACTGCCCTTCTGCCCGCTCTCAAAATACTCCTCAGCCTCATAAACCTCCGTGCGCTGCAAATGCCGCACTTCCACCGCGATTTTTTCACAACTACTCGCCAGCAGCGCCAAATCACACATAAGCCGCGCGTATCTATCACGTTGCACGACTTGATTACTCACGGGTGCTGGGGTTAGCCCCAAGTCCGCACACACTAGCTCTTCAAGCTCGATTGGCGTGTGCGCTAGATTACCCATCGCACCGCTCAATTGCCCCACGCTAATGACTTTCAGCGTAGAATCTAGCGCGCTCAAATGCCGCCCAAGCTCATCAAACCATATCGCACACACAAGCCCAAAAGTGATAGGCTCGCCGTGAATGCCATGACTGCGCCCGACCATCAGCGTGTATTTGTGCTGCAACGCCTTTTGCTTAATCGCCTCCCGCAGCTCCCTTACATCATCGATAATAATGCGAAGCGAATCGCGCATTTGCAGCGCCACAGCCGTATCGATGCAGTCACTGCTTGTGATTCCATAATGAAACCAGCGGCTTTCATCGCCAAGACTTTCCGCCACGCTCGTGGTAAAGGCGATTAGGTCGTGCTTTGTGGTTTTCTCAATCTCATTAATGCGGTGAATGTCAAATTTCGCATTCGCACAGATTTTCTCGCAGTCATCTTTTGGGATTAGCCCAAGCTTGCTCCAGCCGCGCACCAACGCCTTCTCAACCTCTAGCCACGCGCTATATTTGGCATTCTCACTCCACAAACTTTTCATTTTCTCTCGTGCGTATCGCTCTAGCATTTTGTCTCCTTAAAGCATCAAATTCTATATTTTTAAAAAGTATATCACAGCTTACACTACTGTCTAAAAAAATTCCGCCATTTGCGCAATAAATTTGCCACAAAAACACCAAAAAGAGAGATTGACATAAATTCTTACTTTCCAATTAAAAATAGTAAAATTTATCATCTTTTAAGATAAAAAGTTATTTAATCGCTTCACACAACAAGCACATTTAAGGAGGATTCTATGCAGCAGGGCTTTGCGCACTCTTACCGCAAAAAGCGATATATCGTTTATACTTTAGCGAGCCTAGTCTTGCTCATTTTCCCTTTTATCCACATTAATGGACATCAACTTTTTTTGCTCTCCTTTGACCATAAGCAGCTGCATCTCTTGGGCGTGGTATTTGATATGCAGGAGCTGTATCTTATGCCTTTTTTATTGATTTTAATGTTTGTTGGGATTTTTTTTCTTACCACACTTTTGGGGCGCGTATGGTGCGGCTGGGCTTGCCCGCAAACGATTTTTCGCGTGCTGTATAGGGATTTATTACAAACCAAAATCTTTGGCTTGCGCAAAAAAATTAGCAACAAGCAGCAAGGCATGGACTTAAGCACATTTTCTGCCAAGATTAAAGCTGTGCTTGCCTTTTTAATCCTCTGCGTGCTATGTCTTATGGCGGCGGCAAGTTTGATGTTTTTTTTCACACCGCCTAGTGACTTTTTTGCCTATATACAAGAGCCGCTAGAACATCGTGTGTTGCTTGGATTCTGGCTTGGATTTGGAATATTTTTTATCTTTGATATTGCATTTATTCAAGAGAATTTTTGCATTTATATGTGTCCTTATTGTCGCGTGCAAAGCGTGCTTTATGATGATGATACGGTAATGGTATTGTATAATGACAGGCGTGGGGGCGCAGTCTATGCGCCTAATGGCATAAAAAATCCTCTCGCACCAAAGAAGCAAAATCCACAAAATGAATGCACCAACTGCACTGCTTGCGTGAAAGTCTGCCCTACACATATTGATATTAGAAAGGGTATGCAGCTTGAGTGTATTAATTGCCTTGAGTGTGCTGATGCATGCGCTGATGTGATGGCACACTACAATCGCCCTTCACTCATCAACTGGAAATCCACAAACTCTTTAGATAATAATGGCAAAGTGCGCTTTGTGCGCTTTAAGACCGTTGGCTATGTGGTGATTTTAAGCATTGTGTTTGCAATCTTGCTTGTTATGGGAAGCAAAAAGGAGACCATGCTGCTTAATATTAGCCGCAGCGGCGAGCTTTATGAACTGCGCAAAAATAATATTGTGGATAATCATTATGTCATGCTTTTCCATAACACCGATGAGGCAGAGCATCAAATGTTTTTTGAAATCCGCGATGTGAAAGGTAGCGACATTGCTAAGTCGCTTGAAATTATCACGCCCAAAAAGCCCTTTAGAGTAAAGGCTGGCGATAAAGTAAAGCAAATTGTCACCATTCGCGCTAAAAACAGGCTCGCCCAAGGTGATTATGATATCATCATTCACGCCTTTGCAACAGATAGTAAGGATAAAATCTTTGTAGAGCGCAAAAGCAAGTTTATCTATCCTAACCCTGCTTTGCTAAAAGAATAAGTTTATAGAATCTAGCCATAGATTCTATAAATATGCTGCTTAGGGCGCGTGATTTGCTTTGTTGGCAAAATGTGGTATGATTACCACCTCATTTCAAATGAAGGAGACATAATGGGACTTTATGATAGAAATTATGTAGGAGAGATGCATACAGAATCTAGTGCAGCACGCGACAGCGCACTTGTGAAATTTGTGAAGACCACCTATCTTTTTTTTGGTGCGAGCTTGTTTTTTGCCTTCATCGGCGCGATGATTGGGCTTATGAATCTTCAGCTTGTGTATGAAAATCGCATAGTTATTTTCATCGCAGAGTTTGCCGCGCTCTTTGGGCTTATGTTCTCGCGCTCAAAGCCGGGCTTAAATATCGCTATGCTTTTTATCTTTACCACACTCACAGGCGTGGCTATTACACCGCTTGTAGCTATGGTTTCAGTAAAAGCAGGTCCGGGCGCAGTGGCTATGGCGTTTGCTATGACTACTATTATTTTTGGCGTAATGAGCATTTTTGGCATCAAAACAACCAAAGATTTAGCCAACATGGGCAAAATGCTTTTCATTGCGCTCATCGTGGTGTTTGTATGCTCAATTGTGAATATTTTCCTTGGTAGTTCAATGTTTCAAGTGATTATTTCAAGTGCTGTGGCTATTCTGTTTAGCATTTATGTGGCTTATGATACACAAAATATCATTCGTGGGCTTTACCAAAGCCCAGTAGATGCTGCAATTAGCCTCTATCTTGATTTTTACAATATCTTTGTGAGCCTACTTTCGCTCATTGGACTTTCAAGCAGAGATTAAGCTATGCAAGATGAGATTGGCAGAGTAATTGATGCTAATCTCAATCGCTTAAGGGAGGGAATCCGTGTCATTGAGGATACCCTCCGCTATCTCCACAATGACACTTCTTTAGCACTTGATTGCAAAAATCTTCGACACCAGCTCAAATTTCCTGCCCAAACGCAGTTATTACAATACCGCAATACACGCACAGACGTGGCTAAAAAAAGCACTCAAAGCGAGCTAGAGCGGCAACATCTTAGCGCCCTTGTCCTTGCAAATTTTAAACGCGCTCAAGAGAGTGCGCGCGTGCTAGAAGAATACACTAAACTTGCTACGGATTTTGGTGATACAGCAGTCTTTAAAAACGCGCGCTACACGCTCTATGAGCTTGAAAAAATGTATTTTGAAAAGTATGGAGAAATGGGGGGGGGGGAAGCAATAAAAAATAAATGCTAAAAATAACGCAGCGATAGAATTAGGATAGAATCTAGCTAGATTCTATCTTTAAGCTTAAGTTCGCCTATAAGCTTTGCGTAGCGGTTGTATTGCGTGCGCTTGAGATAAGCAAGCAGCGATTTTCTTTTACCAACGAGCTTTAAAAGCCCCAAACGACTTGAATGGTCCTTTGGATTACTTTTCAAATGCTCTGTTAAATCTGTAATGCGTTGGGAAAGCAGCGCTACTTGCACTTCACTTGAGCCAGTATCTTTGCTGTCTCTAGCAAATTTACCGATAATCTCTTGTTTTTTCGCCATATCTAAAGCCATATCGACCTCCTTAAATGGTATAAAATAAAGGCAAGATTCTATCCTAATAAGCTAAAAAACACATAAAATGCCGCGCATTTAGCCCTTATCTAGCGACATAAAGCCATAGATTCTATAATTCCGCGCTGTTGCTTTTTTAACAAAAAGCCGCGCGCATCTTACAAATGTAAGCAAAGCTCACATTTGCGCCTAAAGTATAAAGTTATAGCTGCTTAAGCATCTATCAACTTGTTTTTTAAGGTTAGATTCTATAAATTTAAAATGTGTGGCTAATCACAAAAAAGGCGTGTGATTTATCATCTGCGCGCTTTTTTGCCAGCTTATTCGCGCCGATATAGGGACTATATCCAGCCTTTGTGATGTCATTTAGCCACTCAAGTTTGGCACTTATCTTAATATCGCTACGAATTTGATAATTCATATTGAGCGCCACACTTTGTTCATCACTCCTATCGCTTTTTGTCGCGCGTGCAAGCAAACTCCAGTCAAAGCCCCCATGCACGCTACCAAAGTAGCCATAGCCAGTAAGCGCATTTGCACCCACCATATCGCTCATTCCGCGCCCATAATCATAGGCATTTGATGGCAAAATCGCTAGCTCCAAAGGGCTACCAAATGTCCCTATGAGCGCATTAGCATTACCAAAATTTTGATAATACCCTAAGCCAAAATTCATATTATCAAACGCAAATTTTTGCGCGATGTGCAGTGTTTGTGTGGATTTTTTCACATAGCCCCAGTTGCGATAGCCATCATAAATTGTCGTTGTCACATCAGCGCCAAATGTGTCATTGCTGCCCACAAAAGAGCTTTGCGCAATGGGAAATAGCGCGTGAATCTTAGTAATTGAGCGAAAGCCCTGCATACTAAAACTAGGATTAGTGTCAAATGAAAGGCTAAAGCCCGGCGCTACCACCTTGCTATCGGCATAATATGAGAAAAGTGAAAGTTTAAAGCCACTAGATTCTGTATCAAATCCCGCGGCGTAAAGATTGCGCGTCTTGCCATTTTCATGCTCGCCATTAAGCTGCCACCAGTCATAAAATAGCCTACTATGCAGCAAAGCACGGCGATTTGAGAAAAATGCCCATAGTTTAAATGCGCCAAATTTGGCATATCCTTCCGCGCCTTGTGTGTGTCCATCAAACCACTCGCCGACTTTGCCTGATTCATACCGTCCAAGTTTAAGGTAAAAATGCTCGCTTGAATGCTCCAAAAAGGCGTTGTGTAAGACATAATTTTGCGCCTTATTGCGCTCAAAGCTCGCGCCAAAGAACGCATCTTGAACCACAGTGCGATTAAGTCCTTGAGTGAGCGCGTATTCCTTGCCTTGCGCATTATTTGTAGAATCTAATGCAAGCCCGCCCACAGAGCCGCCTAGCCCAAAGTTTAAGCCACTAAAAATTTGCGCATCAAAATTGAGTTGAGCAAAAATCGTGCTAAAGCTCTCTGTAGGCGCTCTATCATTATCGCTCCCTTGCACAAGGCGTTGGTTATTAAAGCCCGCTTTGGTAAAAGATTCTGCCAAGCCACTGACTTTATATTCAAATCCACTCGCACAGCCTACCATAAACAAAAAACATAGAATCTTCCTCATAGTTTTACCCCCTTTTTGCAACTATTTACAAAATTCTGGGTCGCTTTGCTTGGTGATTCGATTGCGCAAATCCCTTCTTACAATTTCAATTGCCCACAGCCATACAATATGCCCAAAAAATTCAGAAATATGCTCATCAAGTGGGATTTGTGATAATGGCGGCACTTCCGCAATGAGAGGCATTACAATCACATGCGCAAAAAGATATACAAAAATCCCAAATACCGCGCCTTGCCACATTTTAATACGAGGATAAACCTCTGCAATCACGCAATACGCCACCGCAAATACAACGGCAAAGCCCACATGCACCATAAATGTGCCAAGTGGCAATGAAATGCCTGAAAATGTGTAGCTCCAATCTATCATGTTGCCTAAGCCAATTTGCTCCAAAAAGATATTGGGCGGCGTAGTGCGCAATGGCGCGCCTAAGGCATCTACTGCATCAACAGGCCAAGGCACACTAGGATTTCGCGGAGGGAAAGGCACTTCCCAACCCCATTTTACAATCGCACTAAAAACGCCCGCTATAACGCCAATCAAGGCTGCTAGTCCATATCTTCTCGCTGATTTTGGTGTAGTCTGCATAATCACTCCTTGTATGTAAAATTTGCGCGGAATTCTAATCAAAAAATTATAAAAATGCAATATTTTTTAAAAAATTTGTTAAATTTTTAAGGGAAAATACTCTTTTTTCACAAAATATATGTAAAAATGAGAGAAAATATACTAGATTCTGTAAATATTATTTTATAAGTTTAAAAATCAAGTAATATTAAGATTTAGCAGAACTTATTATTTTTTGGGAGAGATGTGCTTTGGCGTGATGTGTGGTAGTGGCTAGATTCTATAAAACCTTTGCCTTTATAGAATCTATAGGCTCATGGGTCTAAATCCAAGATTTGAATAAGGATTTGCGCCAAGATTCTAGGCGCGATAAATTAGGGGCTATTCCTCGATATAGTTTTTAAGCTTACGTCCTACTTTTGGGTGTTTAAGCTTTTTAATCGCGCTAGATTCTATCTGTCGCACGCGCTCACGCGTTACATTAAGCTCCTTGCCAATCTCTTCTAATGTCCTATCACTCTCATCATCAAGCAAACCAAAACGCATACGAATAACAGCCTTTTCCCTATCATTAAGCTGCTCTAGCACTTCATCAATTTGCACTTTTAAATCCTCTTTAAGAATATAATCCATAGGACCCACAGAGCTTTTATCCTCCACAAAATCGCCAAACTTCCCATCATCATCACTTCCAATAGGCGCATCAAGGCTCACTGGCTCTTTTGTGATTTTAATGACATTTTTGACTTTATCAATAGGCAGCCCCACTTCTTTGGCAATATAGTCAATATCAGGCTCTTTGCCCGTTTCTTGCACATGTTTGCGCATAATTTTGTGGATTCTATTAATCGTTTCAATCATATGGATAGGAATGCGTATGGTGCGTGCTTGGTCGGCAATGGCACGAGAAATAGCCTGCCTAATCCACCAAGTTGCGTAAGTAGAAAATTTAAAGCCTTTTTTATACTCAAACTTATCCACTGCTTTCATAAGCCCGATGTTGCCCTCTTGAATAAGGTCTAAAAATGGCAAACCACGATTTGTATAACGCTTGGCAATGCTCACCACAAGGCGCAAATTTGACTTTGCCATTTTTGCCTTTGCCTTATCAGAAATAGACTTACCACGCTTAATCTGCTCTAAAATCTCCTTTAGCTTTTCAGGCTCGAGGTTAAATCCCCCCTCGCTTGCCTCTTTGGTCTGAAAGAGTTTCTTAAGCTCCACATACACGCTTACCATCGTCGTTTCTGGTACCATAGCAGCAATTTCATCGCGACTCATTTGCGTGATATTGGCTAAAATCTTTTGATGATTTTCAACCAAAGCATCATTAAAAAGTGGCAACTTATACTCTAAGCGCTTTAATTCACGCTCAAAGCCATCGCCACTTTTTAGGGTATTTTCCATAGCTTTCACAAGCTCGCTAATAAGCTTGCTCGTGGGTCCTAAATCTAATAGCCGCATTTTTAAGGTATGCTTTTTGTGTGAAAGCAATAAGATGTGAGTGAGCTCATCTTCCCCCTCTGGCAATGGACTTTCAAGCACTTTGAGCCATTCTTTTTTAGCCTTATCAAGTGCTTTAAAGCTTTCTATGACTTTCTCTACGCGCTTTTGGTCTTTTTTAGAATTTTGTTTTTGCGCGCCCTCCTCATCTTCAAGGATATCAAAGTCCTCTTCCTCCTCCTCGGCATCTTCCTCATCATCAAAGCTTTTAAAAAGCTCTTTCACGCGGCGCTCACGATTAATAAGCGCATCTTTATAATCATAAATAAAATCAATCAAATACGGCACAGAACAAATCGCATCAAGGATAGTATTCTCCCCTAATTCAATTTTTTTACTAAGCGTAATCTCCTCATCTTTAGTCAAAAGCGGAATCTGCCCCATCTCGCGCAAATACATACGCACAGGGCTATCACTCCTGCTCCATTCAAGCAGCTCTTTATCCTTCATAAAGTCAAATTCATCTTCTAGCTCTTCGTTGAGCATTTTTTTCTTATCCGCTTGACGCTTGATTTGCTCTTGGGTATTAAGCATTTTTGCCACTTCAGATGAACTAAGCAGCTGCTTTTTATATTTTTTAGCTAATTCTCTAATTTTTTTTACCTGCGCTGCAGTGGGGGCTTTGAGCATAGTTTGGGCTATTTTTTCATAGGTTACATAATCGCTATATTCTTCTTTAAAAAGGCTCTCTAGCTCGGCATTGACTTCTTTTGATTTTTTGCTTGTTTTTTCGGATTTTTCTGGCATTGTTTCAGTCCTCGTGTAAAATGTGTGGAAAATAAATCGGCTATTGTATTGAAAATTGGATAAACTTTTGATTAATGGCTATCAATCCGCATTTCAAGCGGATTGAGGCTTATTGTGGATTGGCTTCTTCTCTGCGTTGTAAATACTCCCAACGCTTATCTACATCTTTTTGAAACTGCTCAATAATATGCTCATTTTCGGGTTTAAAAAGATGCTTAAATCGCCCTTGTGCGCCCAAATAATCACGCACAGGGATAACATTACGCGGACGATAAGTGATATGAATCTCCACGCCATCAATAATTTCAAATAATGGAAACACTAGAGAATCTACAGCCAAATCGCTTATTTCAACGGTTTTATTAGATTCAAAGCGCCACTCCGTCGTGCAAGCACTCATGGCATTAATAAATGTAGGACCCTCTGTATCAATGGCACGCTTAATTTTTTTATTCATATCTTTCCATTTATTTGGCGCTACTTGCGCAACATAAGGCGCGCCATGTGCTGCCATAATGAAAAGCAAATCCTTTTTGCGCTCCTTTTTTCCAAAGCTCACGCTTCCAGCGGGTGTTGTAGAAGTGCTTGAGCCTAGCGGTGTAGAGCCACTTCTCTGCCCTCCAGTATTAGCATATACCTCATTATCAAGACAAATATAAGTCATATCATGTCCGCGCTCAAAGCAGCCGCTAATCCATTGAAAGCCTATATCATAAGTTGCGCCATCACCGCCAAAGGCTACAAATTTGGGCTTCTCTCCTGTATATTTGCCCTTACGCGCCAAAGCCTTATACATCGCCTCTGCTCCAGCCACTGCGGTAGAACCATTCTCAAACCCTATGTGAATCCACGGCACGTCCCAGCTTGTATGTGGATACACAGCACTTGAAACCTCAAGGCAACCTGTAGAATTCCCCAAAATGATGGGTCCATCAACTGCATTAAGCACCTCACGCACAATCATACCATGCGCGCAGCCCGGACAAAGCAAATGCGCACCCTCAAATTTTTTTGCTGATTTTTGAAATTCTTTAAGATTTTTAACTTCTTTTACCATCGCAATCCTCCTTATAAAAACTTTATGTTATAAAAAACTCATTTTGGGTCCGCGAAGTCCCAGCATTTGTTGGAGCGGGTGTGTGAGCTTGCCAGCCTTAGCATTAGCATCTAATTCGATAAAGATATTTTCTAAATGTGCCTGTGTCAAATCGCGCCCACCAAGCCCATAAATATAATTTGACATAATAGGGTGTGCGCCTGCAGATAGTGCCGCTGCTGAAAATTCATTAAAAAGCATACCAAGCGTGCCAGCGGGCAAACTCCTATCAAGGCAAGCCACCGCTTTAAGCCCTAGCATAGCCTCGCCCACTTGTTTAAATGGAAAAGGACGCAGTGAGCGGATAGATAATACACCTGCTTTAATGCCTTTCTCCTTGCGTATTTTTTGTGCGGCTACGCGAGCAGATTCTACACTTGTGCCAAGTGCCACAATAGCCACCTCTGCGTCATCAAGCATATAAGTCTCTACAAGATTATATTTGCGCCCAGTTAGATTCTCAAATGCCAAAAAAACCTCCTCAATCACCAAATGAGAATCCATAATGCCCTTATGCAGCTGTGCTTTATGCTCAAAGTGCCAATCCTCCTCTGTTTGCGCACCATAGGTGATAGGATTAGAAAAATTAAGCATAGGATTGTGCGGAATATAATCGCCTATGAATTTATAAGCCTCCTCATCGCTAAATGGGCGGACAGATTGCGCTGTGTGTGAGCAAATAAAGCCATCTTGATTGACAATTACAGGCACCCTCACGCGCATATCTTCAGCAATCTTAAACGCCATAAGATTAAAATCATACGCCTCCTGTGGATTATAAGTGCAGAGATTTACCCAGCCTGTATCGCGACTAAGATACATATCTGAATGGTCGCCATTTACATTAAGCGGGGCTGCTAGAGCGCGATTTACAAGATTTAGCACAATAGGCAAACGCATACCAGAGGCTTGATAAAGCACCTCCACCATAAGCGCAAAACCTTGAGAGCTAGTAGCAGTAGCCACTCTGCCGCCTGCTGCTGCGGCACCCACACACGCGCTCATAGCGGCATGCTCAGATTCTACCATAACAAATTCGCCATCAATGTAGCCATTGCTCACAAAACTCCCATAATTCTGCACAATAGGCGTTGAGGGCGTGATAGGATAGGCTGCTACAACATCAATTTGCGCTTGACGCAAAGCTTGAGAGGCTGCCATATTCCCATCCCATACTTCAATATCTCTTAATTCCATTTGCTTAGCCATTCACCACTCCTCCTATGCTTCATCTTTTGGCTTTTTAGGCTGCTTTGCAGGCCATTCTTTAAGCGCTTCCTCATTAGGCTTATAGTCATCAAACATAAGCAATGACTTAGGATTAGTGGGGCACACATCTACGCATACGCCACAGCCCTTACAATGGACATAATCTACGCCCGCTAGCTTATCGTTTGCGGTAAGAATTGCCGTATCAGGGCAATACACCCAGCAGTTAAAGCAATTAATGCAAATATCGCTATTATGCACAGGCTTTTCCACACGCCAGTGTGCGACGCTATCAGTAAATGAGCTATCGCCGCTATAAGTGCGCTCATATTTATAAAGCTCCATTGCGCCATCTACGCCTTTTTTAAAGGGGAAAAGCACAGAGCCAATTTCAAATTCGTCCCAATCTTTTAACTTATCCATCGCATCTCTCCTTACACTTTGAGTTATTTAACTTCATCATAAGCGCGCTTAATAGCCACTTTATTGGCGTCAATGACTTTTTGAGGAAGTTTTTTACCAAGCACTTTTGAGAAAGATTCTAAAAAGAAATCAATTTCAAGCATGCCAGAAACTTTCATCAATGCCCCAAGCATTGGAGCATTAGGGATAGACTTGCCCAGCGCGTCAATTGAAATTTGAATACAATCAAGCGTATAAATCTCTTTACCAGCTAGCTCGGGCTTTTTAGCGATAAGCTCCTCTTTGCTTAAACGCGTTGTGATGATGTATTTTGTCGAGGGCTTATCATAAAGACAAATATTTGTAATAAACACAAGCCCCGGGTCAATCACCAAGATATAATCGGGATTCATAAATTTTTCATGATTTAAAATAGGTTCAGAATCTATCCTATTATAAGCTGTCATAGAAGCACCTCGCTTTGCCGAGCCATAGAATGCAAAAGCCTGCACTTCTTTGCCAGTCCCCGCAATCACATCAGCCAAGCCCTTTGCGCCAGTTACAGCACCTTGCCCAGCGCGAGAGTGCCATCGTATCTCAAGCATTTGTTATCTCCTTCCCTTGTTTTGGATTTGTGCTAAATTTTATCATAGCTATTCTTATATGCGTGTCATTTTGAAACAATTTTAATAATGCCCTCACAAAAAAGAGGCAGATTCTACACAATTTGTAAAGAAAAATTTTACCATTTGTATCATTTTCAAAGCACTTTACATACGCAAATACAAGTGGAAATAGTATATAATACCACTTTTTAAATCATTAGAAACATTTTACAAAAAGGCTTTACATGCAATCGATGCTAACTCCCCACCCATCTCCCACTAAATCCCCCAAAGAAAGCCATAAAACACAGAATCTAGCGCATAAAAAGCGTGTGTTTTCAGGTATTCAACCCACAGGCAATATTCATCTTGGTAATTATTTAGGTGCTGTGCGGCATTGGGTAGATTCTCAAGATGAGTTTGAAAATATCTTTTGTGTGGTCAATTCTCACGCCATCACCACGCGCCAAAATCCCAAAGAACTGCAGCAGAAAACTTACGAGCTAGCGGGCATTTTGCTAGCATGTGGCATTGATGTGCAGAAATCTCATCTTTTTATCCAAAGTCAAATCGATGAGCATGCCGCGCTTGCGTGGATTCTAGATTGTAATATCCCTATGGGCGATATGAGTCGTATGACGCAGTTTAAGGATAAATCAAGCAAAAATCCAAAAAATATTAATGTTGGACTTTTTAATTATCCCGCGCTTATGGCAGCAGATATCTTACTCTATCAAACCCATAGCGTGCCTGTGGGCGAGGACCAAAAGCAGCATTTGGAATTAACGCGCGATGTGGCGGAGCGATTTAATCGCGAATATGGGCAATGCTTTATTATCCCTGAACCTATGATTGCCAAAGTCGGTGCGCGTGTTATGGGACTAGATAATCCGCAAAGCAAAATGAGCAAATCCGCCAAAGGCGAAAATCACGCCATTTTCCTGCTTGATAACCCCGATGTGATTACGCGCAAATTTAAAAAAGCTGTTACAGATTCTCAAAGTGGCATTGTTTTTGACGAAAAGCGCGAGGGGCTGTATAATCTGCTGTGCATTTATGAGATTTTTACGCATAAAAGCCGCGCTGAAATTGAAAATGAATTTGTAGGCAAGGGCTATGGGCATTTAAAGACTGCACTTGCTGAAGTGGTCATAGAATCTTTGCGCCCCATTCAAGCGACATATCAAAAACTACAAAATGAGCAGGGCTATATCAAATCTGTGCTAGATAAAAGCGCAGATGCTATCCGCCCTATCGCTAAAGCCACTTACGAGAGGGCTAAGGAGCTTGTAGGGCTTATTTGACCATTAAATATAGCGCGTATAGAATCTAGATTCTATATTGCATGCTTATAATAACTAACTTTAATAGCCATCAAGGTTGCAGATTCTATAATTCCGCGCTATTGCTTTTTTAACAAAAAGCCACGCGGTCAAGCCTTTAAGTTATAAGGCGCGTTATTTATTACTTTACTTCTACTTTGTGCTTGGCATCACGCTCTGCTTGTATTTCTTCTAATAGCATTGGGCATTTTTGCGCAAATACTCGGTGCGCGCGCTGCTCATTTGCCACAGCCACACCAAAAAATGCTGTAACTTTCTTTCTCTGCACCTGTTTTCCTTTCATCGTGCCATATGTATCAAGCAATTTTGCCTCATAAAACACATATTTGGCTTTGAGCGCTTTTGCTACTTCTATGGCATTAGCGGGCTTTGGATAAGTGTTTTGCGAAAATGCCGAACCACCGATAAATATCGTATAAAATCTTTTTTGAAATGATGTGGGGATTTTCCCATCTGCAAGCTCGATGAGTATGGGCTGCTCGCCCTCATCTAAGAACAATTGAGGCATATTTTTATAGCACTCCTGCCATGAGGTTACCAAATAGTGCGCACGATAAAACTCCACAAACTCATTTGCACTATAAGCAAAATGCCGCATATATTCTTCGCCGCTGTCTTGATAGGGATTGATATGGGGATTAAAGCTAGGCAAGGCAGACTTATTTGCACTAGGCTGGCTAATGCTTGTGCAAGCACTCAAAAACACTACCACTAAAATCCACACATACTTCATTAAATGCCTTTTGTGATAAATACCCGCTAGCACAAAAATACTTTAAAAACTAAGTAGCGGCGCTAGATTCTATTTTATAGAATCTAGCAACTATAAGTAGTAAGAAACTCAAAGGGGTGCGGGCGGGCTTCCCATGGCCAAATCTCTGTTTCAAATTTATACGCTTTATAAGTTTGGATAAACTCCTCACTAAATACACCGCCTTCTTTAAGATAGGCTTTATCAAGGAGCATTTCCTCAATGGCGTGGCGCAAAGTATGAGGCAGCTGCTTAATGCCTTTTTCTCGAATTTCATCTAATGTTAACTCAAAGAGATTAACCTCCATTGGCTCACCTGGCTCAATTTTATGAATAATGCCATCAAGTCCCGCCATAAGCATAGCAGCAAATGCAAGATAGGGATTGCTCGAGCTGTCTGGAAATCTAAACTCCATGCGCTTTGCCTTTTCACCGCTGTTGTATGGGATTCTAATGCTAGCAGAGCGGTTTTGCGCAGAATAAGTAAGAATGCTAGGAGCTTCAAAGCCCGGAATAAGCCGCTTGTAAGAATTCGTGCTAGGATTTGTAAAGGCTGCTAACGCGCGCGCATGCTTTAGCACACCGCCCAAGAAATGCAATGCCATTTGGCTTAAGCCCTGATATGCCTCGCCTGCAAATAGATTTTTACTCTCTTTCCAAATGCTAATATGCACATGCATACCGCTGCCATTGTCGCCATAGAGCGGCTTTGGCATAAATGTGGCAGTCTTACCATTGAGATGTGCCACCATGCGTACGACATACTTAAATTTCTGCACATTGTCCGCCGCTTCGAGCATATTGCCAAACTTCACACCAATTTCGCATTGCCCTTGCGCCACTTCATGATGTAACACAAAAGTTTCTAAGCCGACTTGATTAAGCACTTTAACAATCTCCGCGCGCAAATCCATCATAGAATCTACGGGCGGCACAGGGAAATATCCGCCCTTAGTGCCGGGGCGATGTCCCATATTCACGCCGCCTTCAAACTCTCTATCGCGATTCCACTCGCCCTCTTCAGAATCTATCTCATAATACTGGCAATTTACAGAATCCTTAATCTTTATAGAATCAAAGATGAAAAACTCATTTTCAGGTCCATAATACGCCACATCGCCTATGCCACTTTCTTGCAAATACTTGGTTGCGCGTTTTACAATGCTGCGCGGACATTTCTCATAAGGCTCATTTTTATAAATATCCCAAATATCACAAAACACCACAACAGTGGTATCAGCAGTAAATGGGTCGATAAAATAGCGCACCGGCTCGGGGATAAGCACCATATCAGATTTATCAACAGGCTGCCACGCGGGGATTGAGCTACCATCAAAGGGTATGCCCTCAAAGCTCTCCTCGCTAATAGCGCTGCGTGAGAAGCTCACATGATGCCACACGCCCTTAATGTCGGTAAATCTAAAATCGATAAACTCCACATCATTATCATCACAGAATCTAAAAAACTCTGCTACCGCCTGCTTATCTATCGCTACTCTGCTCATATCTGCTCCTTACTTATTTCCATTTCCTGCCACTTGCCCCTCGTTTGCTTGCACCTAAAAACGAGCGATTATAACACAAGTGCGCTTAAGCAACGCCGCAAAGTTGGGCTAGATTTTAAAAGGATTTTCAACCACCCTTTTTCTATCCACGATATAAGGAATAAGTGCCATATGTCTTGCGCGCTTAATGGCAACCTCCACGCGCTCCTGCCAACGCTTTGTATTGCCCGTAAGTCGTCTTGGCATAATCTTATATCGCTCTGAAAGTGAAAATTTAAGCATTTCCACATCTTTGTAGTCGATAAACTCTAACTTTGCCTCTGTGTAGCGGCAGTATCGCTTTGAATATTTTTTCTTCTCCATAGTGTCTCCTTTGTGTTTTAAGTAGTATTAGAAAGGTATGTCCTCGTTATTTACATCGATTTCTGGGATATTTTGAGAATAGCCACCTGTCCTCTCTGCGCTATTATTGTGCGCATTGTGTGGCTGGCTATATGAGGGCTGGGCAGCATAGCTGGCATTATAGCCATCATCACCTTGCGCAGGTTTAGAATCTAGCATTTGCATACTTTCAGCTGTAATAGTATGCTTACTGCGTTTTGCTCCGCTTTGATCATTCCAAGTCTCAAAGGTCAATCGCCCTTCAATAAGTATCTTGCTGCCTTTACGCAAATATTGATTTGCCACTTCCGCACTCCGACCAAAGAGCTTCACATCGACAAAGCACACTTCTTCGCCCGGCGAGCCATCTTGCTTTTTAAATCGCCTATTACTTGCAAGCCCAATAGTGGCTAGTGCGCTTCCGCTAGGCAAATACCTAAGCTCTACATCTCGTGTGAGATTTCCTATGATAATGACTTTGTTATACATGATGAGTTACCTTTATTCTGCCTCTTTTGCAGGCTCTTTCTCCTCAATCTCTGTCTTTTTGGGCTTTTGAGGTTTAGGTTCTGGCTTATTATTTGCCTTATTTACGAGCGATTGCCATGCTTTTTGCTCTTTTTTGCTCTCATATTTAATCACAATAAAGCGCAAAATCTCCTCATTTATGCGATAATTGCGCTCAAGCTCCAAAATAAAGCTAGGCTCTGCCTTAAAATAGATGACAAAATAATACCCACGCTTATTTTTCTTAATCTCATAAGCTAAATTACGCATACCCATATCAAGACAAGTTTCGATTGTGCCGCCGTTTTTGGTAATTATATCCTTAAAAAAATCAATGCGAGACTTGATTTCTTCTTCCACAAGCGTGGGCTTAAGGATAAACATCGTCTCATAAAATTTCATTCTTACTCCTTTTGGTGTATCGCCCTTTTGCGCGCTAGATTCTATAAATTATAGAATCTAATCCCTAGCTTAAGGCAGCTAGAGTAGATTCTATAAAATTAAAAAGCATTATGCAAAAGAGCAAGGCTAAAATAAAGGCGCAGATTTTATCTTATCATTTCTTGAATTTTGATTAAAGCACTCATTGATTGCTTTACTTTGCCCTTGCTCACTTCATAGCGCCATTGAGAGAGTAGCTCAAAAATGGCAATATATTCTGCTTCCCTAAAGCGAATGCAGTAGCGCGAAAGCCGCTCCACAATGTGTGCTGGAGGGCTAAATCCCAAAATCTCTTTGGCATTTGGGCGTCCATTTATCTTAATAAAAGCAAAAAATAAAAATAATTGATAAAAAAATCGCTGTATCTCGCTAATCATCGCTATTTCATTAATACCCTCTTCATAAATACTATGCAGCATTTCTATAAAAGATTTTTTCTCCATTAAAGTGCAGCACAGCTCCTCTACGCTAAAGCTCGCCATTCCATCACAAAGCAGGCTTACATCATTTGGCTCAATGGGCTTAGAGCCGCTAAATACAACAAACTTATCTAGCTCATTGAGCGCTAGCGCGATGTCATTATTTTGCAAGCTTAAAATATAGTTTAAAATCTTATCACTCGCATTAAGCCCTAAATATTTTGCCTTTTGGCGCATAAGCTCCATGCGCTCACTTATGTTTAGCTCAAAAAAGCGCACTTCAATCACGCTATCTTTTGGCATTTTGGGCATTTTAAAATACCCCGCAAACGCCTTGCAATCGCGCGCATAATCCGCATCGCTCTTGTTTGGCGCCTGATAATACTCAATAATAAGCGCATTATGCGTATTAGCGCACAATGAAGATAAAAATATCTCCACATCTGCCTTATTTAATTTATGATTAATCTTGAGCACCACCAAAGAGCTTGTGCCAAATAGCGAGCTTTGCGATAGTAGCGCGTTTATGCTAGCTAAATTGTACTCATCAAAATAAAAAGTATGCTTCTCCTCACTTTTTAATAAAAGGGCAATTTTTTTTGCATAATGCTCAATTAAAAAACTATCGCCATAGAGCAGGCTTGCGCGCGGAATAGAGTGTTTAAGCAATGTATCAAGCTGGGATTTATACATCTTTTGCCCTTTTTTTGCGCCTAGATTCTGTAAGTGGCTTTGTTTTTTTATCTCGCTTAGATGATTTTTTATGCGTCTTTTTAGCTGGCTTATCTTTGGCTTTATATTCCTCATAATGCAGCGGCTTGCCATACACAATCCCGCGCAGCAAATCCACTTGCGTAATAACCACCTCTATAAGCTCAAATCGGGCAAATTCGCAAGGGAGTAAAATCCTCACATGCGGGATAGAATCTAAAGCAAGCGCGTGGGATACTTCATTAATCACAAGCGCTTGGCATATAAGAGGCGTGCTAGATTCTAAAAGCTTTTGCGTGTGGCGTATCATTTTGCGCTGATAAAAATCCTGTTCAATAAAGCTTATTTGCTTTTCTTTCACATTAATTTCTTGAGCAATCGCATACAAGCCTTCAAGCAAAAAATTAAGCGTATTACTTTTATGCAAAAAGGCTTTTAAGATTCTATGCACGACTAAATCACTATATCGACGAATAGGCGATGTAAAATGCGTATAACACTCAAAGCCCAACCCAAAATGCCCCATATTTTTCACACTATAAGTAGCCTTTGCAAAGGATTTAATAATAAGGCTATCAATGACTTCTTTCATATCGCTCTTGTGCGCGCTGTGCTGGATACTTGCAATTATCTTATGCAATTTAGCACTCTTAGGAATAGTAAAACCCATTCTTCTAAGCTCGCACATCAATTCCTTTATGCGCTCTTCTTTGGGCGGAGGGTGGATTCTAAAAATACCTTTTTGAATATGCTCATTTAGCATATGAGCGCTTTGCACATTGGCTAAAAGCATAGATTCTTCAATAATGCTATGGGCTAGATTCTGTTCTATCTTTTTCCATGAGGCAATCTCGCCTTTAGAATCTAGCTCCAAATGTATCTCTTGGCTGCTAAATTCATAGCCATTTTTTAATCGCGCGGCTTTGCACTTTTTGACATAAGGCACATAGGATTTAAGCCATTTTTTCACTACTAGCGGAATAGGACTTGTTTTTGGCTCTGTTTTGTTTAAAAACGCCTCCACTTGCTCATAACTCACATTTGCATGCGAGCAAATGAGCGCTTCAAAAAGCTTGCTGTGCAGCACTTGCGCGTGTTTATCTAGGCTAATTGCCCACACCATAGCTAAACGCACTTTATGCGCTTTTAATGAGCATATCCCACTACTTAGCTCAAAGGGCAGCATAGGCAGCACCTTATGCGGAAAATACAGGCTAAAGCCACGCGCTCTTGCTTCTTTATCAAGCTCACTTTTTGCGTTCACATACTCGCTCACATCGGCAATTGCCACATATAGAATCCTATTTTTGCTATCAAAATAAATGCCATCATCATGGTCGCGCGCATCTTGGGGGTCAATTACACAAAAAGGCAAATGTGTTAAATCCTCCCTATGCGGATACATCTGCTTGCACACCTCATCACCAAAGGCAAAATCCCTAGCCTTTTGACTAAAGTTTAGCGGGCGATTATAGGGGCTTAGAGCGATTTTTTCATCAATATGCGCATCTGCTAGCACGCCTAGCACTTCGACAATCTCGCCATTATTCATATCAATTTTTAGCACGCAATGCTTTGGCATGGCTCTAAGCGATTTTTGCGAGGCTTTAAGCGTAATATAATGCTCCTTTTGCGCTTTAGAATCTAGTTCCAAAGCCTTGATTGCGCCCTTTTTTTCCACCAGCACGCCTAAGGCATAAGGCTTTGTAGCATATAGCACCTTTGCTAAATGCAGCACTCCCTTACCCTTGCCTTTTAATTTTTTAATCTTAGCTAGCACAATATCGCCCTTTTTTAAGCGCGAATGCTTGCTTATATCCATAAGGCGGAAATCATTTTGGTGGGCATTATTAAAACTTTTTACAAAAAATAGCCCTTTTTGAGACACATCAATGCTGCCAATGACAAAAGTGGGCTTTAGTTTATAGCTCGTGCCAAAATCATCAAGCATATTTAATTCTAAAAGCATATTTAGCGCGTTTATAAAGGATTTTGGAATCTGCTTTTTATTTGCACCATTAGCAATAAGCGCGTAAAAATATATCATCTCTTCAACCTAAATAAGCACTCTTTTGCGCCATAGTGCGAGAATTTCACTTAAGCGCCTAGGCGTAAATCCTAAATGCTCGCAGCACACATTAACACAAAACGAATAATTAGTCTGACGCGAATGGATATGCCCATGTATATTAAGCGAGCAATCCGCTAGAGCAAAAAGCTTATCGAGCGTATCGCGGCTTTTTTCAAATCTATCATGCGCCTTGCGATGAAACACTGGAAAATGCGAGAACATTATCCGCTCCCCGCCAATGTCCTGCACAATGGCATTAAGGTAAATATCCTCCTTGATTATGGTCTTGCCAAATTGCATATAGAGCTTTTTTAAAATACTCTCCGCATGCGGGATATTTAGTTTTAAGCCTTTCTGCACATGCCAATTTTTGAGCTTTTTAAGTTTTACAAAACGCTTTATGTCATTATTGCCAATAATAAGCTCATTTATGCCATGAAGCGCTTTAACATAGCCAAATCCACCCTTATAAAATAAATCCCCCAAATGCAAAAGCCTATCTTTTTTCCCCACAGCCTCATTCCATAAATCCCTATGAAACGCATAAAAGTCGCTATACCCACACGCTCTAGCACTTTGCAGGCGCGATGGCTCACGCTCTAGCACGGCTTTATGCCCAAAGTGACTATCAGAAATTAAAAATGTCTCTTCAGTGATTACAAAGTCCATAGCGCGCCCTCACAGGATTTTGAGCAATCTTTTTGCCACATAGCCATTAATTATCTTTTTGCCCGACTTGCCCTCAAACACATAATACACCCGCACCCACTCCTTAGATTCTATAGAATCTAGCGCAAAAATCTGCATTTCTCTGCCCAAAGGAGCTTTAGCCACGATAGCAGATTGTATCGATGGTGCTAAACGCACAAATGCCGCTGGCACGATGACTTTTGCATATTGTGGCTTTAATGTATCTTTTGGAGGTGTTTGTGTGGGCGCAATGGGCGTAGATTCTGTAATGATAGAATCTAGCGCTTTTAGATTCTGTGCGGAAGTTTGCGCGTTTGTGGATTGGGAGATTTTAGGCGTTGTGGTGGCTGTGGGCGGCGTTACAATGGAGGGCGTTATAGAATCTGTAAGCGCGCGTGAGATAATATAGCCTTGCGCCATGTGCGCATAAGTAACCTTGCTCCACATACCCTCTCTTGCTAGTAGCTTTACTTGCGCACCTTGTGGTAATTTCGCCACAATCGCACTTGAAGTGCTAGGATTTGCGCGCACATTCACGCCCATTTGAGATTTCACCATATACATGGCATCGGCTAAATTGCCCAAATTTGCAGCATTTTTGGCGCTAAGGGCGCTAGATTCTATATCTTTATCTATTTTTTTAGAATCTACACTTTGTGGGACTTTTTTCAAATCCTCTGCAGTTGCTACCTGTGCGGGCGATGAAGCAGGAGGCAAAGGCGATGATGTGGAGGGCTTATTTTGCGCTAAAGAGGCATTCATTGCTGGCTTATACACCACCGCTTGATAAATAGGCGTAGGCTCTAGCACTGGCGGGGCAAAGGAAATAGTTATCATACCGCTAAAAGTATCATTATGATAAATTTCGGCGCGATATATTTGAGCTTTGGTATCAAGGCTGTATTTAGGGATAAAATCTTTTTTATAAATTTTAATGCCGCTTTCATTAGGCAGGGGCGAGCTGTCATTAGGCTTAACATAGCCAATCACATTTATGCGATACTCGCTTAAAGGCTCAAACTCTATGCTTTGCTTTGCATAAATGATTGAGCCTATGGGGATAGATTCTATATTATCATCAATTTTTACTTGGAGCGTTTTTAGCGAATTATCAAACTCACTCCATTGGGGCGTAAATGTGCTTAGCGTGCGATAGCCATATTTTAGCTCAACTTGCCCTTTTTTATTACTCACTAAGCCTAGCAAATGGCTCTGTGAGGTAATTTTAATATCGGCTAAATTCACCCCGCGCGGCAGTGGAAAATAGCTGATATGAGCGCGCAGAGAATCTAAAGGCAGCGCGATATGCTCTTCAATGCGCGCTTGCAAATAAGTCGTAGCAAGCAGCCTTTTTATAGAATCTACACTTAGTGTAAAATCCCGCTCAAAGGCAATGCCTAGCTGCCCAAGCAGAGATTCTATAGCAAGCAAATGATAATACACGCGTGTAGGGACATCAAGCTCCTTGCTAGCTTCATTAGTCAAAGCAGGTTTGCCAAGTGAGAGCGAAAAAAATGTAAGCGCTTTAAGCTGTTCAATGTCATTTTTAGCTTTTGTGTGGGTATTATGCACATGGTAGCGATGTGCGGGATTAGTGATGTGTGCGTTAATATCTGCTACCATTTGGGTTACAAAAGATTCTATATTGCCATATTTTGCCCCACTTAGCTCTGGCTGGTCTATCACGGAGCAATTTCCCCATTTGTGGGGATTAAATAAACTATTTTCATAAGTAGGACGCCAATACCCGCTACCATCGTGCAAATGCATGGAAATATCCACATCTTTATCCGCAAGCAGGGCTTTAATCTTTTGGATACTTTGATAATCTGGGTCATCAGGCGCAAGGGCGGCAAATTTGCGATTCATATCCCCATACATACCGCGCATATTGGCAAACATACCATGCGGATTTACCACAGGCACGACCCACACGCTACCTCGCACGATTTTATAGTGGCGCACAAATAAATCTGTAGAATAATACGCCCCTGGCTCATCACCATGAATGCCGCCCATTAAAAGCAAAGTAGGCGCGCGCTTATCACCTGCATTAAGTTTATAAAGCTCAAAATCACGCACCAAATTGCCCCCAAAACACAGGCTAGCAATCATAGTGCATAACAAGATAAAGCGCATTACAAGCCCTTTGCCCGCTCTATTCTAGTATGTCTCTCATCTTCCATATCTTTATAAAGTATCGCGCAAGATTTGGCAAGCTCGCGGATTTGTAAGATATAATTTTGCCTTTGCGCTACAGAAATGGCTTTACGCGCATCAAGGATATTAAAAAAATGGCTTGCAAACATCGCATAATCATACGCCACAAGCGGAATGCGCGCATCTAAGCAACGCTTTGCCTCTTGCGCATATTGATTAAACAACAACACAAGCATTTGTGTATCAGCTATCTCAAAATGATATTTAGAAAATTCATATTCGCCCTCCAAATGCACATCGGCATAGCGCATTTGACTATCATTCCACACAATATCAAAAATATTTTCCACACCTTGAATATACATAGCTAGCCGCTCCACGCCATAGGTAATCTCTACAGGCACAGGCGAGCAGGCTATGCCACCTACTTGCTGAAAATATGTAAATTGCGTTACCTCCATACCATCAAGCCACACTTCCCAGCCTAAACCCCACGCGCCAAGCGTTGGACTCTCCCAATTATCCTCCACAAAGCGCACATCGTGAGATTTTAAATCTAAGCCCAAAGCCTCCAGACTACGCAAATACAGCTCTTGAATATTATTAGGGCTTGGTTTAATAAGCACTTGAAATTGATAATAGCTCCCTAAGCGGTTTGGATTTTCCCCATAGCGCCCATCTGTTGGGCGGCGAGAAGGTGCGACATAAGCAACACTCCAAGGTTTAGAATCTAAGCTTCTTAGCAAAGTAGCGGGGTGGAATGTCCCTGCTCCTGCGGGTATGTCATAAGGCTGCATGATGAGGCAACCTTGTTTTACCCAAAAATCCTGCAATGTTAATAAAATATTTGAAAAACTTAGCATATTACTCCTTGCGCCTATGCTACGCCATTTGAGGCTTCTTTGGCATAAATAAAGGCGTATTGTAATGTATATTTATTAAAAAAGCGGTTATGCGCACTTTAAATTACGCCCAAAAGCCCTGCCCTGTAATGCACGCGCAGCGCCTATACATTGTGCTTAAACATCATCATACCCTTTTGCACTCCGCAAAAGTGCGCCACAACATCGCATTTAACCTTAAAAAGCAAAAACAGCCTTTTATCTTTGCTAGATTCTAAACATTCAAAATTCCCCATACCTTTAGCTAGTATCACGCTTGCACTATCGTAAATAGCGCGTGTTTTAGCATTAGCATCATCATACACAAAGCCCGGACTTCTCACGCCAGAATCTAGCAAAGTGCAGAATTTTTGCATATCTTGCGCTAAAGGGTGTGCCATATCAGCAAGCGTTAAATCATTAATAATCGCCCGCCCGCGCAGTGCGTAGTAGATTCTAAGATTGGGATAAATAATTTTAAGCGTGTGGATTAACACTTTATCAAATATATTCTCTCCCGCATTATCGGCTAAATATAATAAGCTCTGTGCAGAATCTAGCGCTTTTGCAAAGGCTTGTATGTCAAAAATACCAAATTGCATAGATTCAAAGCCAAAGTCTGCATGCTCAAAGCTAAAGGCACTTTGTGAGCCATAATCAATCACATTGCCCAAAATCGCCATACGCACAGCCCAATCTAGTCGCTGTGTGATAGAATCTAGGCTATATTGCGCTTGAGATTCTGTGCTAGATTCTATATATTTAAGTTCTGGCGGGCTATATCGCGCGAGCAAATTATTAATAATTGCATTTGCACGCACCATGCTTTCTTGCTTAATGTGTAAAAATGGGTCTTCCACGCCCAAAGCAGCGGCTAAATACGCATAAATGCTAATGGCAATTTGTGGCGGATAAAGCGGCTGTGTGATGGGAGAATTGGGATTTTGCGCTGTGTCTTTGGCGTCTTTAAAGTGTGAAAGCTTTTTATTTATAGCTTGTGCAATATCTTTAGCATGGCTTGTATGCAGCATTTTGCAGACATTTTCTGCCTGATTTTGCAAGCATACTAAACACGCCTGCCTTGCTCTCATTTTGGCTCTGTCATATTAGAGACTTTACCCCACATAAGGCGATATTTACGCTTCATAAATTCAATTTCCTCTCTTGAGCGCTCTAATTCCATGCGCAGGGTCTCCATAGTCTTTTTATCATCATCATACACTTCTTGCATAGAAATAAGTGCGTCTTTTAAGAATGTATTTTCATTTTTAAACGCACTAATAGTCTCATCTTTTGCCGCGATGACTTTATCATGCAAGCCTAAAATCGTTGAAATGGTCTTTTCCACAAATACAGGGTCTAGCTCCTTACCGCTCATATCCGCAGAGACAAGCCCAGATTCTACTTTTTTCACTAACGCAGAAGTGCCAGAGCTTGCGTCAATAAAGATTTTATTATCCTCTTGCTTGCTCTTTATGCTGCCCTCATTCACAAGCTCCATAATCTTAGTTTCATCTAAGCCTGAAAGTTTAATAAACTCCTCTAGTCCTAGCCAAGTGGTTGTATTATCCATAATGTCCCCCTAGATTCTCACTTCGATTTCTGCTGAATCTAATTCTACCTTTTTTGCCTTCATCACGCGGTCTTCGATAAGTTTGCCCGCTAATTCATCATTTTTTAGGCTTAAAATCTGCATAGCCAAATATGCCGCATTAATCGCACCTGCCTTGCCAATGCTCACTGTCGCCACAGGCATGGAGCTTGGCATTTGCACTGTGGATAAAAGCGCATCAAGCCCATCAAGCGCGCCACCGCACAAAGGCACGCCAATCACTGGCTTGCAAGTTTGCGCAGCAATTGCGCCTGCTAAATGCGCCGCCATACCCGCCGCACCAATAAAAACCTGCGCACCACGAGATTGTGCGTCTTGAATGTATGATTTTGTGCGCTCTGGTGAGCGATGAGCGGAGCTAATAATCACTTCATAAGCCACATCAAATTTTTTAAGCACAGCTATGCACTCGCTCATAATGCTATAATCGCTCTTACTCCCCATAATAATGCTCACAAAATCCATTCACACTCCTTTTGCATAGGCTTTAGGGGCAGATTCTATCATATTTTTTTAATCTTTTACCTTTTAGATTCTGTAAGCCACTCTATTATGCGCGGCTCTACCTGCGCTATGGGCAGGACTTCTTTTTGCACTTCAGGCTTAGAAAAAAGTCCATAAATACGCTTTGGCAGTTCAATATGTGCCATATTACAAATGGCTTCAATGGCTGCTTTATCGACTTCTTTACTCTCCATAGCACGCATATTGGGCAATATATGCGCTTTTATGAGCGCTTCTTGCACACTTGGGGCAAATTTACTCCACTCTGCTGTGGCTAAAAATATGCTTTTATCTATACTACCCTTTGCTTGCAGCGTCTTTGCCACATAGTAGCCAATCGCACTATGAGAATCTAGCACAAAGCCCGCTCTAAAAGCCTCCACAATACTTTGCAAACACTGCTCATCACTGCAATCTAGCGCGCAAAAATCCTCTTGCAATAACGCTAGCTCCGCGCTTGTCAAAGTATATTTGCCCTCTTTAGCAAACGCGCTTAATAATTCATATGTGCGTTTATCGCCAAAGAGCGCATACAGCACGCGCTCCACATTTGAACTTTTTAAAATATCCATAGCGGGCGATTTAGATTTAATAAGCTGGCGCGAGGTAATGTCATACATACCTGTATTAATAAACTCGCTTAAGACATTATTCACATTTGCAGCCACCACAAGGCGCGCTAGTGGCAAACCCATTTTTTTAGCAAAAAACGCGCCTAAAATATTGCCAAAATTCCCACTTGGCACGACAATAGAGAGCTTCTCACCACATTGAATATGTTGCGATTTAACCAAACTCACATACGCCCAAATGTGATAGACAATTTGAAACACAATGCGCCCGATATTGACAGAATTTGCCGCTGAAAGCGCCATACCTTGTGCGTCTAGATTCTGTAAAAATGACTTACTGGCAAGTAAATGTTTAAGTGTGCTTTGTGCGTCATCAAAATTCCCCTCTATACCAAACACTTTGCAATTATGCGCGCTTTGTGTGGTCATCTGCAGCCGCTGCACATCGCTTGTGCCGCCATGTGGATAGAGGCACACCACCTTAATGTAATCCTTATTTGCCAAGCTCTCCAAAGTCGCTGGACCTGTATCGCCACTGGTGGCAGCAAGCACTAAGTAAGGTTTTTTGCGCTCTTTTGCAAAATGCGATAAAAGCACGCCAAAGGGCTGCAAAGCCATATCTTTAAACGCGCGCGTAGGACCTGAAAATAAATTAAGCATAAAGAGATTTTCACTAAAAGGCAGGAATGGTGCGGGATTAAGCGGATTATCAAAATGCTCATAAGTGCGCAAAGCCGCTTCTAAAACAGGTGCGCTAAGATTAAGATTTAAGCGCGTAAAAATATCCTCACAAAGCTTGGCATAGCTTAATTTGGTAAAAGATTCTATATCTTTAAGCGTAAAAGTAGGCAAACTCTTAAAGGTATAAAGCCCGCCTCGCGCGGCACTGGGATTAAGCATAGCCTCAATAAAGCTAGTGCTACTTTGCTCATCTCTTGTTGAAACTAAAGGGGACACATTACTCATTTTATTCACTCCTTTTACACAAAGTGCGGATTGTAGCATATTAGTCTATAACTTATTATCCAACACATCACCAAAGATAAGGTTTATCCATATTTGCGCGCCAACAATCACAGCCCTATCCTCCACATAGTAGGGATTAGCGTGCAGATAATTGCAAATCCCTTTTTGCACATTCCCACTCCCTAGAAAATACATCGCGCCCTTATGCTCTGGCGCGGCATTTATCATATAGCTAAAGTCCTCGCTAGCGCTCATAGGCTCGCAAGATTCTATAAGCATAGTATGATTTTTAAGGCATTTTTTAGCAGCATCAATGATTTTTTGTGCGCATAGGGGGTGATTTATCATAGCTGGATAGCCATCATAATGCAATTGCACATTAAAGCCACGCGCACGGCTTTGAGCCTGTATATCTTTTAGGGCATTTTTTAATATCTCATCAGTATGCTTATCCATTGCGCGAATAGTGCCTTGTAATGTAGCAGATTCTGCCACGCCATTAGGGATAGAGCCACCATGAAACATACCGCAAGAAAATACCGCATGAGAAAAGGGATTAATCTGCTTTGCTACAACATAATCCATATCAGCTAAGATTCTCCCACCTTCACGCACCGCGTCTAAGCCTTTGTGCGGCGTAGAGCCATGCGCGGCTTTACCCTCAATATCTAATCGCCAAATCGTGCCAAAAGAACTCATAACCCCCTTATTAATATGCACGCTACCATATTCTAGCGAGCCATCATTATGCAGCGCATACACCTCATCTACACCCTGCATACAGCCAAGCTCCACCATTTTATCCGCACCCGGAATGCTTGACTTCTCCTCTGCCATTTGGAAAATAAAGCGCACATTGCAAGGGAGTTTATCCCTATGCTCTGCTATAAAATGCGCGCTTAAAAGCGCAATAGCCATATGCAAATCATGCCCACAATTGTGCGCTAGCCCTTTATGCGTGGAGCAATGCTCATCTGTGGTTAAATCCTCCATTTCAAGCGCGTCCATATCTGCACGAATAGCTACTCTGGGCGCATTTATAGAATCTGCCTCCATATCTGCTACAAATCCTGTGCAGCCTGCAAATGGAGTGATAATAAAGCCACATTTTTCTAATATATCTTTGCAAAATGCTGCTGTTTTAAACTCCTGCCCTGAAGATTCTGGAATCTTGTGCAAAGCGTGCCTAAAGCCTATGCCCAAAGTTTGCAAAGCTAGCAATGATGGGTGAATATTAAAGCCTTGCATTTGCTCTCCTTTCTATCCACTGCTTTGATAGCGCACGCACCTGCGCATCGCAATCTTGTATAGATTCTATATCATTTAAATGTGCAAGCTTAATATGCGCAAAATGCTCTATCATATCTAGCACAAGCGCGCTTATGTCCATAAAGGGTATTTTATGAGCTAAAAACGCCTCTACTGCTACTTCATTGCTTGCATTTAGCACTATGCCTTTTTGAGGGCATGCAAGTAGCTCATTTTTGAGAATCCACAGCGGATAACGCTCCGACGAAATAGGCTTTAAGCACACGCTAAGCGCGCTTATATCAAATGGCTTAATGTAAGATTGCATACTTGCTTTGCTTGCATCTAGGGCATACGCGATAGGCAGCTTCATATCAGGCGTGCTTATATGCGCAGTAATGCTCCCATCAAAAAACTCAATAAGCGCGTGCATTTGCGAGCTAGATTCTATAAATGCGTCAATATCCTTGCTGTCAAACAGCCAGCGTGCCTCTAGGATTTCAAAAAGCTTATTTACCATAGTGGCAGAATCTATAGTGATTTTCTGTCCCATTTGCCAGTTGGGGTGCTTGAGCGCATCTTGTGGTGTGGCTTTAGCCATAAGTTTTAGAGGCATATCGCGGAATGCCCCGCCGCTTGCGGTAATATAGAGCTTTTTAAAAGGGCGCGATTTAAGATACCATAAGCCAAAATGCTCGCTATCAATGGGTATAATATCAGCTTGAGAGAGCAGCCAGCCGGCATTAACTAGCGATTCTTTATTAGCCAAAGCTAGCCTTTTAGCGCACTTTAAAGCCTTAAAACTAGGAGCTAGCCCCATAAATCCAACAAGCGCATTTACAACAAGATGCGAGTGCGAAGATTCTATCATATCTAGTATGCCACGCTCGCCATAAAAAAGCCTATAATCGCCGCTTATAAGCTTATGACTATCTTCTTTATGCGCGATACAGACATTTTTAGGCTTAAAAACCTTAATTTGTTCATTGAGCAAAGCGATATTTTTGCCCGCGCATACAGATTCTATATCTATGCCAAATTGTTGGGCGATTGCAAGCGCGTTTGTGCCAATACTCCCTGTGCTACCCAATAAAATCATTGTAAATACAAACTTTTACAGAGCCAAAATCAAATCTTTATAGCCGGGCAAGAAAAATAATAAAAAGTGCATAACCACCGCGCCAAAGAGTATCGCATCTAGCCTATCTAGCACGCCGCCATGCCCGGGAAGCAAATTGCCGCTATCTTTAAGCCCTACTTCTCGCTTTAAATAACTCTCAAATAAATCGCCAAAAATAGAAGCAACTGCCACCACACAAGTAATGCCAAGCGAATATAAAAAATTCCCACAAGTGCCAATCCCCACCAAAGAGCCAAAGATAACGCCACACACTACGCCACAAATGGCACCTTCAAGCGTTTTTTTAGGTGAAGTGGGGCAAAAGGGCGTTTTCCCAAAAGCCTTTCCACCAAAATACGCGCCTGTATCGACAAAGGCTACAATGACAATAAGCCACACTAAAACCCACACACCAGCACCCCCAGCGTCCTTATACAGCGCATAAATACATAAAAATGGTATAAGCGGATAGATGAAGGGCAAAAGCGTTTTGGGCGTGATTTTCTTACTATATGCCAAATATGCCCCATAGCACACAAGGACAAAAAGCGCAGATTCTATAGCTCGCTCATTAAAATATGCCAGCACCCACGCTAGTGCCGTAGCGATATAGTAGTGCCACGCTGATGGCAAGCCATAGAGTTTTAGCGCCTCCTGCACGCCAATAAGGCATAAAATACTAAGAATAATGCAAGTAAAAAGCGGTGAATCAATGGCAAGCACCAACACCAGCACGCCAATAAGCACAAAGGCTGTAATGAAACGCGCCTTATCAGCTACAAACTTAGATTTTAGAATATCCCCTAATGAAGGCTCTTGCGGTGTTTTTGGTTGTGGTGTTTGCGGCTCTTGTGTATTCATAACTTACAATCCTTGCTTAAAGTCTAAATCGTGCCTTGAAAATGCGCATTGTAGCATTAAAGTTTTTTAGATTCAATGATTTGTAGAATCTAACCTCAAAAAACAAGTTGATAAGCTGCAAGTGTGGATTTTATAGAATCTAGCGCTACTATATTTACAAATTGTATTTATGGATAAATACATATACCCCCTATATGTATATTTACTCATATTTGCCATAATGATTATATCTTTTAAATTTTCAAGGAACTGCTATGAAACAAGCACAATCATATATGTTTAACATAAGTGGCGTTGATTGCCCAAACTGCGCCGCGCGTATAGAGGAGGCGCTCAATGCCCTATCTAGCACAAGTAGGGCTAATCTTGATTTTAATACCAACACGCTTTATATCGACACTTGCGATATTGCAGCAGCTAAGCAAACTATTTTAAATATCGAACCACAAGCGAGCCTTGAAAATGCGCAAGATGAGAAACAAGATAGCACAAATAGCCCACACATTTATGCAGAATTAGCCTATATCGGCGCGCTGCTAGCACTCTTTGGCGTTTCTATGGCGCTAAAATATATGCCCATATTTGCGCATATTCCAGCTATAGTGCATATGGCTTTGCTTATGTGTATTTATGGAGTTGCGGGCAAGCCTATTTTTGTCGCCACTTGGAGAAATCTTAAAAATAAAATATTTTTTGATGAAAACTCACTTATGCTATTTGCTACGCTTGCGGCGTTGTGCATAGGGGAGATAAGTGAGGCAGTAGCAGTTATGCTCTTTTTCCGTGTGGGTGAGTTTTTAGAATCTCTAGCCATACAAAAGTCTAAAAACTCCATTCAAAGCCTATTACAAGTTATGCCAAATATCGCTCATAAAAAGCATAATGACACTCTCATTGATTTACACCCACAAGCACTGCATATAGGCGATGTGATTGTGGTAAAAGTAGGTGAAAAAATCCCAACAGATGGCGTAGTGCTAAAAGGCAAAAGCTACCTTGATACACGCTCAATCAATGGTGAAAGCGTCCCTGTAGGCGTAAATGTGGGCGAATCCGTAATAGCTGGCGCGATTAATACCACAGCACTGCTTGAAGTGCGTGTAGAGAAACCTTTTGCAGATTCTCACATTGCTAAAATTGCTAAACTCACGCAAGAAGCTAGCGCAAACAAAGCCACAACGCAAAAGCTCATCACGCGTTTTGCGCGCATTTACACGCCTATTATCTTTGCGCTCTCACTTGCCATTGCCATTGTGCCGCCGCTTTTTAATGGACAATGGCATGAGTGGATTTATCGCGGACTAGTGGTGATGATGATAAGCTGCCCTTGTGCGCTTGTAATCGCTGTGCCTTTGGGGTATTTTGCCTCCATTGGGCGTGCAAGTGCGCAAGGCATTTTATTTAAAGGCTCAATCTACCTTGAAAGCCTAGCATTAGTAAAAAACATCATTTTTGATAAAACAGGCACGCTCACAGAGGGGACATTTGAGATTCTATCCTTGCAGCCTAGCGATAATTTCACAGAGCAAAGCCTACTTGAGCTAGCCGCGTGTGCAGAGCAGAACTCAAATCACCCCATTGCCACTTGCATCAAAAAACGCTTTCAACCTGCCTGCAAGATAGAATCTTACAAAGAAATAAGCGGGCAAGGCATAGTTTTACAATGCGATAAAGGGCAGATTCTATGCGGTAATGCCGCGCTTATGCAATCTTTTCATATTACTTTTGCGCCTATTCAAAGCACGCATACTATCGTGTATATCGCACATAATGGCATTTATGCGGGCTATATCATCATCGGCGATAAACTAAAAAATCATATTAAAGAAGATTTGCGCGCACTTAAAAACTGCGGGATAAAGCATTTTGCTATCTTAAGTGGGGATAATGAAAATAATGTAAAAGCACTCGCTAAAGAACTCAATATAGAATCTGCCTATGGCAATCTCCTCCCCGCGCAAAAGGAGCAAGAGCTAGCTAAACTTATGCAGCAGTGGCAGGGTAAGAGTGCATTTGTAGGCGATGGGATTAATGATGCAGTGGTGCTTAGGCGCAGTGATGTGGGCATTAGCATAAACACAGGCGAGCATGGCAATGATATTAGCAAAGAAAGCGCGGATATTATTTTGCAGCATACTTCGCTTAGCTCACTGGTCAAAGCCTTGCGCATTGCTAAACACACGCGCGCTATCACTTGGCAAAATATTAGCTTTGCACTTTTAAGCAAAATAGCGCTCATTATTTTAGGCATAATGGGCATAGCAGATATGTGGCTAGCAGTTTTTGGCGATGTGGGTGTGGCACTTTTAGCGCTATGTAATGCTATGCGCCCTACGCTAAAGCTGACTTTAAATGCTATTTCAAATTCTGCTTTAGATTCTTCGCGCGCCTAGATTGTATCATTTCCGCGCTGTTGCTTTTTGTAAAAAGCCGCGCGCATCTTGCAAATATAAGCAAAGCTCACATTTGCGCCCTCAAAGTATAAAGTTATAGCTGCTTAAAGCATCTATCAACTTAGTTTTTAAGGTTAGATTCTATCATGTCCGCACTTGTTGCGCTTACGCGCTGTGCGGTCTTACAATTTCACGGCAGAGCCGCTCATTGCGCCTAAAGTATAAAGTTATAGCTGCTTAAAGCATCTATCAACTTAGTTTTTAAGGTTAGATTCTATCATGTCCGCACTTGTTGCGCTTACGCGCTGTGCGGTCTTACAATTTCACGGCAGAGCCGCTCATTGCGCCTAAAGTATAAAGTTATAGCTGCTTAAAGCATCTATCAACTTAGTTTTTAAGGTTAGATTCTATAAGCCCAGCTCTTAATGGCGCGTTTTAAAATTATGCAGGGCAGATTCTATATCGATATGACAATACCCGCGCGGATTTTTGGCTAAATATTGTTGGTGATAAGTTTCTGCGGGGTAGAAGTTTATTAAGGGCAGCACCTCTGTAACGACCTTAAGTCCGTGAGCCTGCTCCCACTTGCACAGAACTTTCTCTATTATCTCGCGCTCTTTATCGTGCAAGAAATATATGCCACTGCGGTATTGCGTGCCAATGTCATTGCCCTGATAGTTAAGCGCGCAAGGGTCGATGATAGATAAAAATCGCTCAATAATTTCCTCCAAAGTGATATGGCTATATACTAGCTCCACCGCTTCAGCCGCGCCGCTTAAACCGCTGCACACCACTTCATAGCTAGGATTTATAATATGACTATTAGCATAGCCCACTTGTGATTGTATAATGCCCTCTACTCTATCAAAATACGCTTGCACTCCCCAAAAGCAACCGCCTGCAAGATAAATTTTTGCCATTTTTAGCCCTTGTATTATTTTTATTATTTTGCATACGCTATAAGTGCATTTTACTTTTGCTGTTTATACAAAGGAGAAACAGGTGCAAGAGCTATTTAAATCCCTCCCGCAAGTGCATACGCTGCTTAATCACAAAGATTTAAAATCTATTGATAAATCTATCCTTTTGCCCCTTATCCACACTCATCTAGATTCTATACGCCAGCGCCTGCGCCATGATGAGCTAACACCAAAAGCCCTAGCTTCTACTTTACAAAATCTTATCCCCACGCTTAAAATACAAGCCCAAAAAGCCGCACAGCCCACATTAAATCGCGTTATTAACGCTACAGGTGTGGTGATACAAACAAACTTAGGGCGCAGTGTGTTTTCTCAAGCAATCCTTGATGAAATTATGCCATTTTTGCGCTCCTATCATACATTAGAGTATGATTTGCACACAGGCAGGCGCGCGGAGCGCTATATGCATAGCACGCAGATTCTATGTGAGCTATTTGGCTGCGAAGATGCGCTTTTAGTAAATAACAACGCCGCTGCTGTGCTGCTTATCCTTAATACCTTTGCGGCGCAAAAGGAGGTGATTATCTCGCGCGGAGAGCTAGTAGAAATTGGCGGCAGCTTTAGAATCCCAGAAGTGATGAAAAGTGCTTCAAGTATTTTGCATGAGGTAGGCACGACTAATAAAACGCATCTCGCAGATTACAAAGCAGCGATAAATGAGCAAAGCGCGATGATTATGAAAGCTCATCAAAGCAACTTTAGGCAAGTGGGCTTTGTGGAGTCTTGTGATATAAAAGCACTTATCCATTTGGCGCGCGAGCATAATTTAATTGATTATTTTGATTTAGGAAGTGGGCATTTAGGTGTGCTAGAGCTAAAAGATGAGCCAAGTGTGAAAGCCATTTGCACACATAAGCCAAGTTTGCTAAGCTTTAGCGGTGATAAACTCTTAGGCGGTCCTCAAGTGGGCATCATTTTAGGAAAATCCCACCTTATTGCTAAACTCAAATCTAATCAACTCCTGCGCGCGCTAAGAGTGGATAAATTTAGTATCCTTGCCTTGCAAGCCACGCTTAAAGCCTATAAAGATAAAGCGTATGAGAAAATCCCAACCCTCCACCTCCTCTCCCTTACACCTCAAAGTTTAGAATCTAGAGCCATTGCGTTTAAAGAAAGTCTGCTTAAAGCCACATTTGGCTCGCTTTTAGATATAGAAGTGCTGCCTTTAGAATCTCTAGCTGGCGGGGGCAGCGTGCCACATCTTAGCTTTGCTTCATTTGGCGTGAGTTTAAAGGCTAAGGCTATGCCAATAGCAGATTTTGAATGCGCCGTGCGGCATTTGGGGCTTATTGCGTGCGTGAAAGGAGATTATTTACTGCTTGATATGCGCACTTTATTATCAGGCGATGAAGAGAGGATTATACAGATTCTAGAATCGGTATTAGCTCAAAGGGCAAATGATGAGCGATAATGCTATGAATAATGATATTATCGTAGGGCTAGCGGGGCATATAGACCATGGGAAAACCACACTTATTAAAGCGCTTAATGGCTTTGATGGCGATAGCTTAGAAGAAGAAAAACAAAGAGGCATTACGCTAGATTTAAGCTTTTCTCACCTTGCTTTGCCCTCAAGAAATGTAGCTTTTATTGATGTGCCAGGACATAATAAGCTTGTTAAAAATATGATTGCGGGCGCATTTGGTATTGATATTTTGCTGCTTGTGGTGGCGGCAAATGAAGGCATTATGCCCCAAAGCATCGAGCATCTTAAAATCGCTGATATGCTAGGGATAAAATCTTGCATTTGCGTGATTACTAAAATCGATAAGCTTGAAAATAGCGCAAAGCAGCTGCCTATTATAGAATCTAACTTGCGCGCGCTTTTTGAGACTTGTAATATCGCGCTCACTCACACTATCGCCCTAAGCCTCCACCCCCAAGCGCACAATGCTAAAGCACTTATGCAGCTAAAAGATGTGCTAGATTCTATACCAAAGCCACCTAGAAGTGATTTTGGAAGTGATTTTGGCTTATTTTTATACTACATCGATAGGAGTTTTGCCATTAAAGGTGCGGGCTGCGTGGTTACAGGCAGTGTGATTAGCGGAGAATGCAAAATAGATGATAAGCTCTTTATCTATAATCTTAACAAAGAAGTGAGCGTGCGCGGCATTCAAATCCACGATAAGCCCGCACAGAGAGCCGCCACATCGCACAGAGTAGCGCTAAATCTTAGCCAAATTAGTCATAACGCACTGCAGCGTGGATTTCTTATATCACAAAAGGGCTATTTGCGCGGATTTGATAGCATTGATGTGGGCATATTTGGGGAGGTTAAGCATAATGCCACCTATCAGTTTTATCTTGGCAGCGCAAAGCTTAATGCCAAAGTGCGCCTTTTAAGCGATGAAGCGCTGCACACGCATGCTTTTGGCACAAAGCCCTTAAAACTAGCCACGCTTAAGTGCGATGAGATAGTCTTTGGCATATTCTCACAGCGTTTTATTTTGCGCAATGATGAGGGAGATATACTAGGAGGCATTATCCTAAATCCCATCATCGACCCTATTAAAAAGCACACGCGTCTTTTGCTCCTTGAAGCGCTAGCAAATAAGGACTTTCTAACAAGCTTTGAAATACTAAGTGCGGTGCATAAAAAGGGCTTTGGGCTTGTAAGCTCAACGCAGCGATTTACCCTAAGCCACACTCAAAGCCTGCAAATTGCCTCTAGCCTTAAAAATACCTTTGTAGATGAGCATTCTCTTACGCTCTATCCTTTGGCGCAAATTGAAGTCTTAAAACTCCATATCCTAGATATTTTTTCGCGTAATAAATACGCTTTGCTTTCAGCCCAAAGCCTCACGCTTAAAATTCGATGGGCGAGCATTGCGCTATGCCAAAGGGCGCTAGATGAGCTTTTAAATGAAGGGCAGATTGAGCATAAAAATGGGCTATATCTCTCCAAATGGGCGCAAATTAAAGACATTCATACCTATGTGCAAGAAAATATCTTGCAAATGCTCACTACACAGCATTACGCGCCTATGGCGCCTTATAATATTTATGATTTACTTGATATTGATAGACACATAGGCGATAATGCGCTAAAAGCCCTCTCGCAAGCCCAAAAAGTAGTGCGCATAGCGCATAATCTGTTTATCGCTACACCTGCGCTTAATGCTATCGTGCAGCTTATGCGCGAGCTTATACAAAAGCATAGCTATGTAGATGTGAATTTGCTGCGCGAACATACGCATTTAAGCCGCAAATATCTTATTGGCTATTTAGAATATTTAGATAGGTTTGATGATATAGCCTGCCATGAAAATAAGCGATTTTTTAAATACGCGCCACGCGCATAAAAGGAGCAAATATGATTCATCTTGATTATCTCGCAAATGTCCCCCTTAATGCAGATGCTAATGCCCTGCTCTATGAGACTTATCAAAATCCAAACACACTTAATAGCGCCTTTAATGAAATGTTTATGCAAGATTCTAAAGCATTAGCGCAGCTTTTTTATAAAACGCACACGCAGAGCTTTGATTATAGTAGTGGGGATTTCCTCGCACTCTTTAGCGTGCTGTATGCGCATAATTATCATATTTGCCTAGCCCCAAGCCTTCACCAGCAGAGTTTTTACGCAGGTGAGCTATTTAGCACGCTTTTCCCTAAAGGCATTTCAAGCCTATCTATCACCAAAGAGGGCATTATAGAATCTGTAGATTCTATCATTGCAGCAAATGCGCCAAAATCCGCAGACACGCCCAAAAATCTTGCAAAAACCATGGACAATCCCACAAAGCTAGCCTTTTTTCTGCCTATTATTAATCAAGATATCCTCTCCATTAATCCCATTAAAGAGCTTGTGGCTCATATTTTAAACGCCTATCCACACGCGCTTATTTTTATTGATATATCACTTTTCTTAAGCGCATTTGATGATGTAACGCTGCTTAAAGATTTCTCCCATGCGCAAGTGCTTTTTCTCTGCAATGCTGAATACATCGGCTTAATGCGCCCAAGTGGCTTTATCGTGAGTGATTTTAATGCACTCCTAGAGACGCACAAGCAGGCTTTGCAAGCTTTTTTTGACACGCGCCTTTTGCGCCCACGCCTATTTAAGGCTGCGCACAAAGCCTTGCAGGATAGATTTGCCACCCAAAACCAGCCAGATTCTAAAGCGGAGTTTTTTGATGCGCTCAAAAAAAGGCTAAAAGATAATATCTCGCTATTTGTCCCCCTTGAGATTACCGCGCCAAATGCCCTAGCACTGCGTTTTAAGGGTATCAAAGCAAGGCTTTTAGTGCAGGCTTTAAGTGTAGAGGGATATGCTACGATTAATGGGCAAGATTGTCTTTTTGGCAACGCTAAGCCCTCATTTGTGCTGCGTGCTATGGGCTATGATGACGCTAGCACGCGCGAGCTTATTAGCCTTAGCTACACGCATTTAGATTCTATAGAATCTACCGCACACACGCTAAGTAATGCTTATGAGCAATTAAGGCAATTTCACATCTAAAGGAGTTTTATGCTAAGTTTCAAAGAAGCTCTAAAGCTTGGTACTTCCCTGCCTCGCACTAATCAAACACACACACTGCCACTTTTTGAGGGCCTTAATGCTATTTTGGCTCATGATGTGCATGCCACGCGCGCGCTGCCGCCTTTTGATAATTCCGCAATGGACGGCTATGCCATAATGCTAGCAGATTATCACTCCCTTTGCGCGTGTGAAGGCACTATCCTAGCGGGTGAAAGCGCTGCGTCTTTAAGCCTTAAAAAAGGGCATACTTATAAAGTGATGACTGGCTCACAACTTCCGCAAAATACGCAAGCAGTAGTGCAGCATGAATGGGTGGAGGCTTTAGGGGACAACAAAGTGCGCATTCCCGCGCTAGATTCTAAACACACCATTGCTCAAGGGCAAAATATTCGCTTTAAAGGCGAAGAAATCGCTGCAGATTCTCTACTTTTACGCAAAGGCAAAAGGCTTAATCACCTTGATTTAAGCATTCTAGCTTCACAAGGCATAAGTCAAATAACAAGCTTTATCCCGCTAAAAATAGCGATATTCTCAAGCGGCGATGAAGTCATTGAGCCCTCCATGCAGGCAAAGCCACATCAAATTTATAACACAAATGCCACAAGCCTCTACACGCTTTTGCACTCCTATGGCTATAACTGCGAGTATAAGGGCATTCTAGCAGATGATAAACAAGCGCTAAATGCTAGCATAAGCACTTTTGGCAAATATGATGTAGTCATTACTAGCGGTGGGGCGAGTGTGGGCGATGCGGATTTGATTAAAGATGTGCTAAAAGCGCAAGGAGCGCAATTTATCTTTGATGGCGTAAATACAAAGCCTGGGCGGCACTTAGCGCTTGCTACGCTTAATAAAACGCTCATTATACTTTTGCCGGGTAATCCTTTGGCACTGCTTTTGCACCTGCACACGCTTATTTTGCCTATTTTAGAATCTATGCAAGGCGCGTATGCATACTATCCTAAAAGCCTTACCTTTAAGCTTGATAAACCCCTTAAACTCAAGCCAAACACCACTTGTGCTATTCTTGGCACTATCCATAATGACACATTTAAACTCTTTAATGATGGCAAAATCGGCTCTAGCTCGCTAGTAAATATGTGGCAAAATAACGCCATAGCCCTCTTTGAGAATCTAGATTCTATAAGTGCAGGCAGTGGGATTAAGGTTATTTTATATAATACCGATTTTTGTGATATAATGGATTTTATTAATCTTTAGCATTCTTTTATCTCAAACAAAGGAGCAAACATGACAAAGCTTTTATTTGGAGTGAGCAACACTCAAGAATGCCGCAGAGCGATACAAACCATTATTAAATTTTTTGGGCATAGAAATGAGATTGAGCTTACACTTTTGCATGTAACGCCTGAAGTTATTGTGTATGCAGAAAGTGGGATTGTGGATTACGGCACGATTGAGAATATTGAGCAGCAAAAATCAAATGATATTTTAAACGAATTTGAAGCAGAGTTTGTCAAAGAGGGCATTTCTTGCCAAAAAATTCTAAAGACTGGAAATCCTATTGATGTAGTGCTTGAAATCGTTGAAAATTATGATTTGCTAGTCATTGGCGCAAGCGAATCTTCGCTTTTGCATAGAATCTTTAACTCTCATCAAAATAGCTTTATTAACTCATCTCCTATCCCTGTTCTGGTGGCAAAATAACTATAGAATCTAGTCCAACATAAAGGATATATGATGTTAAAAAATATATATATATTTAGCTTAATATTATGCAACTCTCTTTTCGCATTAGAATTTGGCTCAATGGGCAATACCTCCGCAGCTATGGGCGGTGCTGGCGTAGCGCTCAAGCACTCTGCTTGGGGACTTTACTATAATCCTGCCTTACTTAGCTCCGACCCACGCGTAAAAATGGGCTATTCACTAGGACTTGGCTTTAAGGAGCAAAATCTAGCACGCTTAGCAAAGATTGATATTGATAATATGTCAAGCACAGCAGAGCGGCTTGTGGCGACTTTTACCGATACTAGCGGAGTGAATGCAGGCGCAGTTACAGATATTGTGAAAGATGCGCTAAATTCTGTATTGCAAGCAAATGGGCAAACGCCAAGCGGCAATGTGCAGCAAGACTTAGAATCTTATCTTAATAACAAGCAAGATAAAAACTACACCGACATCATTCAAGCCATGCTAGGCGCTATCCAAAATAGCAACGCACTCACCCCAGAGCAAAAGGATTTGCTTGATAATGCTGGCAATATCGACTATGGTAATCTTGAGTTTTCCGGTAACAATGCGGGCAATGTAGCAGGTCTGCTCCAAAATATTACGATTAAAAAAGGCAGTGACGCGGGGCTTGATAAAGCGGTGAGTGATATTAGCGCCGTGCAGGATATTTTAAAAAGCAATAATATTAATGTGTTAAGCCAAAATGGCGTGATTTTGCAAATCTCAAGCAAAACAATGAATGAAAAGCTAGGCTCTTTGGGCGTAGCGTATTTTGCCTCTGTGTATTCAAGTATGTCTATTAAAGCTGATGCTTCGCGTATGCGGCTTATTCTCAATGGTGGCAATGGATATTATGAGCTAGTGGATAATGGCGATAGCTTTAGCTATAAAGTCTCATCACAAGATGATTATGAAAAATACTCGCTGCTTGCGTCATTAGAGGGGAATAGTGATGCGCATAAGCTTGTGGCGACAGGCTTTGTGCTTTCAGAAATCCCTGTGGGCTACGCACGCACCTTTTATTTTAAGCATGGCAATCTTAATATCGGCGTAGCAGGCAAGCTTATGAATGCCATTAGCACGCAAAGTCAAATTAATATTAACAAAAATACCGATTTTGAAAAGGAGTTAAATAATCTCGCCTCATTTGAAAATACCATTTCATCAAATCAAATCGGCGTAGATGTGGGTATGCTCTATGAGCTTGATTTACCTGATTTTCGCTATCTCACACTAGGTGTTGTGGGCAAAAATCTTAACTCCCCTACTTTTAAATCAACGCTTACAGATATTGTCATAAAACCTCAATATCGTATGGGTATAGGCTATAATTCAAAATTCTTAAATGTCGCATTTGATGCGGATTTAACGCCTAATGATTTGCTTGCCTTTAGTAACACTAAGCAGCAGAGCCAAATGATTGGCGGAGGTGTGGGCTTTGATTTAAAGCTTATTGATATACGCATAGGCGCGATGAAAGACTTAAAGCAAGATACAGGGCTTATCCTCACAGGCGGGCTTAATCTGCTAGGCTTCCTTGACATTGCCCTGCAAGCTAGCACAAAAACTACAGATGTGCAAGGCACGCGCATACCTCAATATGTAAATCTCCGCGTGGGTGGAAGTTTTAGCTTCTAGGCGCGCAACTTGAGCAATATTCCAATAAGTGTAACTCTTTTAGTTAAAAATGCGCAAGATACCCTTGCGCAGTGCTTACAATCACTTCAAGCCTTTGATGAAATTATCCTCCTTGATAACCAAAGTAGCGACGATACGCTAAAAATCGCGCAAGATTTTAATCAAACATTTAAGAATCTGCGCATTTATCAAAGCGAGTTTATAGGCTTTGGCGCGCTTAAAAATCTCGCTATAAGCTACGCTAAGCATGATATTATCTTAAGCATTGATGCAGATGAAATCTTAGAATCTAGCGCGCTAGAGTGGATACAATCGCATCTAGATTCTATGCAGCCTAACCACATCTACGCCCTGCCGCGCAAAAATCTCTATCGCGGAGAGTGGATAAAGGCGTGCGGGTGGTATCCTGATTATGTATGGCGCATTTTTAATAAGCAATTTACGCGCTTTAATGATAATATCGTGCATGAAAGCGTGATAATCCCCCCTAATGCCAAAACTATCAAACTCCCCTATGGTTTAACGCACTACGCGTATGAAAATATCGCGCAGCTCCTTGATAAATTGCAGCGCTACACCACGCTTTACGCCACGCAGCACACTCATAAATCTGCTAGCCCGCTTAAAGCCACTATACGCGGGCTTTGGAGCTTTGTGAGAAATTATTTTTTTAAAAAGGGCTTTTGCTATGGATACAAAGGCTTTGTTATTAGCCTATGCAACGCACTTGGCTCATTTTTTAAATATATGAAACTCTATGAGGCAAATAAACCCTCTCCTAGCGACTGCACGCTTATTGTAACCACCTATAATCAAAAAGAACGTCTAGCGCTCGTGCTAGATTCTATAAAAGCGCTCAATCCCTTGCCTAAAGAAGTATTAATTGCTGATGATGGCAGCGCGCAAGATACGCGTGAATTGATAGAATCTTACATGCCGCATTTCCCCTGCGCGCTTAAGCACATATGGCAGGAGGATAGAGGCTTTCGCCTAAGCGCTATCCGCAATCTTGCTATAAAAGCCGCTCAAGGCAAGTATATTATTATCATCGATGGCGATATGATTTTAGAATCTCACTTCATCAAAGACCATTTGCGCGCAGCTCAAAGAGGAGTATTTATACAAGCCTCACGCGTGATTTTAGATGCTAAGACTACCCAACACATTATGGATTCACACAATTTTCGCAAAGCCTTTGCTAAAAAAGATTTTAAAGCCACGCGCTGCGCACTTTTATCAGCGCTTATATTTAAGACTTCAAAGATAAATGCGCGCTTTTTTGCTAAAAAAGATTTTATTAAAGGCATTCGCGGCTGCAATATGAGCTTTTTTAAGGCTGATTGTGTGGATATTAATGGCTTTAATGAAGCCTTTGTGGGCTGGGGGCGCGAGGATAGCGAGTTTGTCGCACGATTTTTATTCCATGGTGGGCAGCTTAAGCGGCTTAAATTTGCCGCTATTGCCTATCATCTCTATCACAAAGAAAATACGCGCGATATGCTAGCATCTAATCACGCCATTTACCTTGATACCATTAAGCATAAATCACATTTTTGCGCACAAGGGCTAAAGCACACTACTTCACAAGGTGAGTAAGCAGGCTTTCAAACTGCTTAGCACTTTTAGCTATATCAAAATCTTGCGCGCGCACTTTGGCTTTATGCGCTAGCTCCTCGCGCCTTGTGGCATTACAGTATAGCTCCTCCATCTGCTGGGCTAAACTTTGCGCATTTTTAGAAGTAAAGAACGCTCCGCACTCGCCTAATGTCTCATGCGTTAAAACCTCCCTGCTACTAGGAATATCGCTTGAAATAATGGCTTTTTCTAGCACGCAAGATTCTGCTAAAACTAGCCCATAGCCCTCAAAATACGAGCTCAGCAGCATCACATCGCATGCCTTGATATATGGATAGGGATTAGCGCAAAAGCCAAAAAATCGCACATTTTGCACGCCCTGCGCAGCGATTATAGAATCTAGCTCCTTTTTATAGCGCGCGCCCTCACCCACTAGCCAAATCTCATACACTAAGCCCTTATCTTGCAATATTTTATTTGCCTCTAGCAGCGTTATTAAGCCCTTTTGATAAGTGAGCCTGCCCACTTGCAAAAAGCTAAAAGTGTGCTTAGGGATAGATTCTATATTTGCCTTGTATAGAATCTGCTCTTTATTTATGGGATTATAAATCACCTCCACACGCTTAGCATCTAGCTGCGGATAGAGCTCTAGCAGGGAGGTTTTAGCATAGTGAGAGACGCAAATAAGCCTATCGCAGCGCATATACGCCTCTAGCTCTTGTTTATCAGGCTTATTATCGCGCATATCTTTCAAAGCAATATGGATATAGCCAATCTTTGCCCCGCCATTTTTTTGCGAAATATATATCGTGCTAATGCCCTCCAAAAAGCCGATATTCACATCATAGCGCTCTTTAATGAAGTAATTTATAAGGCTAGGATTATTAAGCACGCGACGTTTAAAAAATTTATTTAAAAATCGCACTTTGCCAAAAATATGTGGGAAGCTAAAGACCTTGCGCAAATGCTCGCGGCAAAATGGTAGATAATAATCTTTCTCTTTCTGCTCGATAAGAAATAAATCTATATCGCTTTTAGGGTTAATACCCCCCCCCCCCCCGCTGCTGCTATGGCAGTATTGGCAGTCATCTTAGTGCCTTTGGTATCAGCGCTATTAACGCCCGCTGCAGATTCTGTAGCGTTTGCCCAATAAGTGATAAAATCCACCAGCACGCGTTCCGCACCGCCTCCACCAATGCCTAGATTACAAATTAAAATTTTCATTACACCTCCCTTTATTTTAAATTATACTGCTCCAAATACTCCTCATAACTCCCACGAAAATCAATAAGCTGCGCGCCATTTATAGAATCTATTTTAAGTTCAATAATGCGATTAGCAAAAGCATCAATTAACTCCCTATCATGGCTTACACAAATCACATTCCCACTAAATTTATACAGCGCCTCGCCAAGTGCGATAATAGATTCTAAATCAAGATGATTTGTGGGCTCATCTAGCACTAAAAAATTACCGCCCTCAAGCATAAGCTTGCTTAACACCATTCTATGCTTTTCTCCCCCACTTAGCGCGTTTATGGGCTTTTCTTGCTCCTCACCGCTAAAAAGCATTCGCCCAAGCGCATTGCGGATTTCACCGCTCTCTTTTTTCTTATCAAATCCCCTTAGCCACTCATACAAACTCTCCTCCCCACTTATCTCCTCGCTTACATTTTGGGGGAAATAGCCCTTTTGCGTCGTAGCGCCCCATTTGACTGCCCCACTATCTGGCACTAGCTCTTCTACTAAAATCTTGCATAGCGTGCTTTTGCCCACACCATTTGCACCGATAATGGCAATTTTATCCCCGGGCAGGATTTTAAGGCTCACATCATTTAGCACTACTTGCTTTTGCCCATCTTGTGTGTGAAAAGATTTGCTTATATGCTCGCATTCTAAGGCTTCATTGCCAATAGCGCGATTAGGTTTAAAAACAATGCTAGGCTCACGCCTTGAGCTTACCTGCAGTGCGCTAATATCTAGTTTTTCAAGCTGCTTTTGTCGGCTTGTAGCTTGCCGCGCCTTGCTGGCATTAGCAGAAAAGCGTGCGATGAAAGATTCTAGCTCCTCTTTTTCTTTTAATTTTTTATTGCGCTCCATTTCTTGCTGCTTGGCAATTAGCGTGCTAGCGATATACCAATCATCATAATTCCCACTAAATTCGCGCACGCCGCCAAAATCCATATCCAAAATATGCGTGCAAACGCTATTTAAAAAATGCCTATCGTGCGAAATAACTACCAAAGTCCCCTCGCTTTGCTTCAAATTTTGCTCAAGCCATGCAATAGAGTGCAAATCAAGGTTATTTGTAGGCTCATCAAGCAACAAAATATCAGGCTTAGGGAATAGCACTTGTGCTAGCAATATTTTAAATTTATCCCCACCTGTAAGCGCGCGCATAGGCTCATTATGCACACTCGCTGCAAAGCCCAAATCCTCTAAAATCTTTTCAATCACTACTTCGCATTCATACATTGGGTCTTCTTCAGCACATATCATCTCTAGCTGCCCTAACTCCTCATTAACCTTCTCATCGCTTAAATCACCATTTTCATAGAGATATTCTTTTCTTTTAATCGCATCATAAAGCCGCTTATTACCTATAAGCACCGCATCTTTTAAGCTTAAATCTTCAAAGGCATACTGGTCTTGCCCTAAAACGCCTAGCCTTAACCCTTGCTCAATCACCACTTCGCCGCTGCTTGCTTCATTTTGCCCGCTTAGGATTTTTAAAAATGTGCTTTTCCCTGCACCATTTGCGCCAATAAGCCCATAACGCTTGCCCTTATCAAGCTTGATATTGACATTTTCAAAGAGTTTTTTGCTAGCATAGCGCATGGAGAGGTTTATGGTTTGTAGCATTATAGAATCCTTTGCGTGCTTTATGTGAAAGTAAAGCGCGATTTTAGCATAAATTAGTATTTTATTAAGAATATGCTATAGTGCGCGGCTTTAGAGTATTTTAAGGAGGAAGTATGATTGTGCAAATAGTTGGCGGGCTAGGCAATCAAATGTTTATTTACGCCTTTGCCAAAGCGCTTGAAGCGCGCGGATATGATGTGCTGCTTGATGTTACATCATACGCGCAACATACAGAATCTAGCCCCACAAAATCTGCCACTTCTCATAGCATAGAATCTAAGACACTTAACGGGGGGGGGGGCGCAACAAGATTCTAGCCTAGATTCTATCCGCTTATTAGAAATTGCACATTTTAATCTATCACTTCCTTTGTGCGATAATGCAGCCTATATCAAATCTTATTTGTGCGCACATGATAAGGCTCTGTGGCTTAAGTATATGTATGCGCTCCTGCGTTATGGAATTTTGAAGGGAAATTTTGCTTTTAAGCCCGATATTTTTGCACTATACAAATACCGCTATGATGAGCATTTGTCCCACAAAGATGATAGAGTGTGGCAGGCTTTCACACAAAGTGCTAAAGGTAGCTTCCACCCGCACGCACTACCTATTGGATATTTTCAAAATCTCACATATTTACAAGGGCTAGATTCTATCTTGCACAAAGAATTTTGCCTAAAAACGCCTCTAACTGCGCAAAATCAGGCATTAAAAGCATATATCCACTCCCTACCGCAAAGCGCGTTTTTGCACATTCGCTTGGGCGATTATTTGGAGGGTGGCACATTTGTGAGGCTAGGCAGTGCGTATTATAATCAAGCTGTTCAGATATTAAAAAAGCATTTGGGCAAGGCGTATATATTTGTCTTTAGCAATAATATCCCATGGTGTGAGCGTAATGCGCATAAATATATTGATTTTAGCGGCTTAAAAGTGGAGTTTGTCAAGCATAATGATGAAGGCAACGCCGCGCAAGAGCTTGAGCTTATGCGCGCGTGCAAGCATGGCATTATGGCAAACTCAACATTTAGCTGGTGGGCGGCATATCTTAATGACAATCCGCATAAAATAGTGTGTATGCCAAAATATTTTTTCAATGACATAACGCGAATCCCGCAGTCACAAATGATTGCCAAGCAAAATTATATCTTGCTAGACCATACTTGGGCGGAGATTTAGATTCTATAATTTTCCGCGCTATTGCTTTGATAAAAAGCCGCGCGCTCTTATAATTTCGCAGCAAAGCCGCGAATTTGCGCCCTCAAAGTAAAGTTGCAGTTTAGACTTCATTTCCTAAGGCAGATTCTATAACCCTTAAGCGCAAGGCTGCTACAATCCTTTATTAGATTCTATAAACAAAGGATATTTATGCGCTTGTTTAAAAAAATCTTTCACTTTTTAAAAGATGTGTATCATTATGTGAGATTTCCTAGAGGCTACATCGCCTATCGCGGCGTGTTTGATAGCTTTGAGCAAGCTATGAATGCAAAGCCCTCACATATAGGCGATGGCACGCAAAAGCAGCCCACCACAGAAGAAAAAATCGCCCAGCTTACGCGTATTTTTTCACAAAAGCTTATGCCAAGAGAGAGTGAATATCCTGTGTTTTTTTGGCTTGATAGAATCTTTGCTAGCACTCCAAACGCTAGTGTGTGCGACTTTGGTGGGGGTAATGGGGAGCATTATTTTGCATACACTTCCTGCACAGATATTGCGCCCAAATGGAGCGTGTGCGAGCTAGAAAATAATGTAACTATCGGCAGGGCAATCACACAGAATCTAGGCATAAATAATCTCACATTTGACACCACTATGCGCGCGGCAAGCATTTTGCACTCCTCCGCCGCGCTATGGTATGTCAAATATCCCTACAAATTTTTAGAGGATTATTTAACTGGGGGGGGGAGATAGCACATATTATCCTTACCCGCATGCCTATCCAAAGCAAAGTCCCCACATTTGTAACCCTGCAAAACGCGCTCAACCTCGTGTATCAACCGCTATATATTTTTAATAAAGATGAGTTTGTGAATTTCTTTACTTCGCGCGGATTTGAGCTTGTTGATGAATGGGGAGTGCCAACTGATGGCATTTATCTCCCATTCCATAGAGATATATCCGTGCCAAGCTTCCGCGGATTTTATTTTAGAAAAGTGTAAATGAGCTTTATAGATTCTATAAACACACAACTCATGGTTATTATGGGCTATAATGGCGCTCTTAAATGGCTTTATCTAAAGGAGAATTCATGCTAAACAAAAAAGTGCTAGTGACTGGCGGGGCGGGGTTTTTAGGCTCGCATTTGTGCGATAGACTGATTGAGCGGGGCGATGAGGTGCTTTGCGTGGATAATCTTTTTACCGGCACAAAGCAAAATATCGCCCATCTGCTGCCCCACCCGCGATTTGAGTTTATGCGGCATGATGTGACTTTCCCGCTGTATGTCGAGGTCGATGAGATTTATAATCTTGCGTGTCCGGCTAGCCCTGTGCATTATCAATTCGACCCTGTGCAAACGACCAAAACTTCGGTAATGGGCGCGATAAATATGCTAGGCTTAGCCAAGCGCGTCAAGGCTAAAATCCTGCAGGCAAGCACGAGTGAAGTCTATGGCGACCCTGAGGTGCACCCGCAGGTTGAGAGTTACAAGGGCAGCGTTAATCCTATTGGCATTCGCGCGTGCTATGATGAGGGCAAAAGGTGCGCTGAGACGCTGTTTTTCGACTATAAGCGGCAGCATAATCTGCGGATAAAAGTGATGCGGATTTTCAACACTTACGGACCGCGCATGCACCCAAATGATGGGCGCGTGGTGAGTAATTTTATCATTCAGGCGCTGCGTGGTGCGGACATTACGATATATGGCGATGGCGCGCAGACGCGCAGTTTCTGCTATGTCGATGACCTGATTAGCGGTATGATTGCGCTAATGGATTCAAATGATGGCTTCACAGGACCTGTGAATATCGGCAATCCGCATGAGTTTAGCATGCTTGAACTCGCCCAAAATGTGCTAGAGCTAACAGAATCTAAGTCAAAACTAGTGCATTTACCCCTCCCGCAAGATGACCCAAAACAACGTCAGCCAGACATTTCACTCGCCAAAAAAGAGCTAAATTGGAGTCCAAAAATAGAACTTCGCGAAGGGTTAGAAAAGACGATTGGGTATTTTAGGGGGATAATGTGAAAAATAATTATTTTTTCTACAACCTTAAAGGCATTGCGCGAATGCTTGTGCCAAGCGTATTTTTGCCCAAAAATAGAGAGAAAATTCTAAAAAATATCCACGATAGGGCAGATATTGACTACATTAAATCGCGTGTGGATTATTACTGCCAACTAAGCAGCCAAACGCCGCTTGATGAGGCAGCGAAAAGGCTTAGTTATGTGCGTTTCACACGCAAAAAAACCGTGTATTTTTTTGATACTTATGAATTTACGCGCTATTTTCCGCAGCATTTTCGGGCAAATTTTGCCTTTGGCGATGTGAATTTTATCTGCCCTAAGCCCTCTATCACTAAATCGCGCCCAATTAAAGCAAATCTAGCACAAAATTTAACGGGGGGGGGGGCGAATACAACATCTAAATCCCGCTCCACGCTAGATTCTATACCTCACACCACAACTACAGAATCTAGCCCGCCATTTGCTTACTCCACTTTGCTTAACCTTGAAAAAGTGCGGCATTTTACTTTCATTAATGACCCCTATAGCTTTGAATCTAAGCAAGATAGGCTCTTTTATCGTGGCGGGATTTACCAACCTCATCGCATAAATTTTTTTGAGAAATACTTTGAGCACGCTCTTTGTGATTTGGGGCATACTGGCAGCAAGGCTATTCACCCACAATGGCAAAAGCCAAAGCTAAGTCTTGCCAAACATTTGCCCTATAAATTTTTGCTTTCTTTAGAGGGCAATGATGTGGCGAGTAATCTTAAGTGGGTGATGAGCTCAAACTCGCTTTGTGTTATGCCAAAGCCAAAGTTTGAAACTTGGTTTATGGAGGGCACGCTCTTGCCCAATGTGCATTATGCAGAGATTACAGAATCTAATGTAGAGGCCGTGCTAGAGCATTTCATAAAGCACCCAAATGACGCCAAAGACATTATCCACAACGCGCATTTATATACGCAGCAGTTTTTTGATAAAAAGCGCGAGGCGATTATCTCGCTTTTGGTGCTTGAGAAGTATTTCTACTACACAGGGCAACTTGATAGGCTTAGAATCTAGCTAGATTCTATAATTTCCACGCTGTTGCTTTTTTATAAAAAGCCGCGTGGTCTTGCAAATGTAAGCAAAGCTTACATTTGCGCCTAAAGTATAAAGTTATAGCTGCTTTAAGCATCTATCAACTTGTTTTTTGAGGTTGGATTCTATAATTTTCCGCGCTTTTGCGTTTTTAAAAAAGCCGCGTGGTCTTGTCATAAGCTCGGCAAAGCCGCGCAGAGCTTTAGCTTTAGCAGCGTGGATTAATGTTTTGCTAGCGCTACTACATCAGGTATCATAACCCCCAAAAACGAAGCAATAACCCATGTCCAAATGCCAATAAGCAAAATAAAGCCCACAGAGTATTTAAGAGTGAATTTAAATAAATCAGACTCCTTGCCCGCTAACCCCACAGCCGCGCAGGCAATGGCTATACTTTGCGGACTTATCATCTTACCAACGACCCCGCCTACAGAGTTTGCCGCTAGAAATAAAGCCTCGCCGATACCAAGCTTTGTCGCGCTTACTTGCTGCAATGTGCCAAAGAGGAGGTTTGAGCTAGTATCGCTACCTGTTAAAAATACGCCAATCCAGCCAATCATAGGGCTAAAGAATGCAAAGGCATTGCCTGTTTGAGCAAATGCTGTGCCTAGAGTGCCGCTCATTCCGGAATTCTTTGCCACAAAGGCAAAGGCAACCACAAGCCCAATGGTGATACAAGGCATAGCCATTTCTTTAAGCGTCTCACCAAAGCAATCCGCCGCGTCATCGGCTTTAATACGAAGCAAAAATATAGTTAAAAATGCCGCGACTAAAATCGCTGAGCCTGCCTGCACGATGAAACTAAGCCCTAGATTTAAGCCAACAGCTTTGCCATTTGGGTCAAAAATGCCACCAATAGTGCTGCCAAAGGCTACAGTTACTTGCGTATAATGCAAAAGCCCTGTTTTTACAAACCCTATCGTAGTGCCAGCCTCATCTAAAATGGGCTTAAAGGCAAACCAAAACGAATTTGCAGGCACTTCTGTGAGATTGGCAATATCTTTAAACAAAAATGGCTTAGATTCAAAGATAGCCTTAAACCAAGGCTGCGTCCAAATGATGATGCAGATAATGAGCAAAATAAAAGGTAGCCATGCTTTAAACACCTCGCCAAAGGCTAGTTGCTTATGATTTGAAAAATCTTTTAAATCATCAAGGCGAAAAATGCTGCTTGGTCTCCAAAAGCGTAAAAATATAGTAGTGCAAGCAAGCGAAACTACTGCAGAAATAATATCAGGCAGCTCTGCACCAAGATAATTTGAACTTAAAAACTGCGTGCAAGTGAAGCTAAGCGCAGCTATTAAAATAGCAGGAAAGGTCTCTTTCACGCCCTTAAAGCCGTCCATTAAAAACACAATAAAAAATGGAATAGTAAGGCTTAAAGGCACAAGCATTCGCCCAACCATTCCTGCTACGGCGTATTGCTCAATTTCTACAAGATTTGTCATTGCAATAATAGGAATCCCAACTGCGCCAAATGCCACAGGAGCGGTATTAGCAATGAGGCAAAGTCCTGCGGCTTGCAGTGGCTTAAGCCCTAAGCCCACAAGAAGCGCTGCTGTAATGGCTACAGGTCCGCCAAAGCCTATAGCGCCCTCCAAAAATGAACCAAAACAAAAGCCTATGAGTATCACTTGGATTCTATGGTCTGGTGTAATGCTCATCACACTTTGCTTAATCACCTCAAATGAGCCAGATTTTACAGAAAGTTTGTAGAGAAAAATGGCTGCGATGATAATCCACGCAATAGGCCAAAGTCCATTTGCAAAACCCTGCACAAAGCTCGCGCCCACAAGCGAAAAAGGCATCTTATACACCACGCATGCTAGAATTGAAGCAAGCACAACGGTTAAAAATCCCGCCACATAGCCTTTCATCTTAAAAGCAAGTAGGCAAAGTAAAAAGCAAAGTATGGGTGCAAACGCCACTAAAGCACTAAGCCAAATGCTCCCTAAGGGGTCAAAATTTTGGTTATACACCACATTCACCATATCCATAACAACTCCTTTTTGTGATTTGATACAAAAATATTATAAAAAATTTAACCTTATGGAAAGATGTGCTTTTATGTGATTTATAAAATGATGTGTAAAATATTCCCACTTAAAACTATGATGATGTGTATAATGAGAATTTTTGAAACATTTTTTACAAAGAAAACAAGTATTTTTTAACCTTTTGTGTTTTTAAAGCTCCTTGTTTATATCATAAATTTACCTCTTATGAGAATAAGGATTAAGGAGTTTAAGATGCGTGTGTTTTTCTTCTCAACCTGTCTTGGCGGCATAGCTTATGCAGATACTTGTGTGAATGCCATTAAACTCTTACAAAAAGAGGGATTAGAAGTGGTGTTTAAAAAAGACCAAACCTGCTGCGCGCAGCCAAGCTATAACTCTGGCTATTATGAGCAAAGCCGCATTGTCGCGCTGCATAATGTGAGATTATTTCAAGGTGATGAGCCTATTATTGTCCCCTCTGGCTCGTGTGCGGGTATGATGAGGGAGGATTATTTGGCTTTGTTTGAGGGGCGGAGTGAGTTTGCAGAAGTGGAGCAATTTTGCGCAAGGGTGTATGATTTGGGCGAATATTTGCATAAGATTTTGAAAGTAAATTATGAGGATAGAGGTATGCCCACAAAAGTTACTTGGCATAGCAATTGCCACGCATTGCGCACTTCAAAGGTGGTAAATAGTGCTAAGGCACTCATTAGCTCATTGCAAAATGTGCAGCTGATTGAATTAGAGCATGAGGAGGAGTGCTGCGGGTTTGGTGGGACATTTAGCATTAAAGAACCTGAAGTATCAAATGCTATGGTGAGCCAAAAAATACAAGATATCCTTTCACGTAATGTAGAATATGTGATTTCTGCGGACGCGGGCTGCTTGCTTAATATTAGTGGCGCAATGAAAAAGCAGCAAGTGAATGTAAAGCCTATTCATCTCTATGATTTTTTAGCGCAAAGAATTGGCTTAGGAGCGTAATATGAGTAGTCAAGAACATTATAGCATTGTCCATAATAAGCTCGCAGACAAGCAACTAAGGGAAAATCTTAAAAATGTAATGACCACGCTTAAGACTAATCGCAAGAATCTCATCACTTCTCGTTTTAAAGACTGGGAGGGCTTGCGCGAGCAAGGCAGGGCTGTGAAACAAAAAAGCCTCTCTCAACTTGATGTGTTGCTTGAGCGATTTGAGCAAAATGCGCTCAAAAATGGCTTTCAAGTGCATTGGGCAAGTAATAGCACAGAAGCTAATGAAATTATTTATAAGCTTATGCAAGAAAAACACATCACTAAGATTCTTAAAGGCAAATCTATGGCAAGCGAGGAAACACACCTTAATGCCTTTTTAAAACAAAAGGGCTTAGAGCCTATTGAGACGGATTTAGGAGAGCTTATTATCCAGCTTATAGATGAGCCGCCTGTGCATATTGTAGCGCCTGCTATTCATAAAAATCGCTATCAAATCGGTGAAATTTTTGAGCAAAAGCTTGGCGCGCATTTAGAATCTGAACCAGAAAGGCTTAATGAAATCGCGCGCGTGCATTTGCGCAAGGAGTTTCAAACATTTAAAATGGGGCTTAGTGGAGTAAATTTTGCCATTGCTAATGAGGGCGCTATTTGGCTTATTGAAAATGAGGGCAATGGGCGTATGAGTACCACAGCTAGTGATATTCACATCGCTATTTGTGGGATTGAAAAAATAGTAGAGAGCTTTGAAGATGCAGCTATTCTTGATGCGCTGCTTGTGCCATCAGCCACAGGCGCGCCTATCACTTGCTATAATAACATCATCACTTCCCCGCGCAAAAGCGGCGAGCTTGATGGTCCAAAAGAAGTGCATATTATTTTACTAGATAATAATCGCTCCACTATGCTTAAAGATTCTCACTTTTATCGCGCGCTTTCTTGTATCCGCTGCGGAACTTGCCTTAATCACTGCCCTGTGTATGATAAAATCGGCGGACATGCCTACCTTAGCACATATCCCGGACCTATTGGAGAGGTGATTTCACCTCAACTTTTTGGTATGGCGCATTTTGGGCATATGGTGAGCCTCTGCTCGCTTTGTGGGCGATGCAGTGAAGTATGCCCTGTTAAAATCCCGCTTGCAGAGCTTATTAGAGATTTAAGAAGTGAGAAAATCGGGCAAGGGCGCAAGAATCTTAAAAATAATGATGGCAGCCTAAAAGATAATCAAGAAATTTTTATGATGAATGCCTTTGCAAAGGCTGCGAGCAATGGCAGAAAATGGCGCACTACTTTGAAATTTGCCCATATTTTTGCACCCCTAGCTAAACCCTTTGCCGCCTTTATCCCGGGCTTAAAAAATTGGGTAGCCTATCGCACTTTCCCCGCATTAAAGGGCAATTTGCACAAAAAAGTATCCCAAATGCAAGGAGTAATCTATGAGTAAGCAGGCTATTTTAAATAATGTCAAAGCCTCATTGCGAGCAAATGCCTTACAGAAAGCCACTAGCCATTACACAAATCCTCTAAAAAGCACAAATCAAGATAAAATCCAAGAATACATCACTTTCCAAAGCGCCAACAAAGCCCAAGTGATAGAATCTAGCCAAACAACGCTTCTGGCAGACATTCAAAAAGTGCTATTTGAGGCCAATGCGCGCAAGATTCTCTATAATCTTGATGTGCAAGAGAGTGTGGATATACATACCCTCTCACAAGGCGTGCAGGCTTATGCAGATTCTATAAATACAGAATCTATGGCATTTATCGCATATGATACAAGCATAGATAAAGCGCGTGAAGAGCTTTTTGAGATTGATACATCTATTGTTTGTGCGCGCTGTGGCGTGGCAAATCTAGGCGTAATTGGCATCGCATCGCATAAAAATGCCCCACGCCTCTCATCGCTCATTACACGCACTTGCGTGGTGCTGCTTAAAAAAGATGATATTGTGAGTAATTTTTTTGAAGGCGTGCAGGTGCTTAAAGCACAAGGCACAAATGGCGCGCTGCCTAGCAATATGATTTTTATAGCTGGTCCATCGCGCACGGCTGATATAGAGTTAAAAACAGTTTTTGGGGTGCATGGTTCTGTAAAAAGTTATATAATTTTATACTAAATCTTATTTTATTAAGGAGATAGTATGAATGTGTTTGCGCGGTTTTGGTTTGAGAAGGACAAAAAAAGCTATATTGGCGTGGGGCGCGCTGAACTTCTTGAGCGCATTGCTAGAACTGGCTCTATTTCAAAGGCTGCAAAAGAAATGGGCATGAGCTACAAAGCCGCGTGGGATAGCGTAGATATTATGAATAAGCTCTCCCCTTGCCCATTAGTTAGCTCAAGTAATGGCGGCAGAGGCGGAGGAGGCACAAAGCTTACTCCACTAGGCTTTGAAGCCCTTGAAGTATTTCACAAATTAGAGCGTGTGAAAAATATATTTTTTGATTATTTGGATAACTCACAAGATTTTGCAGAACTCTCAAATCGCCTCTCCCACCTTGAAGCTGCGCTAAAAGATTTTAAAAAAGAGTAGATTCTATAAATTTATGCACGCTCATGGTGCTAAAATGCGTGCCTTATAGAATCTAGGGCTAGATTCTATAGCTCCATTACAATAATTAAAAGAATGTTTCAAAAGCGTATATATTTTATATTTTTACTTATAGAATCTTGATTGGTTATATAAAATTATATACTATTAAGCTTCATAAATTTACCCACAAGGAGTGCAATATGAGATTTTCAAAAGTATTTGGCGCATTTGTAATAAGCGTCTTTATGAGTGCAAGTATGCTCGCGGAGGAAATTAATGTCCTAGCTGCTGCGAGTTTGAAATATGTGCTTGAGGATATCAAAACGGAGTTTTTAAAAACACGCAAAAAAGATAAGATTGAAGTAAGCTACATCGCTTCAGGCAAGGCTTATGCGCAGATTCAAAATGGCTCTCCCACACATCTTTTTATAGCCGCAGATACAAGCTATCCTCAAAAAGTTTATGATGATAAGCTTGCTATCAATAAACCCCTTAATTACGCTAAAGGCAAGCTTGTGTTAGCTAGCGCAAATGCGGATTTTAAGGCAGATTCTATTGATGTGCTAAAAAATGATAAAGTAAAGCATATTGCTATCCCTAATCCTAAAGTAGCGCCCTATGGTAGAGCCGCAGAGGAGTTTTTAAAATCTCAAAAGCTTGATAAGAAATTAAGTAAAAAGCTCACCATTGGCGAATCGATTGGACAAGCTACAAGCTATATCTTGCAGGGTGCGAGTGAAATTGGCTTTACTGCGCTATCAATGGTGATTAAAGATGATAAAACGCCAAATCTTACCTACACTATCATTGATGAAAAAACATATGAGCCTATTAATCAAGCCCTAATCATTCCAAATCATGGCAAAGATTCTAAACTGGCTAAGGATTTTGCAGACTATATCCTTACTTCTCCCAAAGCGCAACAAATCTTCCAAGCATACGGATATGACAAGGCTGATAATAAATAGCCTATGAATAAAATCCCTGCACGCATTACCAAAATCATCGCGCACAACGCCTGTGCGATGATACAAATGGAGTGCGAGCTTGGCTTGCTTTGTAGCGTGGTGATTAATGAGGGCGAGTTTAGCATTCATGACAACGTGCTTGCTACTTTTAAAGAAAACGAAGTGCTTATTTTGAACGCTCATTCGCCCTTTCCATTTGGTGAGATAAATACATTTAGAGCTGCTCTCCATTCGCAAACATGCGATGGCATTTTTACGCGCCTTAAGCTAGAACCCCACATTATAGAATCTAAAATCCAAAATATAACATCTCACAATCCAAAGTCTCAAAATATAGAATCTAGCACCCAGTATCTTAATATTTACGCCCTTGTGCCTTCATCTAAACCTTTGGTAGATTCACAATGTCTATGGCATATTCCTCCTGTGCATATTGTGCTTGAAAGGATAGGATAATGGATTTTATTGAAACAATGAAGCTTACCTTTCTTGTAGCCACGCTTACAACGATTATTCTCCTGCCTATTGGTATTGTGATTGGTAATTATCTAGCTTTTTCTAATAACCCGCTGCGCCCTATTTTGGAAGTGCTTGTGTGGATGCCCCTCGTGCTGCCTCCATCTGTGCTTGGATTCTATTTGCTTATTGCCTTTAGTCCCAAAAATGCTTTAGGTGCATTTTTATTGGAGCATTTTCACTTTAAGCTTGTATTTAGCTTTGAAGGGCTTATTTTGGCAAGTGTTATTTTCTCCCTGCCCTTTATGTGTAATCCCATAAAAAGCGCGCTCTCCTCCCTGCCCTCCTCGCTCAAAGAAGCAAGCTTTACGCTAGGGAAAAATAGAATCTACACGCTTTTTTTTGTGCTTTTACCCAATATTAAGCCAGCTATTTTGCTTGGCTGCGTTACCAGTTTTGCCCACACTATAGGCGAATTTGGCGTTGTGATGATGATAGGGGGTAATCTCCCCGGACAAACACGCGTAGCAAGTATTGCCATTTATGACGAAGTAGAATCGCTAAACTACCCTCTAGCACACCAATACGCACTCACACTTTTTGTTATATGCTTTGTGCTGCTTTTAGCTATTTTTTATCTTAATAAGCGTCTTAGCACACCAAAAAGCGTATTGTAGATGATAAAAGGCAGGCTATGAGCGATATACATATTCGTTTTAAAAAAAAGTTACTAGGCAGCGGTGGGGCGTTTGAACTATGCGTGGATAAAAGGCTGTATTTTGGTGAGTTTATCGCCCTTTTTGGTAAAAGTGGCGCGGGGAAAACAAGTATTTTGCGCATTTTAAGTGGGCTTGATGAAGTAAAAGATGGCTATATCCGCGTGGGCGATGAGATTTGGCTAGATTCTAAAAAGCATATTAGTCTCCCTCCACAAAAGCGGCGCATTGGCTTTGTATTTCAAAACTATGCGCTTTTCCCTCATCTTAATGTATATGATAATATTTGCTTTGGGCTAAGAGATAAGCAAGATAGGGCGTTTGCCGATGAGCTAATCGCCCTTATGGATTTGCAATCGCTTAAAAAAGTGAGAATCCACCAGCTCTCCGGTGGGCAGTCCCAGCGCGTAGCCTTATGTCGCGCACTAAGTGCTAAGCCTAAAATCCTGCTGCTTGATGAGCCTTTTTCAGCCCTTGATAATGCTATGCGCCAGATTCTGCAAGATGAATTGAAAAATATCCATAAACATTTTCATCTAACAACCCTGCTTGTAAGCCACAACTTGAGTGAGATTTTCTCCCTTGCTACGCGCACTTTTGTGGTTAAAGGCGGGCAAATCATTCATGATGGGAGCAATCAAGATATCTTTATCCAAAAGCGTTTGAGTGCAAAAATTAAACTTACAGGTGAAATCATTGATATAGACACGCAAGATGTGCTATGCGTTATTAGCTTGCTGTGCGGAGGGGAGATTCTAAAAATTATTTACGACCCCCTTGAAGCTGCACTTTTGCGCGTGGGGGAGCAAGTTATCATCACTTCAAAGGCGTTTAGCCCTATGCTGTATAAACTTGATAATAATATTATTTAGTCTTTGAAAAAGGATTTTACTTTCTCTGTGAGCTGTGAAGTCTCTAAGCCTAGCGTAGATTCTATAATTTTAGTATTGCCATGCGGGATAAACTTATCTTCTATCTCAAAACTTTTAAGAGCAACATTGATAATCCCCTCACTTGCCATAAATTCAAGGATAGCGCTGCCTACGCCACCTAGCGCATAGCTATCGCTAAATACGCAAATATGGCTATGAGTTTTTAGCAAAGTGCGCAATGTCTCCTTGTCAAGCGGCTTTACAAAGCGCAAATCTAACAAGCTTGGCTTATACCCCTGTGCGCTTAATGCCTCATACACTCTATACGCCCTGCCTACGCCATTCCCATAGCCTATAAGCAGCAAATTCTCGCCCTGCCTTAAAAGCTCTGCCTTGCCTAGTGTAAAATCACTTGCTGGTATTTCATTATCATCTAGCACAAAATTCCCACGCGGATAGCGAAATGCGCAAGGTGCGCTATTACACGCATAGGCAAAATCTATAGCCTTTCGCAAAGTGGCATTATCGCGCGGCGCGAAAAGTATCATATTAGGAATAGAGCGCAAATAGGCAACATCAAGCAATCCTTGATGTGTCTCACCATCTTCACCCACAATGCCTGCTCTATCAATGCAAAATCGCACAGGCAAGCCTAAAATCCCTACATCGTGGATAATTTGGTCGTATGCGCGTTGCAAAAATGTCGAATATATCGCTACAAAGGGTTTAAATCCCTCTTTTGCCATAGCCGCCATTGAGGTAACCGCATGTGCTTCACAAATGGCTACGTCCCAAAATCTCTGCGGGGCTTTCTCAATAAGCCTATCAAGTCCCGTGCCGCTTGGCATGGCGGCTGTTACGCCCACTACCTTTTCATCGCTAAGATAAGATTGCAAATGCGCTGAAAATACCGATGTGGGCGATTGAGCGGCAGATTTTTTAAGCGATGAGCCAGTGCTTACATCAAAAGGACCCACGCCATGCCAATGCTCAAAGCGTCCCTCTGCAATCTCATATCCCTTGCCCTTAAGCGTTTGAGCATGGATAATTACAGGCTTTTTCATCTCTTTAGCGCGCTGCAAGGTAGCAACAATAAGCTCAAGATTATGCCCATCAATTGGACCTACATAATCAAGCCCTAATTCCTCAAACAAAATACCCGGCGTAATGAGTTTGAGCGACTCTTCAAATCTTTTAGCCAAATAAGTAGCAGAATCTGGCATTTTTGCAAGGATTTTTTTGATATTATCGCGCACTTTTTGATACAAAGAAGTGGTGAGAATTTGTGAGAGATAATTGCTAATAGCGCCAATAGGCTTAGAAATGCTCATCTCATTATCATTAAGGATAATCACAGCTGGATATTTCTTATCACCTAGCTCATTAAGCGCCTCATACACAAGCCCCGCACTCATAGAGCCATCGCCTATCATCACCACAGGCATACTCTCCTCTCCCCTTAATGCCATAGCCTTAGCCGCGCCCACTGCGAGCGAAATAGAAGTAGAGCTATGCCCAGCGACAAAATAATCATACATAGATTCTCTAGGATTACAAAATCCACTTATGCCATTAAACTGCCGCAACGTATCAAACTCCTCCCATCGCCCTGTAAGGAGTTTATGCGCATAAGCCTGATGAGAGACATCAAAGATAAAGGGCTGCTTACTTGCATCAAAGACAGCATGCATACCTACAATTAAATCCACCGCACCAAGCGTTGAGCTTAAATGCCCACCATTAGAGCTTACCACTGCTAAGATTCTCTTGCGGATACAAGTGGCAACCTCCTCAAGCTCGCTCAAAGAAAGTGCGCTAAGATTGCTATTTTTAGGCTCGCACAGAGCTAGCGCGCTTTTTGCCCTTGTCTCCATATATGCTCCTTCCCCTTATTTGCTTTTTACGAATCGCGCATATTTTCAAGCACAGATTGCTTTAAATTTTTATAGCGCGACATAATAGTCCCATCAATATTACCATTATCGCTCACAATTACCACTCCACCCAAAGACACCGCACTATCTGAAATAATCTCTACTTTGCTATTATCTTTTAGCTGCTCTTTTAAAAATAAATAATCACTAGGATTTACTTTAATTTTAATATTAGTCGCGTCCATTATGGAGTTTAATAATTCTTTTGTGAGGCTTAGGGCAATTTTTTGAGAGTTTTCACTCACTTCATTTAAAATCACTTCTTTAGCAATATCCACCGCAATAGCGCTTAGTTCCTTTTCTAAATCCTCTAAATGCTTTTGGCTTTGCTTCAAAGTGTTCTCAAGCGTAATTATAGAATCTACCAAAGCTTTTTTCTGCGCATTCACCTCTGCAAATAGCTCATCTTTTGCCTTTTCCTCTGCTTCCCTATATCCGTCCTTATAGCCATCTTCGCGCGCACTCACTACGCGTTGCTCGCTTTCAACTTGGAGCTTTTCAAATTGAATTTGCAATTTTGCTAAGGAGCCGGAGAGTTCATCAGTTTTTTGCAAAAGCCGCTCAACTAATTCTTGCTCAAGGCTTGCAATTTTTTGGGCATTAGATTCTATATCTTGCGCATTTTGCTCCTCTTCTTGCGTTTGTGGGGCTGGTAGCTCCATATTCTGCGCGGCTGCGGCAATTTCCTTGCTAGATTCTATCATCTCATTTGTGATACTTTTAAACTCATATTTTTTAATATTATGATTTTTAAGCTTCTCTTGCCCAATGATATTTTCTTGATTAAGCAATGACATCGTCTTGCTCTCCTAGCTGGATTAAGCCCTGCTCTGAAAGTGTTTGCACTACTTCGACAATCTTTCTTTGGGCATTTTCCACATCGCGCACTTTGACCGCGCCTAAAAATTGCATCTCCTCCATAAACTGCTCGCTAGCGCGCTGGGACATATTGCCCATAAATTTTTGCTTTAATTCATCAGGGGCGGATTTAAGCGCTAGTGTTAAATCCTTTTTATCAGCAATTTTTAGAATCTCCCTAATGGCGTTATTATCAAGTTTAGAAATATCTTCAAATGTAAACATCATTTCTTTAATCTCAATGGCTAATTGCTCATCGATTTGCTCAATATGCGCAATGGTAGCCTTTGCCGCCTTTTGCCCAAGTCTATTAAAGATTTCTGCCACAGAGCGCGTGCCACCCACTTCAACCTTGTAACTGGTGAGTGATTCAAGTTTGTTTTCAAGCACAGCACTCACGCGTTTTACCACGCTTGGAGATATATCCCCCAAATTTGCCATACGAATAGCCACTTCTGCGCGCAAATCATCAGAGAAATACCCCAAAGTTTCCGCTGCGCCGCTAGCGTCCATATGTGCAAGGATAAGCGCAATAGTTTGAGGGTGCTCGTTAATAATAAAGTCAGCAAGCTGCTGTGGGCGGATTTTTGAAAGATAGGCAAAATTCTTTTGAGACTGCATAGTCTTTGCTAATTTATCTAAAATCGCCTTAGCTGCTTCTGGTCCCAAAGCCTTAATCAATAAATCGCGCGCATAGTCCATACCGCCGGAATTAATATATTGATTTGATTGAAAAATAACATAAAATTCCTCTAAAACTGCTGCGCCAATGGTTTTATCCGTGCCGCCCATTTGCGCGATTTGCTTACTTACTTCTGTAATGGCATCAATATCAAGGTGGTGAAAGACTTCAGAGGTAATATCATCACCCAACTGCACAAGCAAAATAGCAATCTTTTCTGACATTGAGAGTTCATCATATTGCGCTCTTTGGCGCGGGCTAAGCGTAATTGCCATACTTTACTCCTCTAAATTTATTTATGATTAATGCCCTCAGTAATATCAAGCTCATCTTTAATAAGCGTTTGGAAAAGCGCGCCAATCTCTTGAGGCCGCTCGCTAATGACATTACGCATTTTTTCAAGCAGCACTTCATACTTAATGCTATCCTCATCAAAGCCAGAGCCAATACCTAACTGGTCTTCTACACGCTTTCTTAACTCGCTAAATTTATTTAAATCATCTTCGCCATCATCAATTTGCATAAGAGATTCTATATCATCATCTTCCTCCTCTTGCACTTCAAGCATACGCTCTGCAAATGGCGCAACAATCTTTTTGTAGAAAATAAAAATAATCACTGCAACAATGACATATTTTAATAGCGGCATAAATGGTCCTAAATACCGCTCTACTTTGTTTGAGAAAAGCTCCCAAGAATCTTTTGGGCGATAATCAAGCTGCGTGCTTCTAAAGGGCATATTAATCACCTCAACTTGGTCACCACGCGCCTCATTGTAGCCAATAGCCTTTTTCACACCCTCCAAAAATTTATTCATATCCTCTTGGCTTCTAGGCGTGTATTCTAAGCGCGGCTCGCCATTATCATCAACCACTTCTTTATATAGCCCATCAATCATTACAGAAGCACTCACGCGCTTTAGCACGCCATAATGCTCATCAATATTGCTCACCGTCTTATCAATTTCATTATTGATAACTACCTCGCTTTCTTTCTCCCACTCCATCATCTCATCATCTTTAAGCCCCTGCACAGGACCGATATTACTCACTACGCCCGGCACACCACCAATTTGTGGGGGACGAAAGCCCTTGCGCTCTTTTTCATACTCTCTTGTGCCGCGCACAACAGGATTTTGCCCAAAAGTCTCTGCTATAGATTTACGCACACTAAAATCATAATCTAGCGTAACCTGCGCCCTCACGCCATCGCCAACGCTTGGTTGCAAGAGTTTAACAATTTTTGCTTCTAGCGCATTTTCATTGCTTTGCTGAAATTTTCGTTGAAAAGCAGCCTGTTTAGCGCGCAGTCCCTGCTGTAGCGCCTCATCATCACCGCCCACAAGCTCGCCATCTTGATTAATGATTTTTACATTTTCAGGCGTTAGCCGCTCAACAGCCGCAGCCACAAGGTGCTTAATCCCAATGGCTTGCTCATTTGATAAAAACATATTATCGCGCACAGTGATTTTGACAGACGCAGAAGGAGGATAGCCATCTTTTACAAAAAGCGATTCTTTAGGCATAGAGATATTAACAATAGCTTTTTCAATAGGATTTAGGCTCTCAATAGTTTTTGCAAGCTCATTTTGCTTTGCTACAAGATATTTCATATCCTGCGTAAAAGGCGTTTCACCCACATTATTTTCCAATAAAATATCAAAGCCTACATTTTTACTCGTCTTTGGCAGTCCAAGTGAGCCTAGAGCGATGCGCTGCTCATAGACCTTATCCTTTGGCACAAGAATAATATTATCTTGAGGAATTTTATATGGAATCTTGTCTTGCTGCAGCCTTTGCAAGATTGCCGCGCTATCTTCGGGATTAAGATTACTAAAAAGCACTTCATAATTTTCATACTCGTTTTTTGTCTCCACCCTAAATAAAACTAAATAAGTTAAAAATGCGATGATGACAACAAAAGTGGTAAGAATAATGATGCGCTGCTTTTTATTGAGCTTATTTAAAACTTTGGTAATTTGTTCAAAAATCAGTTTTAAATCCACGAATACCCCTAATTATGAGTTTGTAAATATGTTTTTATAAGCTCAAACACGCGCACATTTTGCTGCGGCGTGCCAATGGTTATACGCAGCGCATTCAAGCCATATGAGGCAAGATTGCGCACTATCACACCCTTACTTAAAAGCCAATCGCATAAATGCGTAGATTCTATACACTTATGTGTAAGGGTAATAAAATTAGCATAAGAGGGGATAAAACTAAAGCCATTTTCGCGCGCAAAGTCCTCATATAAAAGCATTTGCGCGGCATTAGATTCTATATATTTTTCCACAAACGCCCTATCTTCTAGCGCCACAAGTGCGGCTTGCAGGCTTAGTGTGGTTACATTAAAAGGCGGGCGCACTTTGTAGAGCATATTTATAATTGCCTCGCTAGCTATACCATAGCCTATACGCATACCACCTAGCCCATAAGCCTTTGAGAATGTCCCTAGATAAATTACATTCTCAAATGCACTCACCAAATGTGCAGGGTTAAAAGCCTTAAGCGCGTCTTTGTGCGCGGCAAATTCTTGATATGCTCCATCAATAATAACTAGCGTATCTTTATCGATTTGCTTAATAAAATCCTCCACCGCCTGCGCGTCTAAGCACTCACCCAAAGGATTATTTGGCACACATAAAAACACAGCGCTTATGCGCATATTGCGACTTTTGCACTCATTATAAAGCTGCAAAAACTCTGTGAGATTATGCTGCTCGCTTGCTGTTTTGCAAATCTCTACACCAGCTAAGCGCGCATACACCTCATACATCGCAAATGTAACTTTTGCCATAATCACACAGGCATTTTGATGATTTAAAGCCTGCATGCAAAATTCAATGATTTGGTCGCTCCCAGCACCTATAATCACCTCTTTAGATTCTATACCAAAGCGCGCGCTCAGGGCATTTTTTAGCTCATACATAGAATCATCAGGATACAAGCTTGCTTTGTAGGCATTATCTTGTAATGTTTGAATGACTTTTGCAGAAGTGCCATAGGGGTTTTCATTACTCCCTAGCTTAATAATTTCATCTTGCTTAATGCCAAATTCGCGCATAACGAGCTCGATGGGCTTCCCTGCCTCATAAGTTACTATCTGCTTTAATGTCTGTTTGAACACTGCTGCATTACCTCGCCGTTTTGTAGATTCTATAAATGCCTTTTTTGGGTTTCCCTTATTAAAAAATTGCTTATTTTATCTTAAAAATGATTAAGTTTCTATACTCATTCTAAGATTTCATCGTATTTTAATACATCTTTATAGAATCTAAGTAATAAATTTTTGATACAATTTCGCGCGACATCACTCACAAGGATTTATAATGGAGCTTAAACATATTTTTCGCGAGTATGATATTCGCGGCATTTTTAATGAACATCTCACTTTCAAAGTAGTCTTTGGTATAGGGCAGCTGCTTGGCAAGCGCATTTTAGAGGCTAAACTCCCCCCGCTTGTGCATATTGGTTATGATGCGCGCACACACTCTCCCACGCTCTTTGAGTGGCTCACTCAAGGCTTTGTCTCTGCTGGCATTGAGGTATTTGAATTAGGGCTTATCCCCACGCCTGTGGCGTATTTTGCCACTTTTAACACCATAGATTCTATCACTTGCCCAAATTCTGTGATGATTACAGGTTCGCACAATCCACCCCAATACAATGGCTTTAAAATCACGCTTGAGCGCGCACCCTTCTATGGGGAGCAAATCTACTCGCTAGGCAGGGAGCTAGATTCTATAATCAACACTCTACCCACACAGCCCAGCGACTTTACACAGCCAAAGCGCGTAAATGCTCTGCAGGCTTATATCAACTATCTCACTCAAGCCTTTGCTGATTTAAAAAACTTCCCCTACCCTATTGCTGTGGATTGCGGTAATGGCGTGGCAGGCGTTGGCATTAAAGAAGTGCTAAAAAATCTTAATATCACTTACACACCGCTATTTTTTGAGCCTGATGGCACTTTTCCCAACCACCACCCAGACCCTAGCGAGGAGGAAAATCTCCACGCGCTTAAAGCAAAAATGCAAGCAGATTCTATCCCCATTGGCATAGCCTTTGATGGCGATGCGGACAGGCTAGCGCTGCTCACTACTCATCACAATTACAAAGGTGATGAGCTAGCTATCCTTTTTGCGCGCGACATGAAGCGCCATTGTCTTAGCCCCATTGTCATTGGTGAAGTGAAATGCTCGCAAACTATGTATGATGAGATTAATAAAATTGGCAAAGCCATTATGCACAAAACCGGGCATAGCAATCTCAAGGTAAAGCTTAAAGAAACAAATGCCCACCTCGCGGCTGAAGTGAGCGGACATATCTTTTTTAATGATAGATATTTTGGCTATGATGATGCTATTTATGCCTCGCTTAGGGCATTAGAGCTATTTTTATACGCCACGCCAGATGAGTTAGAATCTACCATTAACGCCCTGCCGCCTACATTTAGCACTAATGAAGAGAAAATCCCAACCACAGAGGAGCATAAATTTCCCATTATTACAGCTCTAAGCGAAGCGTTAAAAAATCCGCCCAAAGACTTTCCGCCGCTTAAAGACATTATCACCATTGATGGTGTGCGCGTAGTATTTGAAAATGGCTGGGGTTTAATTCGAGCGAGCAATACTACACCTGTGCTTGTTACGCGCTTTGAGGCTACCAATGAACAAGATTGCCAAAATTACAAATCTCATCTTTTAGCCCTACTTGCGCAAGTGCAAAAACGCATAAGCGCGCACTAGCCAATAAACGCAGATTCTATAATGTGCAAATTCTATAAATTTAAGGGGCAAAGATGACATTTCACATCACTAATCCTATGGATATGCATTTGCACTTGCGCGAGGGCGATATGCTAAATGCCATATTGCCCTTTAGCGCGAATATCTTTAGTGCGGGTGTGGTTATGCCAAATCTCAAAACGCCCATTACCACGACACAGCAAGCGCTAGCATATAAGGCAAATATAGAATCTAATAGCCCAAAGCCCTTTATGCCGCTTGTGAGCATTTTTCTCACACCAAACTTAGATAAAGCAGAGCTGCAAAAGGCTAAAGATGCTGGTATTAAGATTTTAAAGCTCTACCCAAAGGGCGCTACTACCGGAAGTGAAGGTGGTGTGGGTGATATATTATGCGAGAAAACATTGCATATCTTTGAGCTTGCGCAGGATTTGGGCTTTATTTTATCTATTCATGGGGAAAGTTATGGATTTTGTATGGAGCGCGAATATGAGTTTTTGGAGGTCTTTGCTTTTATCGCGCAACACTTTCCGCGCTTAAAGGTGATTATTGAGCATATGAGCGATAGGCGCAGCCTTGAGATGATAGAAAAGTATGAAAACCTCTATGGCACGCTCACATTACATCACATCACATTATGCCTTGATGATGTGCTAGGTGGCGCGCTTAATCCACACCTTTTCTGCAAGCCTATGCTAAAAACGCCCAAAGATAGAGATGCATTACTGCAAGCTGCCCTAAGTGCGCACCCAAAAATTAGCTTTGGTTCAGATTCTGCCCCACATTTAGAATCTGCCAAACTTAGTGCTAAAGGCGCAGCGGGCATTTTCTCCGCGCCTGTGCTACTGCCTAAACTCGTAGCACTTTTTGAATCTCATAACGCGCTTGAGCATATACAAGATTTTCTTAGCAATCGCGCTATTACGCATTATGCCTTAAGCGATTTCCCTAAAAAGGATATTATTTTAGAGCGTAAAAATTTTGAAGTGCCTTCTCATATTGATACGCCACTTGGGCGCGTTATTCCACTTTACGCGGGCGAGATACTCCCCTGGCGGATAAAAGACATACATCTATGACTTTCCCTAAAGTGAGCATTATCACTATTGTCTATAATGATAAAGCCCATATTCTTGAGACTATGGATTCTGTCATTACGCAGGATTATCCGTATATTGAATATATAATCATTGATGGTGCAAGCCATGATGGCTCAAAAGAATGTATAGAATCTTACATCACAAATCTTGCGCATATTACGCATAAAGATGAAGCTAGATTCTATCTTGAAGCCACGCATAGGCAAAAAAATGTGCATTTTAAATTTTTAAGCCAAAAAGATAGCGGCATTTATGATGCGATGAATAAAGGCATTGAGCTTGCTAGCGGAGAATGGTGTAATTTTATGAATAGCGGAGATAGATTCTATAATACTCATACCATTACAGAGCTTTTTACGCAATTTATAGAATCTTACGGGGGGGGGGATAGTGATGTTATTTATGGTGATACGCACATCATCTATGATAATATTCATTCTAAAATCCTCCATGCGCAAGACACCTCCCATAAATATCATCATCGCTTTATTCATCAATCTGCCTTTATCGCCACGCCCCTTATGCGGCGCTATAAATATGACACTGCTTTTAAAATCGCTGGCGATACGGATTTTTTTACCAAAGCCTACAATAATGGTGCTAAATTCACCTACCTGCCCATTATTATATCAAGCTTTACATGTGAGGGCATAAGCTCAAAGCCCTCTTGGCAAGTGTTCAAAGAGGATTGCGCCATAGGCTATAAATATAATCGCCTTTTCCCCATATTTCATACATTCAAATATCTCTTTTATGTCATTCCGCGCTTTATTATAAGAAGCCTTATCCCGCACAAATTCCGCAATCGTGCCAGAATCTACTTAAGTAAAACCCACAGCTAAAGGATAAATATGAAGCAAATTCGTATTGCATTTTGTGATTTTGGCGATATGCAAGGCATTGCAAATGCGCTATGTGAAATGCTTAAAAAGCATTTTGAAGTGATTTTAGATTCTATAACTCCCTCATATATTTTCTATTCCGTCTTTGGCAGCGAGCATATTAAATATGATTGTGTGAGAATCTTTTTCACAGGGGAGAATGTATCGCCTAATTTTAATATTTGTGATTATGCCATTGGTTTTGAGCATTTGCATTTCCTTGACCGCTACATGCGCTATCCGCTTTATCTGTTTTATGAAGCAGATTATACACGCGCACTTCATAAACACAGCCTTATCACACCCCAAACACTCGCGCAAAAAAAGCGTTTTTGTAATTTTATTGTAAGTAATGGGCATAATGCCGACCCTTACAGAGAACAAGTATTCCACGAGCTATGCAAGTTTAAGCGCGTAGATTCTGGAGGTAAATATTTAAATAATATTGGCGCGCCGCTAAAAGATAAATTTGCCTTTCAAAAAGAATGCCTCTTTTCACTCTGCTTTGAGAACTCCTCCTCACCCGGCTATCTCACAGAAAAGCTAATCCAAGCCGCAGGCGCGCAAACTATTCCTATTTATTGGGGTGATACTCTGCTAAAAGGTGCGTTATTTAACGGGGGGGGGGTGAATACACAAGCTCTCATTTATGCGCATGATTTTGCCTGTTTGCAAGATTTAATCGCTCATATTAAAGATATAGAATCTAACCCCAAAAAGCAGCTCACTATACTGCAAACGCCACTATTTTTAGATACCAATCATAAAGAGCAATTTGATGAAAAACTAGAGGCATTTTTGGTGCATATTTTTAATCAACCCTATGCGCAGGCTTTCCGCCGCGCTTATCCTAAAAATTCCGAAGAAAAACGCTATAAATATTATGCGCGCTTTATTTCTGCACTCAAACTCCCAAAGCGCGCTATATCTTGGCTACGCGCGCGTTAATTTGCTTTTCATACTCAATTTGTTATAATCGCGCGATTTTGCCTTTATGCTAAGCCTTACATAGATTCTATCCACAAGGATTTTATAATGCATTATGCTGCAATTTATGGCGATACGCTCTTTTGGCTTGATGAGAATCATGCCAAAATCCCCCGTATAAGCTATAATCCTGCGTATCGTATGCCCTTTTGTCATCAAAGCGTATTTGTGCGCACAGATTTATTAAAACAACACAAATTTGATACAAGCTTTAAAATCTGCGCAGATTCTGCATTTTTCACGCATATTTACAGACAGGGCGCAAAATTTTTATACATCAACATAATTGTGAGCGTATATAACGCCCATGGACTATCCTCAAAGCCTAGCTGGCAGTATTTTAAAGAGGAGCTGCGCATAATTGCGCGCACAAATGCAGGCTATGCGCCCATTTTTTGCGCTAAATACGCACTCACACTCATAAAATATGGCATAAAGTCCCTCTTGCCCCGCTCATTGCGATTTAAACTCCAAAGCCTCTATAATGCCAAACAATCCTAAAGTCTCTATCATTATCCCCGTGTTTAACGCGCAAGCACACATTGCAAGGGCTATAGAATCTTGCACTAATCAAAGTCTAGATTCTATAGAGATTATTATTGTTGATGATTGTGGGCAGGATAATTCTATAGCAATTGCTAAGGATTATGCAAAGCGTGATGATAGAATCTGTATTGTTAGGAATAGTAAGAATTTAGGCACATTTGGTGCGCGTATTAAAGGTATAAAGGCTGCTAGAGGGGAGTATCTTACATTTTTAGATGCAGATGATTATCTTTTGGCGCAAACTTGCAAGCGCGTGTATGATGTCGCCATAGAATCTGGAGCAGATATTGTCTTTTTTGGTATGCGTTTTGAGCCAAAGACTTGGAAACGTGTAAGCCCGCCTGTGATTACTAAACCCTTACGCGAAGAGGAGATACTTTATGAAGTTTTCGCCCATTGTGCCACACCTCCGTGGCACATATGTGCGAAGCTTTATAAAGCTTCGCACATCGCGCGCGCGATAAATTTGCTCGTGGCACATATGGGCGAGGATACGCGCCTCACAATGGCAGAAGATGTGCTAAAATCCTTTTGGATATGCGCACTAGCTCAAAAAAGTGTGGGCATAGATGATAAACTCTATGTATATTGTGAAAGCACAAGCTCCATTACGCGCAAAATCGACTTTCACACGCGCGATAGAAAAATTGCAGATATTTCGCGCGTGATAAATGAGCTAGATTCTCTATCAAATGTGCCAGAAGTGCGCGCCAATAGCGCCTTTCTCCCCGCACAAAAACACACGATTAATATTTTAAAGAGTGTCATTGCATTAGAACATCGCTATGATGAGCAAACTAACGGGGGGGGGGGCATAATATGCTTTTCTCCCTATTTGCGAGCCTGCATAAAATCTCTTGCTTATCATCGCAAATGGCAAACCTATGTGCGCATGATGCTCGCCATTCTCACACTTGGCAAAATCAAACTCTAACCCACAAAGTCCCATTTGAACGCAAAATCCTTTTGCATCTTGCTTCAGATTCATACAAAGGCGGCGCAGAATCTGTCTTTCGCAACACTATAGAATCTAGCCTAGATTCTAAGGCGTTTAATGTCTTTGTGGCAAGCTGTGATGTTGCTCCACCTTGCAATATCGCGCCTTCACAATTCCTGCGCCTTGATGATTGGGAGCAGTATCCTAAAATACGCGGAGCATTTAAGTATATTTTTAATTACACAAATTATGCGCGCTTAAAAACCTTTTTATTCACACATAAGCCGCATATTATCCATACGCAAAACTACCTCTCACGCCTTAGTCCTAGTGTGCTTTTCGCACTTAGAGCCTATAAGAGGGCATATCCGCGCACAAGGCTTATTTATACCGAGCATGGTTACGCACCTTGCGCTAATGGTGGGCTTTATAATTATGCTATACAACACACTTGTGAATACTGCATAGGACGCTGCAAGCTTGCCATAATGTGGAAAAATTGCGACAGACGCGGCAGAATCTACTCTATACTCAAAGGCATTCGCACGCTATTCTATCAAGGCATATTTTTAAATACTAAAACTCTCTTTGATAAAGTGCTTTGTGTGGGTAGTTTCCAACTACAAAAGCATTTAGATGACGGCTGGGATAGGGCAAAGCTGCAAGTACTTACCAATCCTATTGAAATGAGATTCTATAATCCCTTAGTGAAACTCTCTAACAAGCAAGATGTGCTAGTATTTTTTGGGCGATTAAGCGCGGAGAAAAATATCACTCTGCTTATTGAGGCTTTTGCAAATCTCATTAAAAAGCCTAATTTTGCGCATTTTAAGCTACTCATCATTGGCAAGGGCGATGATAGGGCAAGGTGTGAGAATCTCGCACGACGCACCATGCAAGCCTCAAGCTATGACTTTTTAGGTAATCTTAAGCCCGAAGAAATAAAAGCCATTTTGCAAATTGCAAAGCTCTCAATTACCCCAAGCCTATGCTATGAGACCTTTGGGCTAAGCATTGTAGAATCTATGCTAGCAGGCTGCCCAGCACTTGTTTCAAATCTCCCAGAGCTAAGCATCACAGCAAAGCGATTTGGCGGCTTTAGCTTTAATGATTTGCAATCAAGCCTTGAGGCGCTACTTATAAATTATCCGCGCACATTTGCGCTTTTTACTTCCAAACGCACGCGCGCTATCAAGTCTTTACGCCAAAAGCCATATATGCAAGGGCTTTTAGACGCATATTTTAACGGGGGCATAATCTAAAATCCCACTTTGAGCTAGATTCTATAGAGATTATTATTGTTGATGATTGTGGGCAGGATAATTCTATAGCAATTGCTAAAGATTATGCAAAGCGTAAGGCTGTATTTTATAAATCGCCCGCTTGTGATGCTAGAAGATGGCTTGCTTGTGCTAGTGGTGAGTTTAGAATCTAAGCGCTACATTGGCTCAAAAACGCCCATATATCGCTATTGTCTAAATCCTAGCTCTATCGCGCACAGCTCGCCTGCTTTCACAATGGCTTTAATAAATCCCTCCTGCCTTGCTACGCGCACTCCATACTTTTAAGCCTGCGCTATAGCTTCCGCTGGCAAAATCTCGCGCGCCTAGTGGTTTTTAGCTTAAGCTTAGGGCGTATTCGGCTCTAAGCAGCTTTAGTAAGCTTTTTATGAGCTATTTTGTAATACAATGCGGCTATTTTTTAGAAAACACCCATTTTAAGGATTTATATGCTGCCTAGAATTTTGCAATTTGGCAAGTTTTACCCCCCAGATATTGGCGGTATAGAATCTGTCATGCAAGATATTTGCGAGGGGCTAAATGCTAGAGGGCTAATCTGTGATGTGTTATGCTCAAACTCTGCGCGCAGTTTTGCATACGATATTACTAAGAGCGCTAGAATCTACCGTACTGCCTCATTTGGCAAGGTAGCCTCTACTTCTATAAGCCCGCAGATGATTAGCGCGCTCTCACACCTTATTGCGCCCTATCATATTATCCACCTGCATTTGCCAGACCCTATGGCAAATCTAGCCCTTTTCTTGCTGCAAAAAAAGGCGAGAGGGAAAATTATCATTTTACATTGGCATAGTGATATTATTAAGCAAAAATATCTGCTTAGATTCTATAAACCCTTGCAAACATGGCTTTTAAAGCGAGCAGATTTTATCATCGCCACAAGCCCAAACTACATCGCACAATCACGCTTTTTAAAGCCTTTTAGACAAAAATGTATAAGCATTCCTATTGGGATTAATGCGCATCTGCTTAAGCCACCTTGCGCGCATACGCAGCATTTAGACTTTTTAGATAAATACGCGCATAAAAAGATGATTTTTTCGCTCGGGCGATTAGCGCAAAATAAGGGCTTTGTGTATTTAATTGAAAGTATGAAATTTTTAAGCCAAGAGTATATTTTATGCATTGGCGGCGATGGCGCGCTTAGAAATGAACTTAAGCGCCTTATTGGTGCTGCTAATCTTACTCATCGTGTATTTCTTGTAGGCGCGATACCAAGGGAGCAGCTGGCATATTATTATGAACGATGCCATATATTTGTTTTGCCCTCCATTCAAGAATCTTTTGGCGTAGTGCTGCTTGAGGCGATGAGCTTTAGTAAGCCTGTGATTAGCACTAATCTTTCACCCTCTGGCAGCGCCTTTGTCAATCAACACGGCATAAGCGGGCTTGTTATCCCGCCTAAAAATCCTAAAGCCATAGCTCAAGCTATAAACGATATAGAATCTCGCTACGCGCATTTTGCTAAAGGCGCAAGGGAGCGCTTTTTGGCACATTTCACACAGGAGCAAATGCTAGATTCTATAATCGCGCTCTACAAAAGGGCTTATGAGCTACGCAAGGGGGGGGGCAGAAGCGAATATGTAGCCCTATATGCGCCCACGCGATACATCGCAGCACATTTCTGCTATGCGTATAATATTTTAGCCCACGCCACAGCAATCCATAGCGCGCAAAGGCTCACCCTATGCGCTTAGATTGTAGCTCAAAGCCTCTTTACACACAAAGGCGATTTGATGTCGCCTAAAATTTCTATTATCACGGCTACATTTAATGTCGCGCATACGATTAAACACACGCTAGATTCTGTAATTATGCAGGATTTTAGCGACTTTGAGCATATTATTATTGATGGCAAAAGTAGCGATAATACGCTTGAGATTATAGAATCTTATCGCGCTAAATACGCGCAAAAAGGCATTGCTTTGCGTATTTTGAGCGAGCGCGATAATGGCATTTATGATGCTATGAATAAAGGCTTAAAGCACGCACGAGGGCAGATTGTGGGGTTTTTGAATGCAGATGATTTTTTTGCTTCAAATTTAGTTTTACGCTTTATTGCGTGGGGTTTTGATAGTCCGCGCGGCATTGATATTCTCTACGCAAATGTGCTGTATGTCAATGCCCAACACAAACCGCTAAGAAACCTTAAAGGGAGGGAGTTTTCGCGCTATTTTTTTGCACTAGGACTTCACCCGCCGCACCCAAGCTTTTATGTCAAAAGGCGCGTATATGAGGAGTATGGGGGATTTGACCTTACGTATAATATCGCTGCAGATTATGAAATCATGCTAAGATTTTTGCAAAGATACCGCCTAAAAAGCCTCTATATCAATGAATGCTTTGTCAAAATGCGCAGCGGTGGGACTTCAAATGCAAGTCTTAAAAATATTTTGCGCGCCAATATGCAGTGTATGCGCGCATGGCGGCAAAATCATCACAGCTACAAATATGCTCCGCTTTCTGTAGGCTTAAAAATCTTAAGAAAATGTAAGGATAAACTTTTAATGTTTTTAAGTATGCACCACTCATAAAATCACGCAAGCAAGGCTTGTTTAAGTCAAAATATAGAATCTAGCCAAGACCTTTCAAAGATGTTGTTTTAATAACTCATTTACACGCGCGGGATTTGCGCCTTTGCAAGACTTCATCACCTGCCCTACAAAAAATCCAAATAGCTTATCCTTGCCGCTTTTGTATTCAGCCACCTTATCAGCATTAGCCTCAAGCACTGCCCTTATGGCTTCAAGCAGCGCGCCATCATCATTAATCTGCGCTAATCCCATAGAATCTATGAGGCTCTCCACATCGCCCCCGCCATCTTTGACAAGCACATCTAAAATATCTTTAGCACTTTTGCCGCTAATTTTATTGTCCTCAATGCACTTCACAAGTGTGGCAAGTGTGGGCGCATCTACGCCGCAGTTTGTGAGCGTTTTTTCTCCTTTTAATCGTCCTAAAAGTTCAGTTGTTAGCCAAGTGAGCGCGCCCTTTGCACTCGCGCCACACTCAAGCATAGTTTCAAAATAATTTGACAACTCAAGGCTGCTTGTGAGCACGCCTGCATCATAGGGCTTTAATCCGAGCTGCTCCACAAATCGCGCCTTTTTTTCATCGGGCATTTCTGGAATAGCGCGCCCCTCATTCATTAAGGCTTCATCGATAAATACAGGGAGCAAGTCTGGGTCTGGGAAATAGCGATAATCCGCTGCCTCCTCTTTACCACGCATAGAGCGTGTAACGCCTTGAGTAGTGTCAAAAAGCCTTGTTTCTTGCACCACTTGCTCCTCATATCTGCCATCTTCCCACGCTTCACGCTGGCGCTCAACCTCAAATTCTATGGCTTTTTGGATAAATTTAAAGGAATTTAGATTTTTAATCTCCACGCGCGTATAAAGCTTAGAATCCCCCTGCGGACGAATAGAGACATTTGCATCACATCTAAAGCTACCCTCTTGCATATTCGCATCGCTTATGCCCAAAAAGCGCACAATAGAGTGCAATTTTTTTAAATACGCTATGGCTTCATCGCTGCTGCGCATATCTGGCTCACTCACAATTTCTAAAAGTGGCGTGCAAGCACGATTTAAATCTACTTTAGAAATATTGCCCTCATGGATATTTTTGCCCGCGTCCTCCTCCAAATGCGCGCGCGTGATGCCAATGGTCTTATTATAAGATTCTAAATTTATCTCTATATTGCCTCTGCCAACGATGGGGATTTCATATTGGCTAATTTGATAGGCTTTGGGCAAGTCGGGATAGAAATAATTTTTGCGCGCAAAAATGGAGTTTTGATGAATAGTAGCATTAATGGCAGTGCCAAATGAAATAGCTTTTTTCACCGCCTCACGATTAAGCACAGGCAGTGCACCGGGCAATCCTAAGCAAGTGGGACATACATTTTTGTTAGGCTCATCGCCAAAGCTTGTAGCGCAAGAGCAAAAGATTTTTGTTTGGGTATTGAGCTGGACATGGACTTCTAAGCCGATAATGGTTTCAAATGCTGACATTAAAGTTGCCTTATGTGAAAATTTGGAATGTAAAGTGCTAGTATAGGCTAAAGCACATAAAACATTTATAAATTTTTAAAAAGATTTAAGATAGAATCTAGCCAATTTTGACTTGTGAATGAATAAGGCGTTAGGGTGTGTGGCGCGTTGGAGTAGTATTTAGAATAAATGCTAAATGCCGATTTATATATAAGTTTTTAAGTGTAGCGCGAGTGTGCGCGAATGGGAGTGAGAGCATTGAAAAAAGTCATATTACTGGTGAGTGTGGTGATGGCTTGCTTGTGGGCTGAAGAGTTGCAGTTGCATGAGCCAAGCAAGGAGATAGCAAATCCTACTGAAAATCTCACAAAAAATAATCATACCGAGGATACCAAAGCAAGCGCGCAGGTGAGCAAAAATCTCTCTATAAAGGCAGATTTACTCGCTAATGAGGGATATTCCGAGCTTGAGCTTACTACAGGCAATGCTAATCCTAATGAAATTGAAGCGCCAATGTCTCGCTATAGCGCTGGCGTGGAGCTAAACTACTCTGTTAAGCCCGATTCCAATGTGGAGGTGGAGTTTTTCGCCTCAAATGCGCTAGAGATTAATGCCCAAAGGCGTGGAGGCAAGACTAAAGCCTATGATAGTGGGCAGCAATACGAGGAAAATGCCTACGATTATGGCAGTAGGATTCTGTATCCTGCATGGGTGAATAGCATAGGTATGGCAGTTACTGTTAGTAAGGCACATCGCTTTATGCTTACCTTTAAGCAGACGCAAATTTCTGTTAATGATGCGCTTATGGTAATGGGCGGGGGCGTGTCTCAACCTGTGGCACAAACGCAAAATGCGCTCAATGTAAATAATGAGCAAAATATGACAAATGCACCTGTAGTAACCAATGTCCCCGCTAGCAATAAAACTATGGCTAATCCTTACGCGCTCACTACGCAAATTTTTCTCACATACAGCTATATATTTTGAAAATCTCTCACTATAAGCAATGATGAAACAATAATGAAAAAGGTGGGCATATTTGGTGGAGGCGCTTGGGGCAGGGCTTTAGCCTTTGCTTTGGCGCAAAAAAATGAGGTATATATCGTTTCAAGGCGAGATATTAGCTCCCTGCTTGCACCACTTAATGAGAATCTAGCAAGTAAAGGTGCGCGAGTAATTACGCAAGTATCGCATAATGATGCACTTAGGGCTGAACTTTTTGTCCTAACCATTGCCACAAGTGCGCTAAGGCAGTGGCTTTCTCTAGTCAAACTTCCACAAAGCATTAAAATATTATGCGCAAGCAAAGGTATAGAATCTGGGAGTGGCGCATTTGTGAGCGATATTTTGGAGGAATATATACCACATAAGCATTTGGCTTATTTGTGCGGTCCTAGCTTTGCCGCTGAAGTGGTGCGCTCCCTACCCTGCGCGCTTATGATACACTCACGCAATCTTACCCTTAGCCGCGAATTTGAAGTATTAATGCCCTCTTTTATTAAAACCTACACAAGCCCTGATGTCGTGGGTGGAGAGGTAGCTGGAGCGTATAAAAATGTCATTGCTATTGCTGGGGGGATTTGCGATGGACTGTCATTTGGCGGGAATGCAAAAGCTTCTTTGCTCGCTAGAGGATTGGTTGAGATGAGCCGATTTGGAGAACATTTTGGAGCGAGAATGGAAACATTTTTGGGGCTTTCGGGCGCTGGCGATTTGTTTTTAACATCAAATTCTACCATGTCGCGTAACTATAGAGTGGGCTTAGGCTTAGCGCAGCAAAAGCCTATAGATGAGATTCTAAGTGAATTAGGCGAGGTGGCTGAAGGTGTAATTACAGCTCAAGCCATTGCACAAATTGGGCAGAGGGAGGGCATTTATGTGCCTATCGCAAGAGAAATTAGCCTTATAATCAATGGAAAAAGTGTGAAAGAGAGTTTGAAATCGTTAATGTCCTAGCCTCCCACAATGGGAAGGAGGCTAGGTTAAATAGCAGTTATTTCTTAGCCTTAGCTACTTGGTCTTTTAAACCTTTTCCTGGGCGGAATTTAGGCACAGACTTTTCTTTTGTTGTATAAGTTTTGTGTGAGCCAGGCACTTTACCTGATTTTGCTTTTTGCACAGCTGTTTCAAACTTACCAAAACCTACAAGCTCTACGCTTTGTTTTTTAGAAAGCGCTTTTGAAATAGCATCTACAAAAGAATTTACTGCTTTTTCAGCATCTTTCTTTGTGTCATATTCGCCAACTTTCTTAACCAAATCAATGAATTCTGCCTTGTTCATTACAAACTCCTTGTTGTTAAATTTTGAACGCGGGCATTTTATACGATTTTAAGCCTTAAGTCAAGATGTAAGCGCGCATTTTGCATAAAATTATTGTAAAACTCTCTCACATTGCAGGATTTTAGCCACAATAAGAGCGTCTAATGCGCATTCTCAAGGAATTTTTTGGCTGCTTTAATCTGCTCCATATTAATCCTTACTTGCAGCTGCCTAGATTCTAGAAGGCTCTTTGTTTGCGCGATAAGCTCAAGGGCTTGCAGTTTATCCTCAAGCGACGCACTATGGAGATTTGAGGGGAGATTACTCACAAGGAGAAAGGCGGTTTTGTCATCTTGATTAAGGAGTGCAACTTTTAAGCTATCGAGCCAATTCATCTTGATTAATTTCCCTCCAAGCCTCTAAAAGCCCTTTTGCCACATTCATAACAGTATCAATCTTTGTCGTATCATTAGCAACATTTGCTTGTGTAAGGAGTTTAATTTGATGTGTGTAAAGCCCTGTAAGATACACTGCCACATCGCCACCCTTTTCATAATCAAGCGTGTTTAGCAACTCTGTAAAAATATCTGTCGTGCGGTTAATATAATAGATTTTTTTCTCAATATCCTCTGCCTCCATATACCTTTTAGCCAAAGAACAGAATCTCAAAATCCCCTCATAAAGCATTTCAACCAGTTTGACAGGCGATTCCACAGACACGGAATTTTGTTGGTAGAGATTATAAGCGTTGTTGCCATACATAATTTACTCCTTATTTTTTTGCTACGGATTGGTCAATCATCAGCTGCACGCTGCTAAAGGCATTATTGGTTTTAGAGATTTGAGAATCATAGGCTGCAAACCTCTGTGCCATAATGTCATAGCGCGTATTGAGCTGCTCGACTGCTTTTTTACGCTCTTCGCGCAGTTTTTTATCATCTTTTGTGAGGCTTTCCTCAAGTAATTTAAGCCTTGCATTGCCTCCGTTAAGAAGCTTATCAAGCTCTTGGTCAAATTTTTTAAACACACCATCAACTTGCACCTCCTTAAATTCTGCGCTTTTCACACTCCCATAAAAAAACTCTTGCGTGCCTTGTGGGTCTGTGCTTAAAGCCATTTGCAATTTACTTACATCAAGGCTCATCTTGCCCTTTTCATCAAGCGCTAATCCATATTTTGCAAGGCTTTTAAGCTCTGTTTCTGTAGGAATAGTGGTAGAAAAAATACGATTGAGTGTAGGGCGAATCATACGAATATCGCTATCGCCATTAAAAATGCCAGCGATTTTAGAATCTTCATCATAGCGCGTAACCTCATCAAGCTTTAAGCCCAGCTCATTGTAAGATTCTACAAATTTTTTTACACTCTCTGTAATTTCCTCATCATTACGCGTAATGCTAATCACAGCGGGCTTGCCCGGCTCTGTGGTAGTGAGTAGCTCGATATTTACGCCACTTACAATATCATCTATATTGTTTGTTGGGCGCTTCATTGAAATACCATTGTATGAGAATTTCGCATCTTCAGCGCTTTGCACCTTGCGGATTTTGAAAAGCTCTTCTTGCGTTTTGGCATAATCCATTGTAGTGCCGGGCTTCAATCCCAAGTCCTCAAGCGCTTTTTTGCTCTCTGCATCATTATTGGCATAGATATTAACTTCACCCGTATCAGAATTAATCACTAGCTTGCCCTCATCATTAACAGAACCATAAATACCTGCGATATTATTAATGGCTTCAGCAATGCTCTTAGCATTTTGTGCAGCAGTATTTTTCTCCTTTGTGAGTGTGGATAAATCAAGCGGAATGCTGCCTATATTGATAGTGCCTTTGAGTTTGCCCGCACCCACGCTTTTGGTGGCTACCATTAAATCATCTTTTTTAGTGCTTTGATTATCAGCCCCAAAGCCTAGAGCCTGTGCCATAGCACCCTCGATAACAACCCCATAACCGCGTCTATCATTAATGGTAAGCGAATCGCTATTTGCCCCACCTATACCGATATTTAAGTCATTATCAAGTAATCCCTCAAAGCTAGAATCTGCCTTGATTGCCGCGATAATAGCTTCTTTAAGTGTTTGGGCATTATCTTGTGATTTAGATTCTGTAGCTGTCCTTGGAATCTTAATGGAGAGTGTTTTATCCACGCCTTTTTTATCTTTAAGCGTAATGTTTAAATCACCATCTTTTAGCTCAAATGGACCTCTTGGCACGACAGAGCCGCTCGCTGTAGAGCCAAAATACACCCTTGAAGCCTCGCCTGTATCTTTGGAATTAATCATAAGCTGGTAGGGATTTGAGCCGCCTGTTTTCATCACAATGCCCATAACCTCGCCCTTTGTAGTATCTGTAATGAGCTGTGCGACTTGAGCTAACTCCATACCGGCTTTAATATCAATTTTATAATCCTGCCCTTTGTGGTGGAATTTTAATACAGAATCCTTTTGGCTAAATACAGATTCTCTACTCTCATATTTTGAGCCTATTTCATTAATGTCTGAAGTGGCTACAGAATCTACATCAATTTTAATATCCTGTGTAGGCACACCAGCGGAGATAGTGGCTTTAAGCGCATCGCCTATGACATTGCTTGAACGCCCTAGATAAGTGGAGTAATCCCCAAGCTTGCTTGTGCTTGATTTAAGCTCGCGCAAAGCGGAGGTAATGGCTACAAGCTCGGTTTGCTTCTCAACATTTTTTTCGATTTTTTTATCAATAGGGTCGACGTGAGACGCCTCATCGGCTTTTCTTAGTTTGTCAATAACATCATGGTTTAAAACCTTGCTACCAAGCCCGAGCGAGCTTAACGAACCAAGTGCCATACTACCTCCTTATCCTGCATTAGATTCTATAAATTTATAGAATCTAGCCTTGCTTATCAAAAATAACGCCAATCACTTCCCTCATGCGTTTCATAAGCTCAATGGCTTCCTTTGAGGGTATTTCGCGTATGACTTTATCGCCATTGCTTTCTTTAACTGTTACCATAAGTCCGGGGATATTCTCATTATAGGAAAAATTAATATCCGTGCCTATGCGCTTCATCTCATCATTGAGCTTTTTACTCAAATCACGCAATTCATTCTCAAGCTGCTTCTTGCTTTCCTTGTCTTGATATTGGGCAGTTTCTTCCTGCAGGCGCACTTCGGTTGGTCGGGTATCCTGCGTAACTGCCTTTCCGCTCGCATTTACCATATTGACTAGCTGATTTTTAACAGCATTGTTCGTGCCTTCGGCATTATTAATACCATTAATCATAGCGTCCTCCTTCAAAATTCTAGAATATAACAAGAGACATATCGGCTAAAATATTATTTTTTTAACTTCAAAGCTTAATAAAATCAGCAGGATTAATGTGCTTATCTTTTTGCGTGATTTCAAAGCTTAAGCGCTCATTTACCCTGCCCAAAATCGCGCCTTTTTTAACTGCCTGCCCAACTTTTATACTAGATTCTATACTATCCATATACGCATAGATAGTGTGAATAGCATTTGTATGCTCTATAATGATAACTTTTTTAAGTCCGGGCGCATCTTTGGCATACACTATTTTGCCATCAAGCACATTTTTCACCTGCGCATTGCGCGAAGTGGGATTAAACAAAATAGCCGCATTAAAAATTTTAAACTTATACACCGGGTCAAAATATGGACCAAAGGGCTTTTCAATCGTATATCGCTCAAGTGGAGCAAATGTCTTAGCTCCCTTGTAGGCAATAGTTGGCACATCGCGGTATGAAGTGCCAAACTGCTTTGGGGCTTTAATGCTATTTGGATTTTTTTGATTATTGATAAAGGCTTGCTGGCTAGCACTTTTTTGCTTCTGCTCTTTGACAATATTAAGCTGCTCTAAAATCTCATCAAGATTTTTGCGCTCTTTGACAATATCTTTAAGCTGCTCATTATAGGTGTTTAGCTCATCTTGCATCTTGCTAAGAATGGCATTTTGCTGCGCTTTTGCAGCTTGGAGGCTATCTTTTTTATCTGTTTGGATTTTAATAGAGCTTTGGAGCTGGGAAATGGTGCTAGTAATTTTTTCAATCTCATTATTTAATATACTTTGTTTGGCATTAAGCGTTTTAATACTGCTTCTAGTGTGTTTGTGCAAGATTTGATACACATAAGATTCTATCACTCCATCTACAGAATCTGCGCTCCCCTCGCGCTCGATAATAATATGAAAAGCAATGCCTTGTGCGATAAGCTTAATCATCTGCGCTTCAAGCGCTTGCTTTTGCTCTATGAGGGCTATCTGGCGTGCTTTAGAATCTTTAAGGCTTTTTTCTTGAGAGAGAGATTTGCCCTGATTTTGCGTGATGTCTTTTTGCAGATTCTCAATTTGCTTGCCTAGCTGGACCAATTCAGCATTTTTACTATTAATAGCCTTGCCCAATTCGTCAAGCTTTTTACTTATGGCTTTTTCTTGGGACTGCGCGGTGGCGAGCTTGTCTTTATTTTTAGCAATATCTTGGTCAATATTTGCCATACTCGCACTTACAATAAGAGCGAGTGCAAACCACGCAAAATACCTCATCATAGGTCTTTTTGCTTAATAATGACAAAAACAACTGATACGATAGAAACAAGAATTGATGTGAAAAGCAAAATAATAAAATCGCTGCCCATACGGAATATATCGCTTGTAACTTCAAGAGTTTGAAGCACTTCTTGCATTTTGTTATAGTTAATAAGATACGCCATACCCACGATGATGATAATGGTTGAAATGATAGAATCTATAAACGCAAGGCGGAATAAAATGCCATTTCTCATCCACGCTGGCGCACCTAAAAATGCCATAATCTCCATTCTATCGCTATGCTCAAATTTCCAAATTTCAATTTGTTTAATCATCAAAATATAGCTTAAAATCGCAATGAGCGAGGCAAATACCACAATAGAGCTTTTAATAATGAGCAGCAATTTATACACTTGCGAGTGGCTTTTGCTAAAAGATTCTACTTTGGTTACGCCATTTAGCTTTGAAAGGGTAGTATTAATCTTTTGCAATCGCTCTTCATCGGGAAAACTTGAGAGCTTGAGCGAATAGAAAAATGGCAATTCTCTCTGCAAAGTCTCAAGACTCTCTCGGCTTAAATCTTTTTTAAACTCATTCATTAAATAATCTGGCGTAATGGCTTTAAGCTCCCTAGCCTCACGAATAAAGCTCTGAATCTTATCAAGTGTGAGTGCGTTTTTTGAAGCAATCACAAGTGAGTAATTATCTGAAAGTTTGCTTTCATGCTTGCTTACAGCGCGATTAACTAGCATTATGCTCTCCAAACTAAAAAGCAAGGCAAGAAGGGGGATAATTAGTGCCAAATGTCTCCTAAGCAAATTCATACACCACTCCTTCTTCAATATGCAATCGTCTATATGGGATATTAAGCCTATCTGGCATTCTATGCGTAACCACAACCACCGTGATACCAAGCTGCTCATTCACGCCTTTGAGCAGATTCCAAATAAGCTCGCTTGAGTAATCATCAAGGTTACCCGTTGGCTCATCGGCTAAAATAATCGTAGGATTATGCGCTAATGCCCTAGCCATTGCCACGCGCTGCTGCTCCCCACCGCTTAGCTCTAGTGGGAATTTACTCGCCTTATGCGAAAGTTTAATATGCACAAGTAGCTTTTCTACTTGTGATTTGCACACTTCTTTTTTATAACCATTAATCACCATAGGCAGCATAACATTGCGCTCGATATTCCACTCTTTTATCAATTTATAATCTTGAAAGACAATACCAATGCTGCGGCGCAAGTGATTAATGCGATTTTTTGAAGCCTTTTGCATACTCACGCCAAATACATTAAGATGCCCGCTCTTTACGCCCAAATGCCCAAAAAATGAACTCAAAATAGTGCTTTTGCCACTTCCTGAAGCCCCTGTGATAAATACAAACTCTTTGGCATTAATGCTAAAAGTCGCATCTTTAATGACTAATTCATCATTATAGCCAAGGTTAAGATTTTTTGCCTCGATGATTGCGCTCAAACTTCACTCCTGTGTTAGAATCTGCATTAAATGCTTATGTGCTTTGATAGCTGCAAGTGTGGGAATGGGCGTGCCATTGATATAGTGGGCTACTTGACTTTCACAAAAGCCAATTTGCAAAAATTTATTTTGAGGCTGATTAAAGTCCCCAAGACACAAGCCCAGCACATAAGTATCCCCCGCACAATACACATTATCAATATGTAAAAACCAATCTTTAGCGATTTTCTTATAAGGAAAATTGGTGTAATTATCCAAATTTTTTCTTAGAATCTTATCAAAAAGGAAGTTTTTTTGCATATTTTGCGCAATTTTTGTGCTATTTTGATGATTTTGCGCGCTATTTTGTGTGCTAAAAATTTTTATATCATAAATATCTTTATGCTCACGCTCCCAGCGCGCTTCATACTTGCTTGTAACAACATCTTTTATATTTTTATGCACTTCAAGGCTTATATGCTCCTGCTGCAAAGCAAGATGAAGTGCATCTTTTATATATGTCTCATCATCACTGCGCAAATGCAGCATTTTATGCCCTTTTAGCACGCGCAGGGCTTGGTGCAAAAAATGATGTGAAAATACTCTCCTATGAGGCTTTTTATTCCACGGCACAGGGAAATGCACATAGATACCCTCCGCAATGTGTGAGGGCATAATCTCAAGCAAAATGCGCGCATCGCCTTTAATGATAAATAAATTATTAAGATGTAAAAGTTGAATTTGCCTAAGAATTTGCTCAATGGAGGGTGTGTGGATTTCAATACCTATGCAAGTAAGCATAGGATTATGCTGTGCTAAATGCAAAAGATGTCGCCCCGAGCCAAAGCCCACTTCAATAAGGCAAGGCTGCGCAAAATCTAAGAAAAAATCCATAGTTTTCACATAAGGTGATTGTAGATTCTGTCTTAGTGAATTATTATTAAGATTATGGCTTAAAATGCTACTTTGGTAATCTAAAAGCACTTTTAACGCATTTTTAATTACGCCCGTTGGTTGCGTGTGGGAGCTTTTCTCACATTTTAAAATCATATTTGATGCTCTTTTAATCTTACGCAGGAAAAAATCTTGCCCCCTATGGCGCACAAGGATAAGAGAGCGCTCTTTATGGCGCATATCAAAGGCTTCATAGACAAACTCAAAATCGCCACAAGCAAAAGGCAAAGCAGGCAAGGTAATGCTAGAAGCGAGAAAATGAGGCATTACTCCTTTGCCCCTTGAGCCTCTACAAAGAGCAAAATTTTCTTTGTGGGAGCAGATTCTATACCATTTTTATCCACACTCACCACGCTGTAGCTATATTTCTTGCCCTTTTGCATTTCTTTATCCACAAAGCTATTGCCCTCTATATCTACAAAACGCGTGCTTTGCGCCCATATTGCGCCCTCATAACGATACACAATAAAGCTTTGGATTCTATCATCGCTTGGGATTTGCCAAGAAAGCGTGGCTTTACCATCAATGATTTTGCCCTCAAAATGCGTAGGTTGGCTTGGTGGAGGGAGGCTAGAGCCTTTGGCTGATTGTGTATTCATACGCCCCTCTAAGCCATTATCGCCTATAAGCACGACTTGATAGTAGTAGCTTATGCCATTTTCGTCCGCTTTTAGCTTATGCGTGTAATGTGTTTGATTAGTCGTAGCAAGCGTCTTATAGTCTTTATCATCGCTTGAGTAGAGAACCTTATAATATTTTTTGCTTACCCCTTGCGTATCAGGTGCAGCCTCCCATGAAAGATTAATCGCACGCGGCATATCATTGGAAGCGTGCAGATTTTCAATAGGTGCAGGTTGTGGGATAGTGCTTACACTCACGCTTTTTGAGGGCTTAGATTCTATCCCCTCAAAATTTTTAGCAATAACGCGATAAGTATAAGTCTCTCCATCTTTTAAATCACTATCAAAATACTCCACGCTTAAGCGATGGGGAATATGCGCTATAGTCTCAAACTCACCTGCCTTATTAAGCCGCTGCAGCAGATAAGTCTCCACGCTAGGATTAGCATGCGGCGACCAAATCAGCTTAATGCTGCGCGGCTGGTTGTTAATAGCAAAAACGCTCTCCACCGCATCAATAAAAGAAGTTTGAATATGTATAGGCTCACCCTTTGGCGAGACATCTTTATTGTTGCCAAGCGTGGCAAAGGCATAAATATACTTAGTTTGAGGCGATAAACCTGTGTCATAATAATGCGTAGCAAAGCGGTTTTTAATAATAGCAATCCTCTGCAAGCCCTTACCACTTAGGGATTGCGCGCGATACACGACAAAGCCCTGCACCGCTTCATCATTTAGAAACTTCCACTCAAAGCCCACAGATGAGACATCAACAAGCGTATTTACAGAATCTAGCTGCGGCAAGGCGGTATTTTCTTTTAGATTCTCATTCAAAGATGAAACACACGCGCTAAGAAAAACACTCAAAAAGCCCCATAATCCTATCAACTTCAAGTAGCTCCATAATATCCTCGCAGCCATCGGGCAAATCCTTTGTGAAGTGGGTTTGTATAAATTCTAACATATCTAGTGCAATGGGCGCTTTAAAAGTGCATTTTTGCTGCGTTTGGGGGTGAATGAGATAAAGGATATAAGCATGCAGCAAGATTCTATCCTGATAGTTGTGCGTTTTAGGGCTTATCTTATAGCCATAGAGTGTATCGCCAAGAATATGACGAGAGAGGCTTTCAAGATGCGCTCTTATTTGATGTGTGCGTCCGGTGTGCAGCTTTATGGCAATAAGCTCAAGTGCGCCATTATTTGAAGTGGCAAGCTTTACAAATGAACTTTTTGAATCTCGCACACCTTTGGGAATTGGAGCATTATTGGCAATGTGGATTTTGCTCATTTTTAGGCGATTATGCGCTGCACGCCCCATATAGCAGGATACTTGCTGATTTTTTTGCAGCGGCATATCAATAATGGCTAAATAATAGCGACCCATTTCACGGCTTTTAAGCTCTTTGGGCAGAGCAGCATAAGCTAAATGCGACTTAGCAATGGCTAAAGCCCCGCTAGTTTGCTTATCAAGCCTATGGACAATGCCATAGCGCTCCTCACCACTTAGTGTGTGTAAAATATGAGATTGAGATTTAAGCCAATCTGTGAGCGTTGGCTCTTTCACACTAGGAGCTTTGTGGATAATTAAATGCGCGGGCTTATTAATGATGAGTATATGCTCATCTTGGTGCAAAATATCAATCTTAAAGCGCGCATCATGCTGCATAATGGCTTGCAATGCTTTAGATTCTGTATGTATAGAATCTGTGGAATTTGCGGCATTTATAGAATCTACACCATCTGTGTTTAGATGTATGCTAACACTATCGCTAGCTTTAAGATATATGCCATTTTTGTGGCAAGGCACGCCATTTATGGAGACTACTTGCGCTTTAATGAGATGATGAATTTGATTTTTACTGCAGGCAAGCTGCGCGCTTAGATAGCTATCAAGGCGCAATTTGCCATTTTTTAAGTCAAGATTTGATACAATAAATGCTTGCATTTTACCTGCCTAATTTTACACATTTTGGCTCACTAGTTTTTGAGCGTTTTATAAGCTAGATTCTATAAATTTTAAGGATTAAGAGTGATTGATAGACGGATTTTAGCACATTTTGATTATATTTTGCTGCTGCTGGTGTTGCCGCTTGTAGCGCTATCTTTATTCCTCATTAATGAGCTAGATTCTGTATTATTTGCCAAACAAATAAAATATATAAGTTTGGGTTGTGGGCTTATGGTGGTGCTTTTTTTTGTGCCTTTTAGAAAGCTTAATGGCATTATTGTGGCTTTATATATTGTGTGCTTGATGCTGCTTATTTTGGTGCATTTTATCGGCACGCAAAAGCTTGGTGCGCAGCGGTGGATTAATATCCCCTTTACGAGCTTTTCTATCCAACCAAGCGAGATTATAAAGACTTTTCTTATGCTGCTGCTTGCTTCATACATCGCTAGAAATCCCCCGCCAAAAGGAGGCTACGGGATAAAAGAATTTTGTATTATTAGCTCTTTTATCCTTGTGCCTTTTATGATTATTCTAAAAGAGCCTGATTTAGGCACAGCTATGGTCATTCTACTCACTGGATTTGGCACGCTTTTTCTAGTGGGAGTGAATAAAAAAATTTGGATTTCACTAGGGCTTATTATGCTTATTTTAGCCCCTGTAGCGTATGTGGCAAATCCTTTAAAAGACTATCAAAAAAAGCGTATTACAGATTTTGTATCCGAAAACTATCCCTATCAGGTTAATCAAGCCCTTATTGCTGTAGGTGCGAGTGGCTTAGTTGGGAAATCAAAAGAAGAAGCCACGCAATCCCAACTCAAATTTTTACCCTATGCAAATACAGATTTTATTTTTGCATATTTTGTCGAGCGTTTTGGGCTTTTGGGCGCATTTGGGCTTTTAACACTCTTTTTTTGCATTATTGTGCATATTTTAAGTTTGGGATTTACCTATGGGAAAGATTATTTTTTGCGCGTGGTGACAGGCTACATTGCTATTTTAATATTTTTGTATGTAGGCATTAATATATGTATGGTGATTGGCTTAGCCCCTGTGGTTGGTATCCCACTGCCCTTAATGAGCTATGGCGGCACAAGCTTTATTACCTTTATCACACTTTTTACAATCCTTGAAAATGTCCTTGCCTTTAGATTCGTTTTTGAGTATAATGCCACCCCTAGCAAGCGGGGACCTTTAGCTCAGCTGGTCAGAGCACTCGGCTCATAACCGATTGGTCGCAGGTTCGAATCCTGCAAGGTCCACCAGAGACTTTTTTACACACTTCCCACAATTTTTTACAATAACTTTTATATAATTTTACTTTTATTTTTCAATCTTTTATGTTGGGCGAATAATTTTTATCAAATTTGCTTGAAAGTGCCTAAAGATACAAACAATATTTGTTTTTTTCGCCTTTTAATGATACAATACGCGCTTTTAAAAAGCTACAAAGGTTAAACTTCAATGATTACTTGGATGCAAAAGCATAAAAAATGGCTTGTCATCACTATTTGGATTAGCGCCATTGCATTTATTGGTGCAGGCTCGGTAAATTGGGGTTCTTACGGATTTGGCTTTGGTAGCGATAAAGTGGCGAGTGTAGGTGATATTGACATTCACATCGATGAATATCAAAGGGTATATAATCAAGTCCTAAACGAATATGCTAAAATTCCGCAGCTAGGCGGTATTTTAGATGAGGCGCAAGCCAAACAATTAGGCATACCACAAATCGCATTGCAGAGGATTATCCAGCAAGCTCAAATTCGCAATTTTGCGCAAGATTTAGGCTTAATGGTGAGCGATGAGGAAGTAGGCAGAGAAATATTAAATGCTAATGTGTATGTCGATGAAAAGGGCAATTTTAGCCACGAGGTCTATGAGAGAGCCCTACAAAGTATGCAAATAAGCAAGAGTGATTTTGAGGAAATGCTGCGCAATGAAATGCTTGTGCAAAAACTTTTGGGCGTTGTGAATGCTAATCAAATGGGTATGCTCATCTCCGTTACACCCCTAGAAGTGGCTACACTAGAGATGTCAAGCTCTGTGCGCGATAGACTTATGGTAAAAAGCCTCCCTATCACGCAAGTAAAATTTACAGCAAACGAGGCAGACATTAGAGCATTTTGGGAGCAAAATGCTCAGAATTGGAAAACGCCTATGGAATTTGAAATTGAATATATCCTTGTGCCTTTTAATGCCTATACTCCCGATGATGAGGCACTTAAAAAGCATTATGATGATTTTAAAAGCGACTATATCGATGATAGTGGGCATTTAATGAGTCTAGAAGAGAGTAGAGAAAAACTTGTGCGCGATGTGCAGAAAATAGAGGCAGAAAGCGCGGCTAAAAGGGAGTATATTAATCTCAAAAATAGCAGCAAAAAGGGCGAAATCATCACTATCAAAGATAATGAGCGCTTTTTTGTGAAAGACGGCATAGATTTAGTTGTCGCAGATATGAAAGCTGCTCAAGTAGGACAAGTGCTAAAGCCCATTGAGGCAAGTGAGGGCTTTGTGACATTAAGACTAATGAGCAAAAAAGAGAGCGCTAACCAAAGCTTTGAAGAGGCTAAAAGCGCGGTCAAAGCATTGTATGAACGCAATAAGCGCAAAGAAGCACTCGCAGAGCTAGCTCAAAGAAGTGTCGCAAATTTTAGCGGTAGCGATATGGGATTTGTTGATAGATTCTATAATGGCGCTATACTCACGCTAAATGAACAGGAGAGGGGCTATTTTATCTCTCAAGTATTTGAATCTAAAAATAAGCAAGGCTATGTCCTCTTTGATGATAAGGCTGTGTTATATCGCATATTAGAGCAATCCGCAACGCCCTTAGTGCAAAATAATGAAGCCCTTATGCTTGCTAAGGGTGCTAAATACGAAGCCCTTTTAAATGCGCTAGCAGATTATCTTAATAAAACCTATAAGACAACTATTTACATCGATGTAAGCAAGTGAGGCAAAAGTGAATAAAATCATATTAGGCATTGACATTGGCTCAACAAAAATTTGTGCCATTATTGCTGAAATTAAAGAAGATGGCACGCCCTATATTATTGGCACGGGCATACATAAGGCTGATGGCATTAAAAAGGGTTCTATTACTAATATTGAGCTCGCATCAATGGCAATTAGAAATGCTGTAAATGACGCCAAAAGAGTTTCAGGAGAAAAGGTAGATAAAGCTATCATCTCACTTTCTGGCGCATACACAAAAAGCATTAGAGAATCTGCGGTGGTAAATGTGCCAAATAGTGAGATTGGACTAAAAGAGATTAATCGCGTCATGCAAACAGCCATTTATAATGCCGTTATCCCCGAAGACCATGTGCTTATCCACGCCTTGCCCTATGAATTTAGGCTTGATGACCAAAGCTATGCCGAAGACCCTATGGGTATGAGTGCCTCGCGCCTAGAGGCCTTTGTGCATATTGTAACAGCCAAAAAAACTGCATTAGAGAATCTAAAGCGCGCCGTGCGTGAAAGCGGCATAGAAATTGAAAATATTGTCCTAAGCGCGTATGCTTCGGCAATTGCGGTCTTAAGCAATGAGGAAAAAGAACTAGGTGTAGCCTGCATTGATATGGGCGGGCAAACTTGTGATTTAATGATTTATAGCGGCTATTCTATGCGATATAGCGATTTTTTAAGTGTGGGCTCACATAATATCACCGTTGATTTAGCCACTGCGCTAAACGCCCACCCAAGCATTGCCGAGCAGATTAAAACCGAATATGGCAAACTAATTTTAAGCGATGAGGATAAAACAAAATCTATTAAGGTCCCTGTTATGACAAGTGAGAGCGCGACTACAAATGTGAGCTTAGAGATTGTGCATGCTGTGATTTCTGCGCGTGTGGAGGAGACTTTGCAACTTTTAGCAAAAAGTATTGAAAAAAGTGGCTTAAAGGATAAAATCGGTGCGGGCATCACCCTCACGGGCGGTATGGCAAATCTTGAGGGTATGCAGGAATTTGCCTCAAGCATATTTTTTAGACGCCCAGTTAGGATTTCAAAGCCTACAGCCGTTGGCGGACTTTTTGATGGATTAAAAGGCACGCAGAGTGCCACTGCGGTGGGCTTAATACTTCACGGCGCAGGGCAACATACCAATTACGAAATGGATTATGAAAAAAAGATTCGCTATCGCAAGAGCAATATCAGCGTAGATAGCAATGATATGAGCAATATCGAGCTGCCAAAGAACGCATTGCAAGAAACTAGCACATCAAGCGCAAAGATTACGCATAAACCAGATGATTTATCCCAGCTTAGAACCTTTGAGAATGACAAGCATAGTAATATATTTGTCAGATTCTATAAATGGGTCAGTCAATGGATTAGTCAATTATTTTAAGGGGAGCTATATGGAAAACATCAACTTAAACATACAAGAAATTCGACCAGAAGGCGCGGTGATTACCGCTATTGGCGTTGGTGGCGGTGGCACAAATATGATAAGCCATCTTGCAAAGACTAACCCACATAAAGCCATTAAGCTTATTGCTGCAAATACCGATGTGCAGCATCTTGAGGGCGCGAACGCTAATGTTAAAATGAAGCTTGGTGAGAAACTCACAAAAGGCTTAGGAGCAGGTATGCACCCAGATGTTGGCGAGAAAGCTGCTTTGGAGACTTATGAGGAGCTTAAGCAAACGCTTAGTGGCTCTGATATTGTCTTTATCTCCGCAGGGCTTGGCGGTGGCACAGGCACGGGGGCTGCCCCTGTGGTGGCTAAGGCTGCCAAAGAAGTGGGCGCGCTCACCGTCTCTATTGTAACTAAGCCTTTTAAATGGGAGGGAGGCAAGCGCACGCGCTTAGCCGAAGAGGGCTTGCGCAATCTTAAGGCAGAGAGCGATTGTATTATTGTTATCCCCAATGAAAGATTGTTATCCATTATCCCCAAAAATTGTGGCTTTCAAGAGAGCTTTAAAATAGTAAATGATGTGCTTGCGCGCGCGGTAAATGGCATATCAGGCGTTATTTTGAGCAGTGGGGCAAACGACATAAATGTGGATTTTGCCGATGTGAGGACGGTTATGAGTCATAAAGGCTTAGCACTTATGGGAACAGGTGAGGCAAATGGCGATAGCGCCGCGTGCGATGCTATGCGTATGGCATTAGAATCCCCCTTGCTTGATAATATTTCCATTAAAGACGCAAAAGGCGTGCTTGTGAATTTTGAAATCCACAGAGATTATCCACTAGCCGAAATTGCTGAGGCAATGAATATTGTAGATGCCATTGCTGCAGATTCTGAAGCGGATATTGTATTTGGCACATGCACGCTCAAAGGCGATGCGCAGCAAGATTTTGTGCGTATAACAGTGGTCGCTACAGGCTTTGAAAAAGAAGTAGTAGGTGACACGCCCTCTGTGCAAACACCAGCAGATAAGGATTTAGAGCATTCTCGCAAGAGCCTCCAGCTCCGCAGAGCTTCAGGAGAGAGCTACCATGCAAGCGATGATTATAGCTTATTTAATAATGACAGCATTGATGTGCCTACATATCTGCGCAATCAAAAAGATTAGTGCTGCTTATAGAATCTAGATTCTATAAAAGCGCGGCAGCGAGTGAGGGGATTTAAATTCCTTAACCTGCGCTACAAGCTCCTTTAAAAGAAACCTAGCAGCGCAAGTGAAACTAAGATGTTTGGGAAGAAATGTGCCTAAAGCTTAGACTCATATCTGCGGAGCATATAGAGTCGTTTGAGCATTTTTTTCTTAGCGTTAATCTTTTGCTTTTTGCGCTTTTCGGTTTTAGATTCAAAAAACCTGCGCGCGCGCACCTCTGTTACTACCAAATTGCGGTCGGTTTGCTTTTTGAACTTTCTGTAAGCCTCTTCAAAAGACTCGCTCTCTTTAACTTTAATTCCGGGCATAGACTTCACCTGCTTTCTTTTAGATTTGAGCGGGCATTATATGTAAATTTTGTTTAAAAATGCTTAAAATTTAAATATAGCTTTAAGCATTTTTAGCTAGAATGCAAGGTTTGTTTTGTGCTCGTAGCTCAGCTGAATAGAGCAACAGGTTGCGGTCCTGTAGGTCGGGGGTTTGAATCCCTCCGAGCACGCCATTTACAATATCTCAATCACTTTAAATCATCATAAATCTTGCGCAAGCTTCGCGCTAAATCTTATACAAACCTTACTAAACTTTATGCCCATCTCGCCATATCTTTTATATGTCCATTTAGCGCGATTTTTAAGCTTTAGATTCTATAATTTGGATTAAATCCTACAAAAAAAGCTAATAAGCACCGCCCTTTATGCAGCAATATAAAGACTTAAACTCTAGGTTTAATAGCCCTCGCCACACAACTGCAGCAAAGTAAATATCTTAAGCTAGCTCTTTTCTTAAAGCCTGCTCTAGGGCATCGCGCTCTAAGTGCGTGATAGTGCTAAATTGTGTGCGATTAAAGGTGCGCTGACGCTTAGCAAGCTGGCAAGTGTGATAAAAAATCTGCTCTTGCAAAGTGCGCGTATCTGCAATCTCACCGCGCAAATAAGCCGCACACTCCTTTGTGCCAATGCCTTTTAAGGCTTGGGCTTGCGCGCCAAAGGTTTGTAAAATATACTCTGTTTCTGGCACAATGCCCTTTATTATCATCTCTTCGCTCCTTTTAGCTATGCGCGCCCTTAGTTCATCTCTATCAAGCACGAGGGAATAAATTCTTAAAGGTATATTTAAGGCTTTAGGTTTATGCGTGGCAAAATACGCGCTAGGAGCTGTATTTGTGGCTTTAAAGAGGGCTAGAGCTTTGTAGATTCTATAAGTGTCATGCTTATCTATACGGCGCGCATAATCTTTATCAATGTGCTGCAAATACGCATACTGCGCGTTTATATCGCCTATAGAATCTACCCATGTTTGATAAGCCCTAAGCTCTGGCATAGGGCTTAAACCCTCTATTATACTTTTTAAAAAAAAGCTGCTCCCGCCCACGATGAGCAGCGGCTTATGCTTAGAATCTTGCAAAGCTTGGGTTAAAAGTGTAAAAAAAAGCAAAGCATTACTTTTTTCATTTGGCTCTAAGACATTTAGCCCATAGTAGCGCACTTGAGCCTGCTCAAGTGGTGTAGGCTTAGCAGAGGCAATATCTACATATTTATAAATACTTAGTGAATCCAGGCTAAAAATCTCACAATCATACTCCAAAGCCAACTTGTGCGCTAGCTCGCTTTTGCCACTCCCGCTAGCGCCAAGTATAGCGATGACCTTTTTATGCATAAGCCTAATTTGCCCCTAATAGCGCATAATACTGCTCTAAAAATACTTTATTTGCGCTTCCATCAAAATTCCTGCGCCCTATTTTTTCAAGCGCTAATTCAAAGGCATTGACCACCCATACGCTTTCATTAAGCGGAATTAGCCCCATTTGATTAATGCGCACAATGCTTGTTTTTAGCCTATCTTGCCCGCCTGCGACATTAAGCATAAATACATCTTTAAGCACTTTTCTTATTTGCGCAGCGCACTCTGGCTCATAAATGGTATTCATCGCTAATGCTGGCACTTTGGGATACATCTTAAGTCCAATAGATTCTAAAGCCTTTTGTGTGGCTAAAGAGCGCGCTTTGGTGCTAGCATAAATGCTTGCAAAATCTTTTTTAATCATATCAAAATACGCTACAAGCCCGATGATAATGCTCGTAGGCGCTGTCCAAGCGGTGGTATTTTGTCTTTGATTTTTAAGCTCTGTTTTGAGATTAAAATAAAAGCCCACGCTATGCTCTTCTATTATCTCCAAAGCATATTGAGAAAGTCCCACAATGCTTAGTCCCGGCGGCAGCATAAAGGCTTTTTGCGACCCACCAATAAGCGCATCAATATGTGTGGTATCAATTGCCTCCACGCCCATAGCTGTAATCGCATCAACCACAATAGCAATATGCGGATAGCGCGCTTTAATAGCTTTAGCAATGCCCTCCACATCATGCCTTAAGCCTCCTGCAGATTCACACATTTGCATACAGAGGCAATCAATCTGCTTATCTTGCTCAATCATACTAAGCACGCTCTGCACGCTAGCTGGCGTATCCCACTCGTTTATAATCTCGCAATATGGGATTTTATAAGCTTCTGCAATCTTACCAAATCGCTCACCAAACTTGCCGCTATTAATGCCTAGCATTTTTTTACGCGTAAAGGTGCGCACACAAGCTTCCATAGCTCCGCTTCCACTGCTTGCAAACACAAGCACTTCAGGCATTTTAATAAGCTCCAAAAGCCCCTCCCTCATGCGCGCAAAAATAGCTTCAAACTCTGGCGTGCGATGATGTAGCGTAGGCTCGCTCATCGCCTTGCGAATAGATTCTGGCACTGGGGTTGGACCCGGCGTAAAAAGCAGCATAAAAACTCCTTATAGCAATAAAATAAAGCGCGCATTATACACTATTTAATATCCTTTAAGCTTAGTGGCTGCGCAGCACGCAAAGCATGCTTTGCCCTTTTACCTAGAATCTGCGGCAGATATTTGGGGTGTGCGCCGCCATTTGGGCGCAGCACGCTAATATTTTGATGGGTAAATTTCTCCCCCTTTGCTATATCTTTACTCACCCAAATGCTTCGGGCAAATTGCCGCCTTTTGTGGCGTGTTTGCTTTGAAATATGGGGCTTTGGACTGCCAAGCGCTAAGCCTGCATTATGCACCTGCTCGACCATAATTTTAAATTCATCTTTATCCATACTAAAGGCACTATCAACCCCACCTAGCGATTTATCAAGGATAAAATGCTTCTCTATCATACTCGCACCCAAACTTGTAGCAATAATAGGACACAATGTGCCAAGACTATGGTCAGATAAGCCATATTTTACGCCATATTTTTTATAAGTTTTAGCAAGCAAGGGCATACAGAGCAGATTTGTATCCTCTAAACGCGCGGGATACTCACTCACACAATGCAATAGCGTAATATCGCGGCAATTATATTTTAGGCATATCTCAAGGGCTGTTTTTATCTCCTTATGCGTAGCAACACCTGTGGATAGAATAATTGGCTTTTTAGTCTTAGCAATGGCTTTAATTAACTCATAGTGCATAACTTCAAAGCTTGCCACCTTATACATAGGGCATTGCAAGGATTCTAAAAACGCCACGCCCTCCACAGAAAAAGGCGAACTAAAAATAATAAGCCCTAATTCCCTTGCTAGGCAAAAAAGCTCCTTATGCCACTCCCAAGGCGTTTGCGCCGCTTTGTATAAATCATATAAATACTGCTTATCCCACAAAGTGCCGCCGCTAATTTGAAAATGCGCATTTGTGGATTTAAGCGTTAAGCACTCTGGCGTGTAGGTTTGCAGCTTCACGCCATGCGCGCCACTTTTAGCAATAGCGCGGATAGAATCTTTAGCTATTTGCAAACTTTGATTGTGATTAGCACTTAATTCTGCGATGATAAGCGGTTTCATTCATGCTCCTTATACATTAAAATAACATCACTATACACTAGCTTGCCGCCCTCTTTACGCGCGATGAAGTGATGAAGTCTGCCCTGCTCCACATAGCCCATACGCGTATAGAATCTTATGGCGCGCTCATTATCGTACAGCACTTCAATATGCAAAGTATGTAAGCCTAATTGCCCAAATGCATAAGATTCCATAAAAGATAGAATCTGCGCACCTTTGTGGGAAAGCTGACTTAAGGGATTAGCATAAATGCCGATAAATGCGTGCTTATGCGCTAGATTGATGCGCGAGAGAGAGCCTACGCCGATGTATTCACTATCTTTTTGAAAAAGCCAATATATTTTTGTCTTTTCACTTTTAAGTTGGGCTAGAAACTCATTATGCGCATTTTGGCTTATGGCTTGCATATACATATAGCGCGCTACTTGCGGGTGATTGCGCATGGAGAGGACAAGGGCGGATTGATTAGTATTTAAATCACAAAAGTTAATAGCTTGAAGCGCGCCTGTGTCTTTAGCGCATATAAGGTGTTTAAGCGCTAAAGGGAGCTTTGTGCCAAGTGATATATATAAAAGCGTATGCTCTATGCGCTCTAGCGCGGCTTTTTGTGCGATATTTTGCGTAGCTTTTTTTGTGGGTATTTGTGTATCTTGCCCATTAGGCGCAAGCCAAGCACGCAATGTCTTAAGCGCGCTAGATATAGAATCTGCAGCATAAATAGCCTCTTTTTGCGCCCATTGCGTTATTTGAAAATGCTGATTTAAGGCAGATTCTATAATTATGCTAGGTATTTTTAGCGCAATAAGCTCTAGCATACTCCCACCACCTGCACTTATGGCATAATCACAGCTTGCAGCAAGGTTTAGAAAATCATAAGGCGCTAATGCCTTATAAATGCTCACTTGTATGTTTGTATGAGCGTTTAAAGATGTCGGTATATGCAAATTAAAAGCATACCCCGCGCCAAGCACAATATGAAAATGTATTACAGAATCTAGGGTCATAGAATCTAGCTGGGTGAGCAAAGCTTGGCTTAAATTTGTGCTATCAACCCCACCAAAGCTCACAAATATATGCTTTATAGAATCTAGACAATTTTCACTCGCCTCATTCACTCCGCTTGTATCGCTCATTTTATTATTTAAGATGGGCAAAATAGGCATAATCATATACGCCTCCCCGCACCATAAATGATACCCTCTTGCCTTATATATTTTGCTAGCAAAATGCTCCATTGCGTGCGGCGTGGGATTAAGGATATAACTTTTAGGCGGATACACATCTCTTAGTGTGTCATCAAGGCATATAAGGGCTTTGGCGTGATGAGTTAAGCGATGATAAAACCACTCCTGCGCCTCATAACTATCCACAATGGCAATATCAAGCATCTCTGGCAGGGTGGAGAGCCACTCATAATGCTTAGATTCTATATGCTTAGATTCTGTAGCAAATAAAGAATCTGGCAAAAATGCCTCTAAAGATGTAGGCGCAAAATCTCCACGATTATGCAGCGTAATAGCGCGCACACAAGGCAGCGTAGCACAAATAGCAAGAAGCTTTAAGCAGCGATAAAAATGCCCCAAGCCATATTGTGAGCCGCTTTCACAAAAAATATCAACGCGCATATATTCCCTTTAAAATCCAAAATCACTTGCCCTGCGCGACTTTAATAAACCCTTACAAAAGCCTTAAATAAACGCGCTTAAATATAAAACAAGCTTTTAAATTTAAGCTTGCAAACACGACAAAAGTGTAGAAAATACAGCAAAGTTAGTTCCATAAAATACACATTTTACTTATTTTATACACTAAAAATGGCTCTATTTTTGCTTATTAACACAGGACTTACAAATATTAGAGTATAATGCGCGTTTATTTCATGCGCAAAAAAGGACAATGTAATGACACAAGAAGAGCTAGATTCTCTTATGAGTGGAGAGCCTGATGTGGCTGAAGTTGATACACCTTCGGAGGCAAAAGAGGAATTTACCAAGGAGACTTTTGACCCTAATGATTTTCGCGTAGAAGCAGATAAGAAGTGGCCCCCACCACCTCCCACAGAAGACCACAAAGTTGTCCATCAACTTGATGAAGTAACCAAAGATACAGAGGTTAAAGGCACGCAGATTTTTGACCAGCTTGAAATTATGGGCGATGGTGCGGGCAAGATTGAAAAGCAAGTAAAGCTTATTAATGCTTATATTAAAAGCCAAGAGGAGCTTTTCGATAAACTTTGCGCGACCTTTCCGCATATTCAAAGCTTTCAAACAGCTCTAGAATCTACCAAAGAAGCCAAAAAAAATACTAAAGCTATTGTCGATGCGGCAAATGATATTAATGACGCTTCTATGCAGGCTATGGATTTAATGCAGTATCAGGATATTCATAGGCAAAAAATTGAGCGTGTGATTAATGTTATGCGCGCCCTTGCGCAATATATGAATTCTCTGTTTGAGGGCAAAATCGATGATAGCAAGCGCGTAGGGTCTGCTGTATTCATCACGGGAGACAATAAAGATGATGTGGCTAATGAAGAAGATATTGAAGCTTTGATTGCCTCATTTGGCGCAAAATAATGCGCTAGATTCTATAAAGTGCCTCTATGAGTATAGAATCTAGCCATACAGAATCTAAAGTCCAGCTCCTCTCTCCTGCTGGCAATCTCACTAAATTAAAAATCGCTCTAGCTTATGGCGCAGATGCAGTGTATGGCGGTGTAAGCCATTTCTCACTTCGCACGCGCGCAGGCAAAGAATTCAGCCTTGAGGATTTTGGGGAGGGCGTGCGTTACGCGCATAGTTTAGGTAAAAAGGTGTTTGTAACTATTAATGGCTTCCCATTTAATTCCCAACTCAAGCTCCTAGCCTCACATATTGAGAAAATGGCTTCCCTGCAGCCTGATGCCTTTATCGTCGCCGCACCGGGCGTGGTGAGATTAGCCAAACAAATTGCGCCACAAATCCCCATTCATCTTTCCACGCAAGCCAATGTGCTTAATGTCCTTGATGCGGAGGTGTTTTATGAAATGGGCGTTAAGCGCATAGTTGCCGCGCGTGAGCTTAGCCTCAAAGATGCTAAAGAGATTAAAAAGCATTTGCCGCATTTAGAAATTGAGATTTTTGTGCATGGCAGTATGTGTTTTGCATTTTCTGGGCGATGTTTGATTTCTGCCTTGCAAAGTGGGCGCGTGCCAAATCGCGGGAGCTGCGCAAATGACTGCCGCTTTGATTATGAATACTTTGTAAGAAATGTAGCAAATGATGAATTGGTGAGATTTGATGGGCGCGAATTTTATGTAAAAAATCCAGATAGCGGCGTAATGATGAGGCTACAAGAAGAAGAGGGCGTAGGCACGCATATTTTTAATTCTAAGGATTTAAATTTAAGCGCACATATACAAGAAATTTTAGATTCTAAAGCCATTGATGCGCTAAAAATTGAGGGGCGCACAAAATCAAATTATTATGCAGGCATCACAGCAAGAGCGTATCGCGCAGCCATTGATGACTACTATAAAGGGCAAAATCATAGTGTATTTTATGCAAGTGAGCTAAACACGCTTAAAAATCGTGGATTTACCGATGGCTACATTGTTCACCGCCCTTATGAGAAATCTAATACGCAAAATCATGCTACTGCCATTAGTGAGGGTAGCTATCAAGTCAATGCCGAAGTTGATGAAAGCGGGCAATGGGCGCTGTGCAAACACACTATTCGCGCAGGTGAGGCAAAAGAGTTAGTGCTGCCACAGGGTAGAGATGTGGCGTGTGGAAAAAATGAATTGGGCGAGATTTTTGAAGAAAATGGCGTGAAAATGATGCGCTTTAATCACATTCTTTTGCGTGATGGCAGGACTTTAGAGGCTATTCATAGCGGGAATACAAATGCCCTTAAGCTCCCTTTCACCCTCCCGCCTTTTAGCTTCTTGCGCCAAAAGTGCGAGAGTGTTTTATAAAAATTTAAAGATTATTCAAGTAAAATCCGCGCTTGTGGATTTTAAGCGGGAATGGCGGAATTGGCAGACGCACCAGACTTAGGATCTGGCGCCGCAAGGCGTGGAGGTTCAAGTCCTCTTTCCCGCACCACAGCTTCTTTGGGCTTACTTATCACTCTTTTATTTGCTTTTGTTTTTGTTTAGAGTTTGATATCGTTTTTTAAGCCATTTTTGCCTACAATCCAAAACTTATTTTCTTATTTTCTCAAGGGTTTTTTATGAATAATACACAAACACATATTTCACGCAAAAAAATCTACAATCCGCAGTCTAATGAAAGCGTTAATGATAGAAAAATCTTTGGTGGCAATCCTACCAGTATGTTTGAACTTAATAAAATCAAATATCAATGGGCATATAGCCTATGGAAAACTATGCTATCTAATACTTGGTTTCCTGAAGAAGTCAATATGAATGGCGATAAGCGCGATTATAATGGCAACTTAACTACACAAGAGAAATTAGGCTATGATAGGGCGTTGGCGCAACTTATTTTTATGGATTCGCTGCAAACTAATAATCTCATCGATAATGTCAATCCCTATATCACAAGCCCTGAAATTAATCTTATCCTCGTGCGGCAGGCTTTTGAGGAGGCTCTGCATTCGCAAAGTTATGCCGTTATGGTGGAGTCTATTTCTGCTAATACAGATGAGATTTATGATATGTGGCGCGTGGATATGCAGCTTAAGAGCAAAAACGACAATATTGCTAATGTATATATGGAGCTGGCTAAAAATCCTAGCGAAACAAGCCTGCTAAAAGCTATGTTTGCCAATCAAATTTTAGAGGGTATTTATTTTTATAGCGGGTTTGCGTATTTTTATACTCTTGCTGCAAGTGGCAAAATGCTAGGCTCTACGCAAATGATACGCTTTATTCAGCGCGATGAAGTTACGCATTTGCTTATATTTCAAAATATGATTAACTCTCTGCGCAAGGAGCAGGCGCATTTATTCACGCAAAGCCTTGAAGAAGAAGTCCTTGAAATGTTTAGGCAGGCTGTGGATATAGAATCCAAATGGGGAGAATACATCACACAAGGGCAGATTCTAGGGCTTACTACAAATATTATCCGCCAATACATTGAATATCTAGCCGATAATCGCCTAAGGGCAGTGGGATTAAGAGAGCTTTACCATACTAAAAACCCCATCAAATGGGTAGATGACTTTGCTAGCTTTAACGACCAAAAGACGAATTTCTTTGAAGCTAAGGTAACAAATTATTCAAAAGGGAGTATTAATTTTGACGACTTTTAAAAAACTCTATTCAATGCAGATTAAAACTAAGCAAAATTTTGCAAAAAACCTTGAGCGCGTGGAGGAATTCATCTCCCAATGCGGCAAAAATGCCATTATTTGCGCACCTGAAGTCGTGCTAACAGGCTTTGCCTATCAGCGTATGAAAGAAGCAAGCGAGTTTTCAAAGCTCGCCACAGAGCGACTTTTAAGCTGCAGCGCCAAATATAAAAATACGCTTATTATCACTATGATTGAGGAAAAAAATAAAAAGTTTTTTAATAATTTAAAGGTCTTTCATAAAGGTGAGATTATCCACAAGCAAAGCAAAAATAAGCTTTTTTTGCTCGGCGATGAGCAGTTGCACTTTCAAGCTGGGCAAAAAGATGAGATTAGTATTTTTGAAATTAATGGCATTAAATGCGCGGCACTTATTTGCTTTGAATTAAGATTTACAGATTTGTGGGAGCAAATAAAAGGCGCGCAGATTATCTTTGTTAGCGCGCAATGGGGCAAAGCGCGCAAAAATCATTTTGAGATTCTATCCACTGCTTTAGCGGTGGCAAATCAAGCCTTTGTGGTAGCAAGCGATAGTGCAAATGATACTATGGCAAAGGGAAGCGCGATTATCACGCCTTATGGTGTGGTGTATAAAAATGATAAAAAAGACTTTATAGCCAAAGAAGTGGATATTAGCGAGGCTGTGCGTATGAGAAAATACATAAATACAGGCATTCCATTATAGATTAAAAGAGAGTGAATGTATAAAAAAATAGCCCAAAAAATGTGTGATGAAATACAAAAAACCCTCCCCCTATCGCCCAAAGTGCTTACCGCGCTTTGCTCTGTGGATAGAGAAGTATTTGTGCCTGCGGTGTTTAGGCACTTAGCCTATGAGATTAATGCGCTGCCTATGGTAGATTCTCAATGGATTAGCTCGCCCCTCACAGTGGCGCAAATGAGCGAATATCTCGCGCCAAATGGGGGAGATTCTGTATTAGAAATTGGCTGCGGAAGTGGCTATCAAGCGATGATACTCTCTAAAATGTTTCGCCGTGTGTTTAGCATTGAGCGCATTGATAAATTATTGCATGAAGCTAAAGAGCGATTTAGAAAGCTAGATTCTCATAATATTTTTGTAAAGCTTGATGATGGACAAAAAGGCTGGGCGGAATATGCACCCTTTGATGCGATTTTATTTTCTGCATGTGCTACAAGCATTCCCCAAGCCATAATCGCGCAGCTAGAAGAGGGCGGCGTGCTAGTAGCGCCCATTGTAGAAAATGGAAAGCAAATTATTAAGCGCTTTAAAAAGCAAAATGGCAGGCTAGCTCATGAAGAGCATTTAGCCCCATGCCACTTTGTCCCTGTGCAAGATGGTGTGGTGCGATGATAGCAATAATTAGCGCGTATGCGCTTATCTCACTGCTTTTTGGCTTTGTAGGTGCGCTCACTATTGCCTTTTATACGCAAATAAATCCCAAACCTTTCAGGGCACTCCTGCACTTTTGCCTTTCATCAAAGCTTTATAGAATCTACTTTGTGCTTTTATGCATATTTTCATTTAGCGTGCTATTTTGGTTTGATATAGGCTTTATGTATGCTGTGCTTATGCTTTTATTATTACTAGGGCTTATTGATATTAAATGCCTTGCTGTGCCTGATGTGCTTAATTTTGCACTGCTTTTGTTGTGTGTGTTTTATGCATTTATAGAATCTATGGGCGAATTTGGCTTTGATGATTATGTCTTTGGGCAGAGAATCATGCTAGGCTTTGGCGTGGGTGGATTATTTTTTGTGCTAAAAATCTTTTATCAAAGCCTAAGGCAAAAGGATATTATCGGCGAGGCTGATATCATCGTGCTAAGCGCGCTAGGCATCGCTTTTGGTGTGGTAAAGGCATTTATTATTGTATTTGTGGGGAGCATTATCGCCCTCATATACGCAATCTTTTTAAAAATATTTTATAATGCAAACCTAACAACGCTTAGGCTGCCTTTTTGCTTTTTCATATTCTTAAGCGTGCTTTTTTTGCTCATAGCGGCGATTTTTATGCTTTAAAGTGAGATGAGATGCTTAAACGTTATCTTTTTATGTCTTTTGCACAAGTGTTTTTCCCCTTTTTTTTAGTGCTATTATTTATCGCCTCTGTGGTGCTACTCATTGATATTGCTGGGCGCACTTATGTGGTCAAAATGAGCTTTATAGATTTGGGGACATTATTTATGTATCTCATTCCGGGTAGCTTATTTTTTATTATCCCCATTACTTTTTTTGCAGCCTTAGTGCTAGCTATCTCGCGTTTGGCTTATGATTATGAACTTATGGTGTGCTTTTCGCTAGGCGCAAAGCCCCTTGATATAGTCAAATTCTTTCTACCCATTACGCTGCTAGCGACTATTATTTTATTTGTTTTTTCGCTCATTATGCTCCCACTTGCTAATAGTGCTTCTAAAAATTTTGTCGCACAAAAAAAGGCAGATATTGATGTGAATATTAAACCCGGCGAGTTTGGGCAAAAGCTTGGTGATTGGCTTGTGTATGTGGATAGCGCGCATAAGCGTATATATCAAAATCTCGTTTTATTTTCCGAGAATGGCTTTGAGGGCGATACTTTTATCGTAGCAGAATCTGGCAAAACAAATAATAATCAAGGCTTATTTGAGCTTAATCTCGCTCAAGGCAGCTCTTATTTTGCCAAACCTGAAGAGATTAAGCGAGTGGATTATGAAACTATGAGCGTGCGACAAAATGTCGGCGAGCCGCAGCTTAGGGGTTATGATTTGTTTGAGTATTGGAGTGAGGCTTTTAGTGCTAATTCTCATCAAAAATTACGCAAACTTGCTCAAGCGGTAATAGTATCGCTTTTCCCCATTGCCTCTATCTTTCTTGTGCCACTTTTTGGCATTGCAAATCCACGCTTCCACTCAAATATGTCATATTTTTATGTGATTGCCTCTGTGGGATTATATTTTGTGCTTATGCATATTGCATCAGAGCATTTCGCACTACTTGGCATTGTGATTATCCCCTTAGCATGGCTTTTAGCAAGTTTTTTATTGTATAAAAAATTTATTGCAAAGTTTTATTAATGCCCACCTACAAAGCCGTGATTGCTTATGATGGCAGTGCTTTTAGCGGATTTGCCCTGCAAAAGCACCGCCCAAGCGTGCTAGAAGCCTTGCAAAAAGCCTTTTTAAAAGTAGGGATTGAAAGCCCAATCATTGGCGCTTCACGCACAGATAAGGGCGTGCATGCCACCGCACAGGTTATAAGCTTTAAGGCTTGTCATCTAGATTCTAAAAATACGCAGCTTTTGCGCGATTTATTAAACACTAAGCTTTATCCGCATATTAAACTTCGCTCGCTTTGCAAAATACATGATGATTTTCACCCGCGCTTTGAGGCATTGTGGCGCGCATATCGCTTTATATTTTACACTAATCCCTCTGTATTTTGCTCTTCTTATGTAAGTTGTGAAAAAATAGGCAATATAAAGCTTTTAAAATCAGCACTCAAGGCATTTGAGGGGGAACATAACTTTATGTATTTTAAAAAAAATGGCTCTTATACCAAAAGTGATATTCGCACTATTTTTGCCTGCAAGCACTACACATATAAGGGGGCTAATATCATCTATATCCGCGCTAATGGCTTTTTGCGTGCGCAAGTGCGGCTTATGGTTGGAGCAGCCCTATGTGTAAGCAGAGGCGAACTAGAGCTTAAAGCATTAAAAGAGCAGCTCTCTCTAAAGGCTAAGCATTATACCTATCCTATTAGCCCTAATGGCTTATACCTCTGCGGCGTGGGGTATGCATTCAGTTAAAATCATTATATAATACATTTAAGCATTGCTTAAAAATACAAAAAAGGAGACAAAGTGGAGCAGCCCACCCTAGCCGCGCAAAAGCATAATGACTACGCAACTCCTAGCACGCTAGATTCTATACATACAGAATCTAAAAGCGCAGACATAGAGGAACTTATAAGATTTTTAGGGAATTTTGCCTCCTCGCTTATGGCAAATGGTGCTTACACCTCAAGAGTGATTAAATGCACGCAGCGCATTGGCAGTGCTTATGGCTATGATGTGAGTATGGTCGTGTGGATAAAGTCCATTACGCTCACCCTCTACCAAAAGGATAATTACGCTAATCGCCGCACACAAGTGTGTCAAAATCCCCCACTTGGCGCAAATTTTCGCATTATAAGCGAGCTATCCGCGCTAAGCTGGCAAATATATGATGAGAATATCTCGCTCAAAGAAGCAGAAGTGCGATACAAGCACATTATGCAGGAGCGTAACTTTGGCTTTGTATCCTCGCTACTTTTTGCAAGCATTGCTAATGCTACCTTTTGCAAGCTCTTTAATGGCGATGTGGGAGCGCAAGTATGCGTATTTATGGGGACATTTGCTGGATTTATCGTGCGCTATATTTTGGGCAAACTCCATGTGGATATTCGCGCGATGTATGTGATTGTAAGCTTTGTGTGTAGCTTTGTAGCCTATATCGGCGTGCATTTTGGGCTGACAAAAACGCCTGAAATCGCGGTGGGCTTTAGCATTTTGTATCTCATTCCGGGCGTGCAGATTATTAATTCACTCGCTGATGTACTGCATGAATACACGCTAATGGCCATTAGTCGTGGGGTAAATATGGGTATTTTTCTTATCTGTATCGCTGTAGGTGCGTATTTAACGCTTAGTATCACGCAAGTAACCCTCATACATATCTAGATTCTAAAGGAGCAGTATGTTTAATTTTTTAGAACTCAATCTTTTAGAATCTTATCCGCAAATTTTGGAGTTTCTCTACACAGATTTTTTTAATTCAAACTCCATTGAGCATATTTTGATTAATACGCTTTTTGCGATGGTGGCTGGTTTTGGCTTTAGCTATGCGTTTAATCCGCCAAAGCGCGTGTTTGTATCGATTGTGTTTATCGCTGGGCTGGGCTTTTTTATCCGCAGCATTTTGATGAATATCCCTATTTTTAGCCTTGCTGGGGCTAGTTTTTGTGCGAGCTGCTGCATGGGGCTTGTTACGATGCTGCTTGCTAAGCGCAATAAAGTGCCTGCCGAAGTGATTGTCTTTCCTGCGCTGCTGCCGATGTTTCCGGGCAGTTATGGGTATAAAAGCATTCTTAGCATTCTAGCATTTACGCAAAATGCTGATAAACCCGAGCAGCTAGGCTATCTTTTGGCGTTTTTTAATAATATTACCATTATGCTTTCGGTCTCTACTTCCCTTGTGGCAGGGGCGCTGCTTACTTTTATCATTTTTTATGAGCAAAGTTTTAGAATGACTCGCGGTCATAAAAGGATTTCGATTTATAATATTTTCCGCGATTTACGCAAGAGCAGGAAATAGGAACATAGAATCTGGATTCTATAAAGATGGCTTGCTTGCCTCTACATAAAGCGATTCATAAGCCCTATCTTCTAAATCAAAAAGTAACTCACTATTGCGCCCTTTTTTAAACGAGCTTTGCTCAATATTGACAAATCCTAGCTCGTTTAGCTCATAATATAGCCTATCATAATCCCAAACACTTAGGTGTAAATACTCTTGTGTAAGTTTTCTTATATGCTCACTCGCTAGAAATCTCTTTTGTGAATCTTGTTTATCTTTAAGATATTCTGCTACTCTAAAAGCTAAGTCCGGCACACTCAATCTTAATGTGCCACCAGACTTTAAGATTCTATAAATCTCTTTCAAAAGCGCTCTAGCATCATCAATATAAAGATGCTCAAGCACATGTTCTGAAAACACGCCATCAAACACATTATCGGCGCACAAAAGTGGATAGCGTAAATCAAGCTGCCATTGGGGTTTTGGTGTAGTATATTTTTTAAAAGGCTTAAGGTGGGAGAAAAAATCAGCATTGATAATGGTTATACCCCCCCCCCCAGAGAATCTTGGATATTATGACCACAACCAAGATTAAGATAATTTGTGCCGGGTTGGATACTAAGCTTGCGTGATGAAAGAAAATGACGCCCATAAAAGCTAATAAGCTCAAACTTAGCCATACCCTTGAGGGTGCATTTATATTCTTGCCGCATAAAAATCCTTCTTATAAAATTATAGTGCATTGTAACAAAAATACTGCAACATCGCAATCTACACGGGCAAGTCGCCGCCGTATCTGCGCTTTAAGATATAAAATATTCCTACAAGCAGTGCTAGCCCAACTAAAAAGGCCGCAATAGTGCTATGCGTAAATGATACGACTACAAAGCTTACACCTGCGCATAGCGCGCTAAGCGTCGTATATGGAAACTGCGTGATAAAGTGGCTTTGCACCGAGCAGCCAGCACCTATGGCAGAAAGAATAGTGGTATCCGAAATAGGCGAAGTATGGTCGCCATAAACCGCGCCAGATAAAATAGCCGATAGAGCAAGAAACGCGCTATATGTCATATCTCCGCTTTGAAGCGTTATCTCCATACCAATGGGCAGCATAATGGCAAATGTCCCCCAGCTTGTGCCTGTGCAGAAAGCTATAAACGCAGAGATGAGAAACAAAAATACAGGCATAAATACCATCATATCCGCACTTAGGAAGTGTTTTGCCACATTTGCAAGATAAATGCCCGTTTGGATATGCTCTTTTATCACAGGTCCAATCGCCCAAGCCAAAATAAGAATTAAAATCGCGCCAAACATACTTTTTGCCCCACACCAAAAAATCATAGGATACGCCCTAGATTCTATAATGCCAAGCGTGAGTAAGAGCGTCACAAAAAGGGCAAACAAACCTCCACAAAAAAGCGAAAGAGGCGTATCTGTGCGCGCTAGCATAGCCATTATGCCCGCTTCACCTGCCTCCAAATGCACATACCCTGTATAAAAAATCATAGAGCAAATGCCCACAATAAGCGCAATTATAGGCAATATAAGATATAAAAGCGCAGCTCTACGCTCAAGCACGCGCAGATGTGTGCTTTTCTCCTCCATACCGACATTGATATTATTGCGCATAGGAGGAAGATTGACCTTCCAAAAAATCGTTAAGATAACACCAAAAAGGGCAAAAAACGCATAAAAATTATTAGGAATGCTCTGTATAAGCACCATAAAAGGCTCGCTAATACCCTGCTCACCAAGCAGCCCGATATTATACGCACCCCAGCTTGATAGCGGTATGAGGATACAAATAGGCGCAGAGGTTGAATCAATAATGTAAGCCAGCCTTTCGCGGCTTGAATGATAGCTGTCATTAAGTGAGCGCGAGATTTGCCCAACGGTGAGTGCGTTAAAATAATCATCAATAAATATCACCACCCCTGCGATGAATGCCAAAAGTTCCGAGCCTTGAGCAGATTTAATATGCTGCCTAGCCCACTTGACAAACGCCCCAATCGCACCGCTATAAAGAATGAGCTGCGTAATGATGCCAAGTATCACTAAAAATCCAAAAATGAAAGCCCCGCTCCAGTTTATGCCACCATCATAAAACACGCGGCTTATGGATTTATATATAAACTCCAAAGCCTGCCAGCCCAAGCCATAGAGCATAACCCCGCTCAAACAAATCCCCAAAAATAGCGATAGCACCACGCGGCGCGTAAGCACTACCATAAAAATAACAAAAATAGGCACAACAAGGCTTAAAGCCGAGTGTCCAAATCCATAATGTTCCAAAAATTATCCTTGAGAAAAATCATTATTTAAAGATAAAAGCTTTATTGTATCTCATAGATTCTATAACCCCATGGTGCCGAAGGTCGGACTCGAACCGACACAGGGTCGCCCCTACTAGATTTTGAGTCTAGCGCGTCTACCAGTTTCACCACTCCGGCTACTTAAAAACTCATACAGATTCTATAATATTAAAGAGTATGGTGCGCTGAGCGAGACTTGAACTCGCACGGGTCGCCCCGCCACCCCCTCAAGATGGTGTGTCTACCAGTTCCACCACCAGCGCGTATCCCCTAGAGTTAGGGGATTTGCCTATGGTTAGGCAAGAAAAGGATTTGAATAAAGGGCTACGATAGCCAAAACTAATGTATAAATCACTTGCGCTTCAATCAAAGCTAGTGCAATAAACATCGTTCCTAGTAACTTACCGCTAATGCCGGGATTTCTCGCTGTCCCTGAAATAGTCGCTGCTGCTGCATGTCCCATACCAATCGCGCCACCAAGTGCTGCAATACCCAAACCAATAATTGCACCCGCGATTGAATATGATTTAATCATATCAATACCACTTACCTCTGCACCAAATGCAAAGCCTACTAAACCTAAGCACAAAAGAGCTAAAATTCTCATTGTATCACCTCGTTTTTTATCTCAAAGCCTGTTCGGATATGTCCCCTACTTGTCGCTTTGGAGGTAGGATTATGCCTAAGCTTTGATAAAAACAATATTAAATCACCCTAACAAGCCCAAGTTCGACCTTATTTTTATGCTGCGATAGCACCTCGCATTCCACCTCACTCACACCTTGTAAAAACTCATTCAAACTCTTAGACTTATCCCTTGCAATCTTGCTTATATGAATAAGCCCATCGCCGCCGCGCGGCAGCTCCACAAACACACCAAAATCAACAATATTTTTAATCTTACCAATAAATCGCTCGCCCACCGCATAGCTCTCCCAATCCACTCTCTCCGCCTTATCACCCACAAGCCCCAAAATAAAGGCTTTTGCCTTTTGCAAGCTCTCTAAATTGGTCGCGCTTATATGCACAGCACCACTCTCACGCGCTAAATCAATGCCAACCCCAAATCGCTCAATAATATCTCTAATCACGCGCCCACCAGCGCCGATGACTTCAGCAATTTTATGAGGAGGGATAAAAAAGCTCTCGCTTTTAGGTAAAATCGCGCTATTTAGCACAATGCGTGCCTTTGCGCCCTCCATTATGCCAAGAATCTGCTCGCGTGCCTCTTTGGCTTGAAATAGCGCTTGTGTGAGGATTGTATGTGTGATGCCACCTAGTTTAATATCCATTTGCATAGCACTTATGCCCTTATAACCGCCTGCTACCTTAAAATCCATATCGCCATCATGGTCTTCTAGTCCGCTAATGTCTGTTAAAATCGCATATTCATCATCTTGTGTAATAAGCCCCATTGCCACGCCTGCGATGAGAGAATCTACCTCGATGCCGCACGCGCACAACGCAAGTGAGCCTCCACAAACGCTAGCCATAGAGCTTGAGCCATTAGATTCTAAGATTTCAGACACAAGGCGGATAGTTTTATCTGGTGATTTAAGGCTAGATTCTAAAGCGCGCTTAGCCAAATTGCCATGCCCTAATTCTCTGCGCCCTACAGCGCCTATCATACTTGCCTCGCCCACGCTAAAGCCCGGAAAATTATAATGAAATAAAAACCGCTTTTTTAGCGCAGTTTTGCTCCCTAGCATTTCATAGCTTTGCGCATCATTTTCTACACCAATAGTCGCGCTCACAAGCGCTTGCGTCTGCCCTCTTGTGAAAAGCACGCTGCCATGCACGCAGGGCAGAATATTAGTTTGAATGCTAATGGGGCGCACTTCTTTCAATCCACGCCCATCGGCTCTGCGCTTATCTTGCAAAATCATAGCACGCACGATTTGCTTTTTACACGCCATCACATAGGCTTGAGCTTCCTTTTGGGGCAGCTCACACTCACTGGCTACTTGCTTAATGAGTGATTGAAGCTTGGCATGAGATTCTGATTTTGCCATATGCGTAATGGCTTGTGTAAGCTGGGCGTGGTAGCGCGTGGCAATTTGCTCTAATATTATAGAATCTAGGCTAGATTCTATAATTTCAAGTGCTAGCGGCGGCTTTTTGTGCGGCGAAAAATGCGTATGATACGCCTGTGTGGCATTACTAATATAAGACTTAGCGCACTCAAGCGCTTTTAAGAAATCATACTCATCAAGCTCATTAGCACCATTTTCGCTCCTTATACTTTTCATCTCAATCATAAGCAGCTCATCACCCCTGCCAGACACAAATAAATCAAGCTCGCTTTGGCTAAGCTGTTCCATTGTGGGATTAATGATAAATGCGCCATTTTTGCGCCCTATGCGCACACCACAAACGGCATTATCTCGCAAACTTGGCAATGGTAGATTGGATATATAAAGCGCGTTTGCAGCGGCATTAAGCGCATTAAGCTGTAAATCGCTCTTGCCATCATAGCTTAGCACCATTACCACAATAGCCGTATTAAGCGTGTAGCCTTTAGGAAAAAGCGGGCGCAAAGTGCGGTCAATAAGCCTTGAGGTGAGAATCTCAAATTCACTTGGCTTGCCCTCGCGCTTGACAAAGCCGGAGGGAAACTTCGCGCTTGCGTAAGATTTTTCAATATACTGCACGCTAAGTGGCAAAAAATCATCATCATATTGCTCATTTTCTTGCGCACACACGCTTGCAAGCAGCACGCTCCCGCCATTTTGATACAAAAGCGCGCCATTTGAAGCCTGCGCAACATAATTAAGCGTGTATTTTTCAGCTAGATTCTCAAGCTCTATGTGAATTTCGTGCATTACATATCCTTTGCGGTGGTTTTAGTGAGTATTTCCTCAAATGCCTCATCATCAAGCATTTGTAGATGTGGGAAATAATGTGCAGTTGATACATAGTATTCAATGGGATAAGGGCAGCACACATCATCACAAATCTCACTTAAAAAATCATAAATATTCTTAGGCATAACAGGCGCAATAACACAAATACTTTTTGCGAGCAAATTCATACAAGTCTTAATCGCCACGCCCACGCGCAAGCCCGTTTCTATGCCTATGTCAAAAAGCAAAATATCCTTATTATGAAATGAGCTTAAACTCTCGCCCTTTCTTAATTGATAACGCGCAGGTAAAATCGCCTCCTCATACTGCCTTTGAGCCTCCCCATACACATAATCAAGGCTAATCCCAAAGGCATTAACTAGCTCTTCATTAATTACAATTTCCATATCCTCGCTCACTACGGCAATGGGGCATTCAGGATTAAGAGGGGAGGCAATAATTTGTGTAAAAAGAAATGTCATAGGGATTTTAAGCGCTTTGGCAAGCATAGCTGCTAGCATAATGCCATCTCTGCCAATAGCCACCAAAATAGCATCATTTAAAGAAAGATTTTTAATCATTACAGAATCTAGCAATGGCTTAATGGCAGATTCTGTATCCTCAAACACAATACGCTGCATATACTCTCTACTCCTCAAATCTATAAGTAAGCCCTGTATTTGCCAAAGGCACGAAACGAAATTCAATTTTGACATATTGATTAGTAATCGGCGTAATTTGATTATCAGCCGTCAAAATAGGGCGCACATCTTGCGCAAACTTTAGCCCAATACCAAAGCAGCGAATATCTTTGGAGATTGTAACATACCAATCCTTTAAATATCCAAGCCCCACATCATAGCCCACATTTGCATTAAGCCTAAAATAGCCAAAGTCATAGCCCAAATTTGCGCGCGCAAAGCCAGTATTACCTTGCGCAGAATATAAGCCTGAAGCCAGATATAGCGGGTCAAGCTTAAAATAATAAGTAAGGCTAGAATCTAACCCCCATCGGCTAAATGAGGCATTTAATGAAGCTTCACTAAAAGCTTTGCGCGTGTAGGAGTAAAATGCTGAAGCACTCACATTAAGCCCGCTAAAGGGTAAAAACCCAATTTCATTTCTTAGGACTTGATTGCTCATCAAAAAGCTATCTTGCAAAAATAATCGCTGATATATACGCCAATAAAATAATTCCTTGCCATTTTTGCCATAAAAATAGTGTGAGAGTTTTAAATCCACTTTGTGCTTATTTTTCACCACATCAACAATATCACTAGGATTCCAATACATACTTAAAGCCTCTGTGGATAGTCCCTGGTCAATGAGTGCATTATAGGCTTGATATTTATCATCTGCTACAGCATAAGAAGTATATTTATACAGCGCGCCGCTAAAAATCGCCTCAAAGTGCATAGAGTGAAAAAAATGCTTATATGGGCGGGCTATGTCTGAATTAATAGATACATTATAGCTGCCCACACCATAGTTAATGTTTTTATTTAACGCGCTGCCTGTGGCGTCAGTTAGCCCAAAGGCATCTTTAAGCAATACAGAAGTGGCATACATATCAAGGCTGCCCCCTAAACTAAAATAATCTTTAGCAATAGGAAATGCCACGCCAATAGGCAAAGACATGGTATTTTGATAATACCCATAGCCGGAAGGACGCGTAATATGCTTGCCTTGATAATCAAAAGTGTAAAGCAGATTCTTAAAAAATAAAGAATCTGTGTAGTGATGATAATGAATCTGCGGCAGGGCTTGAAAAGTGTCATCATTATTAGGCTTAGATAAATCCAAATAGTATTTCAAATAAGTGCCAAAGTAATGTTTATTAGAATTTAAAAAATAATTTATGCGCGATTCATAAAGGCGTGTGTTAAACACAGCATTTAAACTCTGTAAGCGCATATACTCCAAATCATTCATATAAGTAACATTCGCCCAAAAGCCATCATTTACACGCTCACTATTCTTAACTAGCACATTATGCGTTTTATAAAGGAAAGTCCCGCCATAAATATGCTGATTTTTGAGATTATTAACATTCATATAATCATCGCTATTTTGAAAATACCGCCCCTGCAGGCGTGCGACTTCATTATCTGTATCGGCAAAATTAAACTCCACTTCACCCCCAAAGCCGCGATTAGTCCTTATCTGCGGTGAAAGGGTAATATCCCATCGATTATATGGCGCGATAAAAAGCGGCTGCATATACATAAAGCCTTGGCGATTGCTAAAAGACATTTCAGGGTAAAGCAAGCCGCTTTTGCGCACATTGCCCGTTGGTGCGACAAAATAAGGCAGATAAAACACCGGCACGCGCCCTATGTAAAAGCGTGGATTCCATACGCTCATATATTCTTTTTGCGTATCATAAGTGCCTGAAGTAACATTTAAATGCCACAAAGGACTCCTTATATCGCAGCCTGAAATCACCCCACGCTTAAAGGTATAATGTCCATCTTTTCCCTGCCCCTGCTCTGCCATAATCCAAATCCCCATAGCACTTTGCAAATATAAATGGCTCATTTTGATAAATTTATCTTGCAAAGTTATATCCACTCTCTCTACATCAAGATACATGACATTACCTTGATAGATTTTTGCACCGCCTTCAAGCTGCACTTCTTGGGTTTGTTTATTATAAATAATTTTTTGCGCCACCATGTATATGTCGCCATAAAACAAAAACGCATTGCCACTAGCCGTGATAATATCACCCTTTGCCTGCACATCATCAGCGGATAAATCAAACATATCTTGCTCTTTAGCAAAAAGCATTGAGCATATAAAAAACCCCATTAAGATGTATTTTTTCAATATGTAATCACCAAAGTTTTTGCCAATCTATCATGCAAGGTGCGTGAGAATCTATCAGCAAAACCAAAAAGATAAGTAATAAAAAGCAGATTTTCCCCTATATATTTCCCACAGGCGCGCACAAATGACATAAAAAAGCTTGGTTTATCAAGTAAATCTACACTCACTACGCGTATCTTGCATAAAATCTTGCCAATGGAGCTACCATAATACCACACAAAAAAGCTATCATAGCTCACTTTTAAAATCCACACTTGCCACGCATACAGCCCCATAAAATCTCTTAATTTATAATAATCTATATTCCCCTGTGTATCGCTTAGCTGCTTAAATGTATCAAGATGAATGAGTGTAAAAATAATGGAGAGCAAAAACACATCAATAAACCACGCCAGAGTGCGCACACCCTTATCAGCAAGGTGCAGATTCTCTCGCTCTAGCATATCTAAGATTTTATCATCATTCATAAGGCTAAGGCTCTATGAGCTATATCATCGCGAAATTGCATACCTGCAAATGATATATGCCCTAAAATCTCATAAGCATTATCACGCGCAATTTTTAGGCTCTCCCCCATTCCCACAGCCAAAAGCACACGCCCACCAGTTGCTAAAAGCTGCCCTTTAGAATCTACCTCCACGCCCGCATACACGATATGTCCTAGATTCTCATTAAAATGATGTATGCTAATTGGCGCAGGCGCGCTTGATTTGTAGGGATAATCTTTTGAGCAAGCCACCACAGCCACAGCATAAAGGGGTTTAAAAGCGCATTGTAGTTGGTTTATTTTGCCATCAATGGCATAAGTTATCACATCAAGCAAGGGCGTTTGCAATAAAGGCATAAGCACCTCGCATTCAGGGTCGCCAAAGCGCACATTAAATTCAAGCAAATACGGCTCAAGCTCACCATTTTTTTCACACACCATAATGCCCGCAAATAGCACGCCCAAAAATGGCTCACCCTGCTCTTTGCAAGCTTTAAGCGTTGGAGCGATGATACGTGTGCGAATTTTTGTAAGCAATGCTTCATCACAAAGCGGTGTAGGTGTATAAGCTCCCATACCACCCGTATTTGGTCCTTTATCGCCTGCTAAAAGCCGCTTGTGGTCTTGACAAGCGGGGAGTAAAATAAAATCATTGCCATCACAAATAGCAAAGACTGAAAGTTCATAGCCCTCCAAAAACTCCTCCACCACCACGCATTTACCCGCCTCGCCAAATAATGCCCCACTTAGCATATCTTTAGCGCAAGTTTTTGCCTCTTTATGGCTTTGAGCGATGATAACGCCCTTGCCCGCGCATAATCCGCTGGCTTTAACCACAACAGGAGGGGTGAGCGTGTCGATAAAATGATAAATCTCCTCTATATCGCTTGATTGCACATAGCGCGCTGTGGGGATATGGGCTTGACTTACAAAATCTTTCATATATGCCTTGCTAGATTCTAAACGCGCCGCTTTCATAGATGGCGCAAAAACACGCACTCCATTTTCACGCAAAAAATCGCCTAATCCCTCGCTAATAGGCGCTTCAGGACCGATGATAACAAGTGAAATATTAAGCTTTTTTATAGAATCTAGTATCTCTGCTGGCTTATTGCAAGCGATGTTTGTGCCAAGATTTTGCGTGCCGCCATTGCCCGGCGCGAAGTAAAGTGCTGCTACTCTATTATCTGCTGCTAGCACGCGCCCCATAGCGTATTCACGCCCGCCATTGCCGATAATGAGTATGCGCTCTTGCATTATTATCCTTTGAAATTATGTAGAAATATTATAAAAGCCCAAATGAGCGTTACCCCAATGTGCGTAGCCTAAAAAAGCCACAAACAGAGCCAAGAGAATCCCCTTAGGCGGCAAATCCTCACTATTTGCATAGCTCAAGCAGAAACACCGACACACAGAAATCACTACAATTAGCCCAACAATCTTTTAGTAACAGACTAGCGATATGAAAGGAAAGGCGCGTCATCTAGGTTGGAGGAGGCATTATAGCAGATGAGTTTTAAAAACAAGTTATATTTATAGAATCTAGATTCTATAATGCCCGCATTTAGAGGGTTTGCTCTAGGATTTATTTGTCTTCCCGCATAAGGCTTTAAAAGGCGCAGATTCTATAAAATACATAGATTGAAGTAGCTTGATTAAAGCACAACTATTTAAGAGAGCTACACCCGCACAGCACCGGCCACAACGATAAAAGGCATATAGTGATTCCTAAAGAAGTGGCAATATTTCTCACATTTACGCAAATCTAAAACACCGCACAGCACACCCATATTATCGTCCTTATCTGCGCTAGAAAGCGTGGCTATTTGGTCTGCTATGCTTTGCGGGATAGAATCTAGCTCATTTATATCTGGCTCTTGCCCACGCTGAGAATACACATGAATGCTAAAAAGTGCAACCTTAAAATCATGAAACTCCACTAGCCTACCACCTGCCTTAAGCTCATCAATATTTTCAATTTGTTTTAAGGCATCATATATGCGCTTTTTAGAAGTTGTGTCAAACTTCCATTGCGCTTGCACACCAACATTAAGCCATAAAGACTTAGATTCTATCCATATATCAAAATCTGTCTTATTGTTTTCATAAGGTGAACACCAAAAATCAATGCTCCGCCCACTCCTCTCTCTCCCCTCATAATCTGTAATGCCTATCCCTCTGCAATCCACGCGATATTCACTCATCACAAATGGCGTAAGGCGTGAAAGCGCAATGGCAATTTGCGCACTTTGTTGCGCTTCAGTATATGCGATAGGAAACTCCCCCATATCCTCAAGCAATGTGAGATTTATATCAAACAAATGTTGGCAAAACTTATCAAAAAATGCTCTAAACTTCTGCCCACCATTGCCGTTTGCGGTGCGTGTAATGACATTTGGCTTATAGTGAGAATCTATAAAGCTATAAATATACTTATCCTGATTTTTAACGCTAAAGCGCTCTTGTATATTTTGATTATAAAACATCGCTAGCCCCCTATTAAGTATTGTAAAAATTAAGCTTTAGAATCTGCAGCAAAAGTATTATTTTTTATCCTGCGTTTTAAGTTCAGCAATGCTCTCAACGATAATGCCCACAACTAAATTCATCACTACAAAGCTTACTATAAAAATAAAGCTTGTAAAAACTAGCCACGCATAAGGATAAAGCACCATCACAGGACGCACTATGCCCTCACTCCAGCCCTCTAAAGTCATAATTTGAAAAAGTGTATAAAAACTCTCGCCTAATGTGCCAAAAAACTGCGGGAAATCCTTGCCAAACAAATTCACACAAAGCACGCCATAGACATAAAAGAAAATAAACAAAATGACCGCAATAGGTAGAGCTGCGGGCAAAGTTCTAAGCATAGCAGAGACCACAAGGCGCATTGAGGGTAAAACAGATACCAGCCTAAGCACTCTAAAAATACTAAAAGCTCTAAGCATAGAAAGCTGTGAAAGCCCGCCTAAACTCACAAGCGTAACAAACAAATCAAAACAATTGTAGCCCTTGTTTTTGCCAATAAAGAAATCTTTTTTGAACACAATTATTCTTAAGCTTACCTCGACAAGAAAAATAAAAAGACAAAAATTGCTTAAGAAATTAAGTGTATTTCTAATTTTTGTTTGAATGGGTTCTATGGTATCAAGCCCCAGAACAATGGCATTTAGCACTATCATAGCAAGGATAAAGTAACTAAAAAATGAGGATCTGACACACTTTTGTAAAAACTGCATGAAACCCTACTTAAATCCTTACCCTATTAATTCGTGACTCTTCGTAGGACTTTTAGAACATGAGTTTGCGGCAAAACTAGACACTGAACTTGAACTGCCACAATGCTTACAAACATATTTTGATAATTTTGTAGTCGCTTCCATTAAGACATGACTTTTGGTGGGACTTTTAGAACATGAGTTTTTGGCAAAAGAAGCTGCACTTGACTGCTTTCCACAATATTTGCAAGTATAAACTGCCATTTTTCATCCTTTAAAAATAAAATTTGTCTTTTATACAGATATAGTATAAACAGCGATATTATTATATTTAAACGATAATTAGTTTTTTCTTAAGTATAATGTAACATTTTATAATACTGCCCATGAAAGTAGTCGATAGAATCAATGAAATTTTGAAAGCAAAAAAGATGAGTAAAAAAGAGCTTGTGGAGCGCCTCATCAATCTTGATATGAAAGCAAACAAAACGGGCGAAATCCCTGCAAAATCAAGCCTTTATGCCTATCTTAATGGCAATATCGAGCTTAAAGCCGATATGATACCCTTTATCGCTGAAGCCCTAGATGTATGCGAACAAGAGCTTTTTGGCAATACAGACTCGCATAAAATCCTGCGCAAAGTCTATGCTCACAATCCTACTCATATCAAATATAATCACATTGTAGAACTGCTTGATTATATTTCACCAAAAACGCTTGAAACGCTTGAGCAAACGCTCATTAATCAAAAGCAAAAAACTATTGAGCTTAATAAGATTATACAAAACCTATAAACCTCAATTATTACACCTTATATCATGCCTAGATTCTATAAAGACTAAATCTATAACGCAAAATATGGCGCTTTAGGCTAAGGCTAGATTCTATAAAAATCAAGAAAGATAAAGAAGTATCGCAAAGTGGCGGAGCGGACGGGGCTCGAACCCGCGACCCCATGCGTGACAGGCATGTATTCTAACCAGCTGAACTACCGCTCCAACGCCCAAAACCCTCGTATAGAAGTCTAAGGATTTTAAACAAATGGTGGTCGCTACAAGGCTCGAACTTGTGACATCCACCTTGTAAGGGTGGCGCTCTACCAACTGAGCTAAGCGACCAAAGAAGTATGAAGAAAATAAAAGTGGTGACCCCTAGGGGATTTGAACCCCTGTAGCCACCGTGAAAGGGTGGTATCCTAACCGCTAGATGAAGGGGCCACTTTTATTTTGGTGGTGACCCGTGTTGGATTCGAACCAACGGCCCATTCCTTAAAAGGGAATTGCTCTACCAACTGAGCTAACGGGTCATCTATCCTTACACCCTCGCCTTGCGCCTTTGCAGCTTAAAGCATCTCATCGCGTCTGCAATGACACAAAAGAGCGCATTATAGTGATTTTGGCATAAATTGTCAAGAGTTTAGGAGTGTGAGGAGCATTTCAAGCGCCTTAGCACAGCTTTGCAGCTGCACACTCTGCCTATCACCAGAAAAGTGATTATAGCTCACGATTGTCTTACCCTCTTGCATTTTGCTCCCTCGCGATTGCACGCCGATATACACGCTCCCCACAGGCTTTTTGGCACTGCCTCCGCTTGGTCCAGCAATGCCACTTGTGGCTAGTGCAATATCCGCACCACTCTCACGCAGCACGCCCTCACACATCGCGCGCACTACAGGCTCACTCACCGCGCCATAAGCTTGCAAATCCGCCTCTTTCACATTAAGCCACTTGTGCTTAATCTCATTAGCATAGCTCACCATTGAGCCTAAAAACACTTGCGAAGCGCCGCTAAGCGCGGTAAAATGATAGCTCAAAAGCCCGCCTGTGCAGCTCTCTGCCATAGCGATGTATAAACCCCTTGTATGCATTATCTCTAAAGCTGCTTGTGCGAGCTGTGTATGCAAAATCATACCTTGTGCTATATCTCGCTCCATATCACTAGACTTCATCTCATTAGGCTTCATTTAGTAACCTCCCTTAAAAGTAGCGCGCTAAATTTTACATCTTTGCTACATTTTTGAATAAAACATATTACACTATAAAACATAATTTTTACACTAAGGAGACGCTATGGGGAAGCAAGAGCGACAAATCGTTATTAGACCTGAAAGTGAGGGCGATGTCCAAAAAATTTTTAGAGGCAAAGATGGGCGTATGAAGGAGGATTTTTACCTAAAAGAGCTCACAAAACTGCAAATTGAGCTGCTCAAATTACAAAATTGGGTCAAAGCCACCAATCAAAAAATTATTATCATTATGGAGGGACGCGACGCAGCGGGCAAAGGAGGCACGATTAAAGCACTCACGAGCCATATGAATCCGCGTGGCTGCCGCATAGTTGCGCTCAATAAGCCCACCGAAAAGGAAAAAACAGAATGGTATTTCAAGCGCTACATCAGCACATTACCAAGTGGGGGCGAAATCGTTTTTTACGATAGGAGCTGGTATAACCGCGCGGGTGTGGAAAAGGTTATGGGATTCTGCACGCAGGAGCAGTATAAGGAGTTTATCACACAAGTGTCAAATTTGGAGCAAATGCTCATCTCAAGCGGCACGATGATTTTTAAATATTTCCTTGATGTGGGCAGGGAGGAGCAAAAGCGCAGGATTTTACGCCGCAAAACTGACCCACTAAGAATGTGGAAGCTAAGCCCCATTGATAGCAAATCACTTGATTTATGGGAGCAATACACAGAGGCGTTTGAAAAGATGTTTGCGCGCACACACACGCACATTTGCCCTTGGACGATTGTCAATACCAACGACAAAAAGCGTGCAAGGCTTAATGTGGCGCGCGATATTTTGAGCAAAATCGACTATGAGGGCAAAGACCAAACCGCTGTATGCCTGCTGCCAGACCCTAGCATTGTGTGGAGTTACTCACAATATCAAGCAAATCACATAGACCCCCTAAAAGAAGTGCAAAAAAAGCTAAAAATTGCAAAGCTTGAGGAAAAGCAACTCCACAAAGTCGCCAAAGAGCTTAAAGCCAATAAGTCAAATAAGCCTAAATCAAGCAAATTAAAAAAATCAAATAAACATGAGATAAATGCAGATTCTGCGCCATTAAGCTAAAGCATATTTTGCGCAAGCCACACTAGCTGCGCAATCACGCCGCTTTACTAAAATGCAGATTCTAATGCGTTTATCGCTTCACTTTGCCAAAGCTAAAGATATAAATCATTATCTTTAGCACGCCCTCCAGCCTAAACCACACGCATAGCGACTTACACATATAGCGCAGATACCCACTCTGCTTTGCGCGCGCACATAAAATAAGATAGTCTAAGATTCTATAAATCTTTTGCGCACGCGCTTCTAACACATCGTATTGAGGCTTGCTCTCATCACCCACATACAGCTCACGCATAATGCGCACAATAGCCGCTAGCGCATCTTTCACATCTCTATACGCCTCGTGCGTAGGCTGCGCAGTGCTTGAATTTATATTTGCACAATACACATACATATCCCCCTTAATCCCACACACACGACTACACAAACTCAAAGCCACAAAGCTTTTAAGTATATCTTCACCCAAAGTAATGCGCACACCTTTATCGCCACTCGCCTCGCTATTCATTTCCCTAGTGTGCAAATCACTCCGCGCGCGACTTACATCATCTAAAGCCTGCTTGATAATCATATCCACACGCACCATAAGCTCCCTTGCATAGAGCTTATTCCACACATATGGATAGAATCTACTCCCGCATACAAACACGCTAAAGGCGTTTTTGATTACGCCATTTTTGCGCGCACGCCACACACGACGATAAAAGCCCTCTAGTCTCGCACCAAAGCACACAATATCCGCTCCATTCTGTTTGGCTGCCTGTAAGGAGCGCGCACAAAAGTCTTTACACACATAATCATCAGAATCTACATACATAATATATTCGCCACTTGCGTGCTTTAAACCCTCAATGCGTGCCATTAATAGCCCGACATTATACGCATTGCGCACAATTTTTATACGCCTATCACTATACTGCTCTACCACCTCCATAGCCCTATCCTGCCCGCAATCATCAACGATAATCACCTCAATTTCAGCCATACTCTGCGCGAGTATAGAATCTAGACATCGCTTAATATATTTTTGCGTATTAAACACTGGCACGATGATAGAAATAATTGCTAAATGTATAGGCTCGCTCAAATCGATAGCAGGCTGCATACGTGCGCTAGATTCTGTAATTTTACTGGATTCTATAATCTTGCTAGATTCTATATTTGCAAACTCCACGCCACTCCTTTAATCGCGCTCATTGCTCTCTCTAAGCTCGCGTATGATTTGTTCTTTACTCTTAAGATATTCTTTGCGTTGGAAAATCACGCTATTATGCGCCTTTGCCACGATGACATAGCCTTGCTGCGCTAGGAATTGCGCAATTTCATTATCCTGCAGCGCGCTAAAGTCAAGCTCGCCATACACATTACTTAAAATCTCCACAATCACAATATTTGGCTTAAACCTACTCCAATCATTGCTCCTTAATACCGACAAATCAAACCCCTCGCAATCCACGCTCAAAAAGTCAATTTCTTGATTGCTAGGCAGATACTCCTCTAGCACATCGCTTAATGTCCTAAAAGGCACTTTCACCACGCGCAAAAGCTTGCCGAGCGAGTTTTTGCCACCTCTTCATCAAAGGTATTCCACGAGCTTTCATCAAATATATGATATGCCAAAAATGTTTTAGCTAAAGAGCTGCCCCCCCCCCCCGCTAAATTATCTTGCGCTAAATTTTTTGCGCTAGATTCTGTAATTTCACCAATGCCCATTTCCAAATTAATATCCCGCGCCCTGTATTTTCTAAATGCCTCCATACTGCCGGGTGTGGCGTCTATATTTATCCCACGCCAACCCTGCGTGTAAAATAAATAAGTATTTGAGAATCTAAAAGGGTGATGCGCGCCCACATCGACATAAAATCCACTATCGCGCTTCTGCCACAAAAGCGCGCGCACGATTCTATCCTCACCCTCAATGGCATAGCTAGGATTCATATACGCCCTGCGTCCTACAAGGCGCTGCCTTAAATGTTTAAGCCACTCCCATTGGGCTTGAGATAATCTCCCCTTAAGCCACATTTTCAACGCATATATCATAATCATCTCCTTTAATTTAATATAATCCAAAGTTTATAAGCCGCTGCACAAGCGACTTTGCCCACATTCTGCGCCTACTATTATGCGGAAAGCACACATTTATAAAAAACTTTTTTGGCAAACTTTTAAGCCTAAAACGCAGCGATTTTGCCTGCGCTTCATAGTCTTTTAATAACTTCACACGCTTTTCAAACGCCAATTTATTAACAAAAAAGCGCGTATCCTGCTCACACCACGAAGCCGCGCAATGATGGGCTAAAGCGGTATTTGCGCTTAAATGCTCTAATCGCGGCGGCACGCCAATGCTAAGGGGTGAGAAATAATCCTTTGGATAGATTTTCACGCCCTGCACGATTATAGGCGCTTGTATATCGCCTATAAAGCCGCCACTTTGCATAAACTCACCATTATCCATAAAATACAGCCCTACTAACTGCGGAGATATAAGCATACTCTTGCGCGCTAAGTAGAGCTTGCCCAAATGCTCATATAATTCGCACATAAATTTAGCCAAACGCGAATGCTTTTTGGCTGCCATAGAATGGCTTGTGTAGCCTCCTTGCGCAGATTCTATCCCAATAATCGCCTCATATTCACTCTCCTCTAGCTCTTTTAATAGCGCGCTAAATTTTGCGCCATTCACTACCTCAATATCACAATCCAAATACACCCCACCATAATGATACAAAATCCACCAGCGGTAGTAATCTCCCAAAAACACGCCATCTTGCAGCTCACTTAAAGCCCGAGTATAAGGGCAAATATCTAGCGGTAAATTTGTGGCATTCCATAGCTTTATACTAAAATGCGGCAGCTGCTCCTCCCAAGTCTTAATATAGGGCAAATACGCGCTATCATCGCCATTAAAGCCAAAAAATATTCTATGAATGACTTGTAATTCACTCATTACGCGCCCCTAAAGCCTTGCTTAGATTCTATAGCTTTTTCAAACGCCTCACACATTCCCTCCGCGCATAAATCCCAGCTAAATTTACTCGCCTGTGCTAAAGCCCTGCGTGACAGCTCATCTCTATACTCCACATCGCTATAAATGCGATATATAGCCTCCTGTAGCCCATTTGCATCAGTAGGACTAAGCGCAATACCGCCATCGCCTAAGACTTCGGGGATTGAAGTGGTATTTGAAGCGATAGTGGGACAACCACACGCCATAGATTCTAAAACTGGCAGCCCAAAGCCCTCATAAGTAGAGAGATACACGCTGCACACGCTAAAAGAAAAGAGATTTGCCAAATACTGCTCATCAACATAGCCCACACGAATGATTTTATGCTCATAAAAGCCAAAAGAGCTAATTTTAGATGACAAAATAGACTTAAAATTATCCCACGCCGCCCCACCTAGCAGCAAATACAAATCCTGTAGCTCATATCGCTTAATGCAGGCGACAAACTGCTCGATGACAAAAAGCAGATTTTTGCGCGGCTCTAGCGAGCAGAGGCTAAAAATATAGCGCGCATTGCTTGATAAGCCATATTTTGCCTTAAGCTGTGCGTTAAGCGCGGCATTTGTGCAGGGGTGGAAAATGGACTTATCATAGCCTAGCAGGTTTACGCTAAAGTGCGTAGGGTTTATCTGCTTGCCTAGTGCGCGGAGGAAATCATTACGCGTGTGAGTGGAATTAGCAAAATAGTAATCTTTAGGGTTTATAGAATCTACAATATCATAAAAATCGTGCCTAGCCATTACTTTAGGCAGATATTTGCGCGCAAGCCTCGCTAGCAGTCTATTATCAAAGACAAAATGCCCACTTAAAACCAAAGGTGCAATATCGTGCAAAAGCGTAAAGCAGACTAATTGAGATGCTCTAATCTCTGGTGCGATGGCATAATATGGCGAGAAAAATACCTCCCCATGCGCCTGCAGGGTTGCAATCTGCCTTTTTGATAAATGCAAGGAGCGCGCAAGCAGCACAAATGGATAGCTTATCACTTTGGCTAAAAACTGCAAAAATCTAGGCGCATTAGCATAAGTGAGCGCGTATTTGTAATAACATGCGCGCGATATAAGCTTTTCAAACCACCCATACATCGGCACAAATTCTAAATCCCGCAGCGATTTTGTGCCTTTACACGCCATTTTACACATTTCATAATACTCCACTTCTGCGTAAAGTGCGATGTTGCAATGCTTTTTTAGCGCGCATAAAATGCCAAATGCACTAAGCGTAATGCCGCTGCGCGTAGCGTTGTGAGAATGCAGGCTTTTTAGGGCTTTGGCATCAAAGATAAGTTTTGTCATTTTTGCTCCTTTGTTGAGATTCTATAATTTTTCTATTTCTTTTTTTCGCAAAGTGGGAGGCACTTGAAAAGGCAAAAGACCTATTTTGCTTAGCATAAAGCGCGCTATGAGCCTGCAGATTCTATAAATTTTCCTTTGCCACCACAGCGCGCGCTGCTTTAAACGCACAAAATGCGCGCTAGATTCTACAAGCAGTAAATGCGCGTATTTATCCGCATTTGCGCGCACAAATGGCGGGAGCATAGCGCTTTGTGGTGGCAGGGCGATGAGTTTATAGCCGCAAAATCTACTATCACGCATAATTTGTAGCGCACGCTGCTCTGTTCTGCTATCTAGCAAGATATACCCCCCCCCCCCGCAATCTGCGGCAGTGGCGGCATTGTGAGCAATAGTGGCATTTATAGAATCTGCGCTATTGCGCCATTCTTGATGTGCAAAGCTATCAAGCTTTTTTATTACACAATCCACGCCGCCCATATAGCTCAAATGCCAACCACAAGGGTAATGCACGCGCTGCTTATTGCCATTATACATTCTCACCCTAGAAGCGCTCGTGCCAACATTTAGCGAGGGGATAAGAAAGCGCGCCTCTCCCTCATACGCCCAATGCGCCAAAAGCTCATCATCGCACAAATCGCCAAAGGTAAGCATTTTCGCGCCAGCATACCAATAATGCCCAAAGGATAAATTATTGAGATAAAAATAAAATATATCGCACGCTAGCACCTCGATACGCGGTGTGTTGATACTAGGGCGCTGCGATAGGGCTTTGGCATATTTAGCAACACTTTGAGGGCGCGGGATTTCATCGACATCGGAGATAATCACAATATCACTAGGCTTAGCAAGGCTTAAAAGTGCGGTTTTAATATAATTTCTTTGATAATTTTCGCGCGCCCATGGCTGCTCAATGGTAGGCAAATGTGAGAAAGAGGGCAAATGCACAAAATGATAGCTAATTTTATGCATAAATTTTTCAAAGCGTGCGCTATGGGCCAAAAATCTTGCCTCCTTTGGCGTGCCAGTAAAAGTGCTATCTGCCTCGATAATCACAAAGCAATCAATAATAGAATCTAGCGTGTTTAAGCGGATTTCTAATATATCTAGCTCATCAAACCATGTAAAGCAGTCATATATCATACTTGCGCTCCTTTATTTCTTGGCTTTGAGCTTTAAACTTTTGGAGGAGTGCGCTAGATTCTGTAAAAAGCGATTTTTAATGGCTAAAAGTATGCTATAAAGTGGCGCGCAATACACCTTTGCCACATAAATAAGGCGCGTTTTATACGCTTTAAGCAAGGCTTTTATATACTCGCGCTTAATGTCTTTGCCAAAAGGGCTTTTGTAGGCTATGGCTCGCCATTTTCTCGCGTAAGGGTTTTCAAAATCAATAAGGCTAAAGCGCGCTTTATGTATAGAATCTGGCTTATTTGCAAAATCTAGCTGGTTTATAGAATCTAGTGCAGGCGCGTTGTCTTTAATGTAGCACATTTTTTCCCAAGGTTTAGGCTGGGCGGCAAAATGCAAGATTTTGGGGTGCTGCAGGGCGTTTGTGTAGGCTTGCTCGCTGTGGCGCGAGAGGATTTCATCTGCCTTTAAAGATTGTGGCACTGCAAAGGCAAAAGCGCTAGAGGCAAAAGTATGAGGTGCAAAGACTAAATGCGGCACATATATCACATTCCATTGCACACTAAGCTCAAGTGTGTCGCTAGCTAGCGCGAAGTTAAGCAAATTCTGGTCGTGAAAGCCCTCTGTTAGGCTAGGATTAGTATGTAAAATATCAAAAAGCCTTTGTGTAGTGCGCTCTTTGCGCCATTTGGTTAAATCCACTAGCAGCACGCCAGAATTAAAATAAAAATCGTTATGATTAGGTATGTGGCTTGAGCCTGCGTGAAAGGCTATATCGCGCACAGCAGCAAGGAGCTTACCCTCCATATTGATGTGATAAAGCTCTAAAATATCCCCACACACAAGCACATCAGTATCGATGTAGAGATACCTTTGTATATTACTAGGCAGCACGCTATCTGCAAGCAGGCGCATATAGGCCATAAGGCTGCCATTGAGAGTAGAGAGCTGCCTAAAGGGCGCAAGAGAGCAGCAAAAGGTGTGAATGCGCACTCGAGCAGACTGCAGGGATTTAAGTCTTTGTAATGTAGAGGGGTGCGCGCTCTCATCACAAAGGATATAAAAATTTAGAGCCGCCTGCGTGTGGGAAATGAGCGAATACATCGCAACGCTTGCGTATTTGATATATGGCTCATTGGCGCATAGGAGGATATTTAGTGCATAGCTCATGGCGTGTTTGCTTAGGAATGCTTAATATTACGCCACTGCGTGCTTAAAAATTCTTTCACAAACACACTTAGCGCAGCTAGCACAAACGCGGAGGCAAGGAGGAGAATCCACTTGCTGCGCGTAGTAAAGCGCCCGCTTATGCTTTCTTTCATAATACTCATCTCGCTAAAGCCTCTTGTATTTGTTGCTTGCGGAGTTGAGTGAATAAATGCGCCATTTTGCAAAATATCTTCTAATGATGTTTTATAAACGCCATCGCTCTGCGCTGTGGCAAGTGTGCGGAAATGCTCCATAAATGCCTGCACTTCGGGTGCACTTTGGATAAAATACACAAGCAAATCTGCTATATCTTGAGCTTCTTTAGCACTTTGTGCAGGATAGATGAACCAATATGCATCAGGTGCGTATATGGAGGGATTTGCTGGGGGAAGCACCCACAAATTATTTTTTATCACTTGTATAATGGACGCGCTGGATTCTATAGTAGATTGGCTCATAGATTCTGCAATGATAGAATCTGGGGCGTTTAAGAGGCGATTTAAGATAGGATTTAAAATCTTATGCGTTACAAATAGGCTGCTAGAGACATTTGGATACTTCTGCACTGCCTTTGACATAAGGAAAAAGGCATAATTATTATGCGCGCTTATGGCGTTACTTTGCTGCTGCACGCGCGCGCTATAGGCAATATACACACCACCTATAACAAAAATCACTAAAAATACACCACTAAAAAGCCATTTATTGCGCCAAAACACGCGTAAGACACTTACAGAATCCATAAGAATACTCCTTAAGAAATAAAATAAAACCACTCGCCAAAGGCTGGATAGCTTTCAAAAAGCCAAAATACATCTCTACCAAAAAGCATAACTTTAAGCTTGTAGATGAAAGCAAGCGCGCAAAAAATGAGCAAAAAGATGAAAAATTGTCTTAAACCCACAAAAAGCAAAAAACCTAGCAAAATGGTGGTAAGCAAAATCGTGCTGCGATGAGCAATGCCACTATGCACAAAAAGAAGCGCAAAATAGAGCAAAAGAAAAAAGATGACAAAATAAAACCAGCGCGCTTTAAAACTATCGCCACGCAACAAAAAACTAGCAAAAAGCAAAAAGATGAAAAATAATTCAATAATATTTGGGATTGTGGAATGCGGCTTGATGACAATATAGAATCCTAGCTTATCAAAAAGAGGGAGATTTTTGGGCAAAATGCCCGCTTGATAAAATAAAAGCAAGCCGCCAAAGCCAATACTTAGGACAATGAGCGCAATTAAAGATAGGCTTAGGGTGAATTTAGGATATTTTTTAAGCAAAAAAAGCGGAGGCAATAGCAAAAGCGCGCTTAAATGAAATACGCAGGCTAGCAAACTAAAGGCTATTTTAGCTCGCATAGATACCACGCTTAAGGCATAGAGGATAAAAATGGAGGAGTAAAACTGCCGCGTGTATTCTGAAGCAATGTAGAAATCAAAAAAGAGAAAGGATAGAAAGATACAAATGGCTTTTTGACTATCATCTAAGCCCTGCATAGCGTATTTTTCAAGCCAAATAAGAAAAAGTATGCTTGGGGGTAAAATCGTCCAAAAGAGCAAGCCTGCTGGACTTAGCTCGCCAAACAACGCAATAAGTGCAATGTGCCACAAGGACAAGCCGCATTCTATGCCATATGCTTGTATGCCTTTGATATTGCCTTCAAGCAGGAGTTTATAAGTTTGATAATAACGGATAAAATCATCGCCCTCCCAATTAAAATACACACGCGAGGCATATACAACGCTCCCGCTCAAAACTAAGCTAATCCCCAAAATAACGCGCGACACAGAATCTAGCCCATTATGAAAAGCAAAAAGGCACAAAAATGCGCCGACAAAACATACAAGCGGCGAGAAAGGCAGCGCGCACAAAGGCAAAAGACATAGCGCATAAAGTGCTGGGCTAGCGCAATAGCGCACGCTATGCACTCTTTGCTTAGCTGTGTGATGGGGTGCGAGATTAATCATTTGGCTTGCTTTAGAGATTTTTTACGCCGCTGCCGTATAAGGGGGGGGGGGGGGAGAAAAGGCTAAAGTATGAAAGGCGCTTTTTTAGCGCGTAAAAAATATAGCAGCTAAAGTAATACGCGCTTTTAAATATACTTAATTCTAGCACTTGGCGATAGACGAGCCATTGCCGCTTGGCGGTTTTTAGGCGATTATAGGTATCGCTGCCTTTGCGGATTCTAATAAAGGCTAGATATGGGCTTGTGCGTGGCTGTGTAGAGTTATGCGGGGGGGGGGGCGAAGCATACTTTTTGCGCGCTAAAATCGCGCAAAATACTAAGCCATAGTTCATAATCTTGGCGGATTTGTCCGGCTTTTACTTTGCCGCATTTATTTGCATCATAAACAGCTGTGGAGTTACCTATTTGGCAGGTTTTTAGCATATTTTTAAAAGTAATGTGCGCCTCTGGGATAAAATCGCCCAAAATGCTATCCTCCTCATCAATCACATAATAATCCCCATAGCTTAGCGCCACATCATTTGCAAGCATAAAGCGCACTTGATATTCTAGTTTATGCTTCTCCCACACATCATCGGCATCTAAAAAGGCGATAAAGCGCCCACTAGCAGCCTGCAAAGCAAGATTGCGCGCATTTGCCACGCCGCCATTAGATTCTAAAAATATGGGCTTTATGCGTGTATCTTGGCTGGCAAAATCTGCAATAATACGCGCAGAATTATCCTTAGAGGCGTCATCGACAATGATTGCCTCCCAATGGGTATAGGTCTGTTCTATGCAAGATTTAAGCGCACTGGAGACAAAGCGCGCGGTATTAAAATTAGGAATGATTATGGACACGAGGGGAAAATCCATAGAATCTAGCTCATTTGGCTGCAAACATATCCTTTTTAAATCGCAAATTTTTGAAAAGACGACATTATAAGGCTTTTAGTTAAAAGTTACATTAAGTTTAGTAAATCCACATTTGCGCGATATTCCGCGCAAGGCAAAGTCAAACAATCGTTTGACTTTATCAAGCTTTTTGAATATAATGCCGCTCTTTTTTAGGGGTAATGCCATTTTAAAGGCATGTTCTAATTTGTGAAGTCTAGTTTATGAATTTATATAGAGGGCTTAAAATGTTGCGTGTTATGCTTTTGTGGAGCTTTATTTGGTGCGTGCTAGGCGCGCAAGAAAATATACAATCGCTTATTGATGCTGCTAAAAAACATTATCCGTTGCACAAAAATGCCGCACTTTTGCAAAATGCGCTCTCTCTTAATCTTAGCTCGCTCAATACCCGCTACATCGCGCGCACAAAGTTTGCTAGTAAAGTGAGCTATCAAAGCGATGTCGTTACACTACCCTTTAATACCGCTGCTCTAAGCGGTATGGGGCTACATCTTGATGGCTACACGCCTCTAAGCAAAGACCAATATGCTTTCACGCTTGAAATTTCCCAGCCGCTGCTTGATATGGGCATTTCTGCGAGCAAAAAAATGGCTCTAGCGCAGTATGAGAGCCAAAAAAGCGAGCTAGAAGTAAGTCTTTATCAAGTGAGCAAAGCGGTGATAAATGTGTATTTTCAAGCGCTTTTGCTTGATTCTCAAATCAAACAAAATGCCCTGCACATTATGGATTTAGAAAAAAATTATGACAATATACAAGCCCAGTATAAAAATGGCGTGCTACAGCGAGATGCGCTCACTAAAATGCGCATTCAAATCATTAGCGCGCAAAAAAATGATGAGCTATTGCGCACGCAAAAAGCCATTGCACTTGATAGTCTAAGCGCGCTTAGTGGGGTAGATTCTATCATTTTAGAATCTAGCGGACTGCAAATGCCAGATATTGAGCTACAAAAACAATATCTAACACAAGCAGATACTAAGGACTTTATGCTGCGCCCTGAAATGATGTATTTCTCACTTAAAAATAAAGAGATTGCCACGCGCCAAAGCGTGGAGAATGCAAAAAATCTACCGCATATTGATGCGTTTTTGCAGCTAGGCTATGCTAATCCTAGTTTGAATATTTTAAGCGGGAAGTTTGAGCCTTACTACATCGCGGGTGTGCGCCTAAATTGGGATTTTAGCAATTTTTATACGCTGCGCACAGAGCGTGAGCTTATCCAAAATGCGCGCTTGCAGCTAGATTCTAAAAAAGAGGAATTTATGCTGCAAACTGCCATAACGCGCAATGAAATGATTAAAAGTGCGCATAATTTGCTAGCGCAATTAAGAGAAAATGCACGCATTATTACTTTGTATGAAGATATTTTGCGCACGCAAGAGGCGCGATTAAAAAATGGGATTTTAAGCATTAATGATTTTATTACAGATATTAATAATCTTAATCTTGCGCTCCTGCAGCAAAAATACATAGAAATTGAATTTCTTTTGCAAATCTTTTCCCTTAAGCAGTTGCATAATGTGTGGGAGTGATATAGAATGTGTTGCTAGCGCGCAAGCAGTGTTTGCAAAATGACGCAGGTATAGAATCTAGAGCAAAGGATTAGAAATGAAAGGCAAAAATTTTTTGGGATATATAATTAGCATTTGCGTGGGGCTAATGCTTTGCGCGTGTGGGGATAGCAGGGAGTTTGATGCTATGGGAATGTTTGAGGCTGATGAAATACTCCTTAGCACAGAGGGCAGCGGGCGCATTATGGGCTTTGAGGTAAGAGAGGGCGAGGCGGTGAGCAAAGGCGCGCTTTTAGGCACAATTGATAGCAGTGCGCTAGAGCTGCAGCGAGAAAAACTAGCACTTGATTTAGCGCACGCACTTGATGAATTAGCGCGCACACAAAGGCTCTTTAAGGCAAATGCAAGCACAAAGCAAAATGTGGATAATGCCGCGTATAAAAGCCAGTCATTGCAAAAAGAGCTTGATATTTTAGATGATAAAATCGCGCGCACAGATATTATCGCGCCCCTTGATGGCGTGGTGCTTGAAAAGTATGCTTTTAATGGCGAGCTAACTAGCCCATCAAAGGCGCTTTTGCGTATGGCAGATACGCGCACTTTGCGCCTTAAGGCTTATCTTAATTATGATGATATAGTGCGCATTAAACTTGGTGATAAAGTAAAAGTGTATGTAGATTCTAAAAATACAGAATCTAGCGCGCAAATGGAGGGATATAAGGTGTATGAGGGCGTTATTTCATGGATTTCAAGTGAAGCGGAATTCACGCCTAAAACGATTATGACTAAAGATGAGCGGCAAAATTTAGTCTATGCCATTAAGATTGATGTGGAAAATGATGGGCTATTAAAAATTGGCGGCTATGGCGAGATTAAGCTAGATTCTATGCCTTAAAGGCGCGATATGCAAAATAGCACTTCTAGTAATGCTACAAATATCATAAATGCCACAAATACCGCGCAAAGCGTAGATTTAATTATAGAATCTAGCGCGCAATCCGGCATAAAATCTCATATAAAATCCAACACAGAATCTAAGCCAATCATTCACATAGAGCATATTTACAAATATTATGGTGAGCTTGTAGCACTAGAAAATATTAGCTTTGAGGTAAAGCCTCATTGCATTTTTGGCATTATCGGCGCAGATGGCGCGGGCAAAAGCACGCTTTTTAGAATCTTAAGCACGCTTATGCTCCCTGATAGTGTAGATTCTATACCGCGCGCTAAGCATGGCAAAAACGCCGCGCCGCGCACGCACGCCGCACAGCACGCAAAAAGCACAAATGCTACACAGCACACGCAAGATACACATGCAAAAGGCAGCATAGCGGGCTTTGACTTGGTGCAAGAATATAGGCAAATCCGCCAAATCATAGGCTATATGCCTGCAGTATTTAGCCTCTATGCGGATTTAAGCGTGAAAGAAAATCTTACATTTTTTGCAGATATTTTCCAAGTGAGTATTGAAGAAAATTATGCGCTTATTAAGCCTATTTTTAGCGCGCTAGAGCCATTTTTAGACCGCAGAGCGGGTGCTTTAAGCGGGGGAATGAAGCAAAAGCTAGCCCTTTGCTGTGCGCTTATCCATAAGCCTAAAATTTTATTTTTAGATGAGCCAACTACTGGTGTAGATATGGTGAGCCGCGCGGAGTTTTGGGAGATTTTAGGCGAGCTTAAAAAGCAAATGACTATCCTTGTATCCACGCCATATATGGACGAGGCAAATTTATGCGATGAAATTGCACTTTTGGCAAATGGCAAGATTCTAAGCATTGACACGCCACAAAATATCTGCGCATCATATCCGCACAGGCTTTTTAAACTAAGCGGAATAGATGAGCATTTGCTCTTTACCACGCTTGAAGGCTTGCGAAGTATGGAGGGCGTGCATTCGTGCTTTTTATTTGCAAAGGATTTTCATATTGTGTTTAAAACTGCAAATATCGCGCAGCAGCTTGATAGCTTAAAGCGCAAATATGCGGCAAATAAGGGCGTTAGTATTACAGAGATTAAGCCTAGCATTGAAGATTGCTTTATAGAATTTTTACGCTAAACACTTCAATCCCATTCTTAAGGCGCTAAAAATCTGCCCTAAAGCTAATCCAAAAGCTGCTTGCTTAAATTAAAACAATCGTTTGAAAAATGGCTACATTGTGCTACAATCTGCTTTTGAAGTTTTTACACAAGGATTATTATGCAAAATAGCCAAAACATCATCGAAGTGGTGCATTTATCAAAGATTTTTGGCACATTTCACGCAGTCAATGACATTAGCTTTGCCATCAAAGCTGGTGAAATCTTTGGCTTTTTGGGCGCAAATGGCGCGGGCAAAAGCACAGCAATGAAGATTCTATGCGGGCTTAGCGTGCCAAGCGCTGGAGAAGTGCGCGTGTGCGGCTTTGATGTGAGGACACAGAGTGAGCAAATAAAAAAGCATATCGGCTATATGAGTCAAAAATTCGCACTCTATGATGATTTAAAAGTATGGGAAAATCTTTACTTGTTTGGCAGAATCTATGGAATGAGCAAGCAAGACATTGCTACGCGTAGCGATGAGCTTTTGTCTTTACTCAAATTTAGCGATAAATACGATACGCTCGTGGCTGATTTGTCGCTAGGCTGGAAGCAAAAGCTAGCTTTTTGCGTGGCAAATTTCCATAAACCGCGCATTATTTTTCTTGATGAGCCTACAGGTGGGGTAGACCCTATCGCTAGGCGGCAGTTTTGGGAGCTGATTTTAGCCGCAGCAGATAGCGGCACTTGCATATTTGTAACCACGCATTATATGGACGAAGCGGAGTATTGTCACCGCGTGAGCATTATGGTAGATGGCAAAATCGCGGCATTTGACACGCCCCAAGCGCTAAAAGCACAATTTCAAAGCGATACAATGGACGAGGTGTTTTACAAAGTAGCCAAAAGCGCCAAAGGCAAGTTTCCTTAAAAACTAAACTAAGTGCAGTGGCTATAACACACTATCTTTATGCAGCAGCTCCCCCTCATAGAGAAAAATTGAAGGTGCGTAGTCAATATTTTTAAGCGCATCTTTTTTGGCAAAAGAAAGGGTAAGATTTTCCTTAGCGCGCGTAATTGCCACATAAAAAAGCCTGCGCTCCTCCTCCAAACTCCCGCCCTTGCTTATAAGCTTGCGATTAGGAAATCGCCCCTCCATTAAATCCACCACATACACATTTTGAAATTCTAATCCCTTAGCCGCATGCACACTAAGCAAATGCACGCCATTGCCCTCTACCGCCTCGCTTGAACCCAAAATCATCGCGTTTAAAAATTTGCCCAAATCATTATAATTTTTTGCCAAGTCGCTTAAAAGATTAGCCTTGCGCTTAATAGATTCTAAAGCCTGCTCAAAGCGCGCGCTATCGATGTTTCCGTCCTTTAATTTAGCCCGAGTGGTGGCTAGTGTGTGCATAATGTCTGTAAAAAACTTTGCTTGCATAATATAGGCTATCATTGCCTTTGGTGTGCGCACAGAGCGTGTGTGGCTAAGCATTTCATAAAAATCACTTAAAAATATCGCGCCCTCTTTATGCAATTTTGGGTGCTGCAAAATGGGGTGGGAGGCAAATTTTGGGCTTACAAACGCATCAAAGCGCGCTTGATTTTCTAATGTAAAAAAATCATCAAAAAGCCCTAGTTGCGTGTTTTTACTCCTTTGCTCATAGGCTTTTATATTCGCTTTTGGCTCAAACATACCCCTATGGCAATCCCCCTCGCCTAAGCGGAATAACGCCTCATAAATATCCTTTGCAATGCCATTACCGATGCCCTTGCCATAGCTTAAAGTATGGATATATGCCATCATATCGCGAGGATTAAGTGTGAGGGAACAAATATCAAGCAAAAGGCTCACTTCTTTGGTGTCAAAAAAGCTCACACTTCCTTTGCGCTTTGAGGGGATATTTAGCTCCCTTAGACTAGCCTCAATGCCATCGGCACTAGAATTATTGCGAAAAATAATTGCCGTATCCTCATAGGGCAGGTTGCTCAAGGCTATGCGTTTAGCAATGCCCTGATATTGCAAAAATAATTCATCATAGCACACTAGCTTTGGCGGGGCAAATTCACCTTGCTTAATCACTTCTAGCGATTTGGGATAAATGCGCTCATTTTTTTCGATAACCTTATTGGCAAGCTGCAAAATATATTTGCTTGAGCGGTAATTTTTGCTTAAATTAAACACCCGCGCGTCATGGTATTTCTCCTTAAAACTGCTAATAATGCTAATATCTGCGCCATTAAAGGCATAAATGCTTTGGTCATAATCCCCCACACAAAAAAGACTTGGCGCATTGAGCGCATTAAGGATAGAATCTTGCAAAGGATTAGTATCTTGATACTCATCGCATAGCACTTCGGCAAATGGTGGCTTTGGCAGTGCTAGGAGAGCCTCTCTATACAAAAGGAGCAAATCATTATAATCCGCATAGTGATGTGTGCTTTTTAGATTCTGAAACTCACTAATCACATCTTCATAAATGGCTATAAAAGCCTCTTGCTGCGGATTTTTCTCTATAAGCCAGCTGCCAAAGCCACCCTGAAAAGCAGCATTTACAAAAAGTGAGTAGCTTTGAAAAAGATATTGCGCAGAATATGCCTTTATAGAATCTTGACTAAACACGCGTTTATCATAAAGGCTTTTAAAAAGCATTTGTAATTCTTTGGGCTGTTTTAGGTGGATTTGCTTATGCTCTCTTAAATACCGATATGCCACGGCGTGAAAAGTGCCAGATTCTATATTTTTTGCTAGTTGCTCGCCAAAGAGCTTTGCTACGCGTGCAATCATTTCATTGCTTGCCTTATTAGTAAAAGTAAGCAGCAAAATATCCTTAGGCTCTAAGCCCTGTTTTAAAAGATAGGCTATGCGACCAACGATAGTAGAAGTTTTCCCCGTGCCAGCTGAAGCAATGATGAGATTATGCCCACTTGGCGCGTGAGCGGCTTGGGCTTGCTCGGCATTGAGGTTTGAGAGTGGCATAAAGCGAGTTTATTTATTAAGCGTTTCAAGGACTTCTTGTGATAAAAATTCTTTCAAAGGCTGCACTTTGCTAAATTGCGGATATTCTGCCACAGGGAGTGTAGTAACCTGTAGTGCGGAGGCATTAGCGGGATTAAACACAAAAGGCGCCATAAGATTGACAATAGAATTTTCAATGGGCTTTTGCACCACCACCACGCAATACACCTCTACTTTATCCCCCCTTTTTTCATCTAAATCTAATAGCCTCTCATCAGCAGTTGGGATAGTAAAGGCATAATCACAGAGCGAAAAGGGATTAACTAGTGTAATTTCAAAGGAGCGTTCCCCATCAAGCGAGCGAATTTTGCTAAAAGTTTCATCAATTTTTTCTAGCTCCACTTTTGTCACATCATCAAAGCCTAAAATTGGCATCTTTAGCTCGTAAGTCATATTTGCCTCCATTTGTTTTTAGCATTTTGGTATTATAATACACATAAAGCAAATTAAATACCACAAAGGCATTTTATGAATCCCACCCAAAACACCACAGAAGCAAAAAAGGGCTATAACCCGCACATTATAGAATCTAGATTCTATAATATTTGCAAAGAGCGCGGATATTTTGAAATTGAGGGGAATAAATCCCTGTGGGAGCAGCCAAATCCACCTTGTTTTAGCATTATGATGCCTCCTCCTAACGTTACAGGCGTGCTGCATATCGGGCATGCGCTCACTTTCAGCCTGCAAGATATTATCACGCGCTATAAAAGAATGAATGGCTTTAAAACCCTCTATCAGCCCGGACTTGACCACGCAGGCATTGCTACGCAAAATGTAGTTGAAAAGCAGCTCTTAGCACAAGGCATACATAAGGAGGATTTGGGCAGAGAGGAGTTTATAAAACGCGTGTGGGAATGGAAAGAGCAAAGTGGGGGAGCAATTATTAATCAAATGTATCATTTAGGCATCACGCCCGCTTGGTCTCGCCTGCGCTTTACAATGGATAAAGGCTTGCAAAATGCCGTTAAAAAGGCGTTTGTGCAGTGGTATAATCAAGGCTTAATCGTGCAGGATAATTATATGATAAATTGGTGCGTGAAAGATGGCGCACTAAGTGATATTGAAGTAGAGTATGAGGAAAATGCAGGCAAACTCTACTATCTGCGCTACCCTATTAAGGAGAGCAAGGAATGCCTTATTGTGGCTACTACACGCCCGGAGACTTTCTTTGGCGATAGTGCGGTTATGGTTAATCCACAAGATGAGCGATACGCGCATTTTATCGGTAAAAGCGTGATTTTACCCCTTTTAAATCGTGAAATTCCAATCATTGCGGATACTGCGGTGGATATGGACTTTGGAAGCGGCTGCGTGAAGGTAACGCCAGCGCATGATATAAATGACTATGAAGTGGGCAAAAGACATCATTTAGAATTTATTACTATTTTTGATGAAAAGGGCATTTTAAACGCGCACGCTGGAGCCTTTGCGGGCAAAGATAGGCTAGCAGCGCGCCACGATATTATAAAAGCACTGCAAGAGCAAGGTTTTGTAGAAAAAATCGAGGATTATACTAATCAAGTGGGCAAATGCTACCGCTGCGGCAATGTAGTAGAGCCATATATTTCTAAACAATGGTTTGTCAAAAAAGAAGTCGCTTTTAATGCCATTAAGCGCGTGAATGAAAAGCAGTTGCATTTTATCCCGCCGCAGTGGCTTAATAACTACAACGCATGGATGCGCGAGCTTAAGGATTGGTGCATTTCTCGTCAGCTTTGGTGGGGACATAGAATCCCTGTATGGTATTGCGAATGCGGGGAGAGGGTCGCTTCAGAATCTGATTATCCCACTTGCCCAAAATGCCACCTTAAAATCACAAAGCAAGATAATGATGTGCTAGATACTTGGTTTAGCTCTGGGCTATGGGCTTTCAGCACGCTAGGCTGGGGGAATGAGAGCATTGAAAAGAGCCAAAATACTTCAAATGTAGATTCTATAAATCACACATTGTATGGGGCAAATGATTTAATAGACTTTTATCCTAATACTTTGCTTATCACAGGCTTTGATATTTTGTTTTTCTGGGTGGCGCGAATGATTTTAAGTGGGGAATCTCTCCTGCATAAACTACCCTTTAAAGATGTCTATTTGCACGCGCTTGTGCGGGATAAAGATGGGCAGAAAATGGCAAAAAGCAAAGGCAATGTCATTGACCCTTTAAATATGATACAAACTTATGGCGCGGATACTTTGCGCTTTAGTTTGGCTTATCTTTGCGCACAAGGGCGAGATGTGAAGCTCTCTGCGCATACCTTAGAAACTATCAATAATTTTACTAATAAACTCTACAACGCTGCGCAGTTTTTAAATATGTATCTTGAGCAGCTAGGTGGCAAGGAGGCGCTAGAGCGTGGCTTTGGCGATGTGGGGCATTTAGAGATTACAACACCTCTAGGGCAGTATATGCTAGCGCGCTTTTATAAGGCTACAAACGAAGTGCGAGAGGCGCTAAATGCGTATCGCTTCAATGATGGGGCAAGTATTTTGTATCGCTTTTTGTGGGGGGAATTTTGCGATTGGGGGATTGAGCTAGCAAAGGCAAGCAAAGATTCTGTATATGAGCTAGGTGCGATTTTTAAGGGTGCGATGTTGCTTTTGCACCCTTATATGCCTTTTATTACCGATTGGCTCTGGCATAGCCTTAATGGCACTAAGATAGAATCTGCAGATTCTATAATGATTGCCCCCTATCCCAAAGCGCGCGCACTAGATAGCAATCTAGCACAAATTGAGCGCGATTTTAATATTATCCAAGATGTGATTATCTCCATACGGCGGCTAAAAGCCACATTGGAGCTAGGTAATGCGCCTGTGGAAAAAGTGTATGTGAAGCTTAATGCCGCGCTTGCAAAGTCACTGCTTGAACAATTTGTGTGCAAGCTAGCTAAAGTTGCGCACCTTGAGCTAGTGAGCGATAAAATAGCGGGCAGCGTGGTTGATGTGAGCGAGTATTGTGAGTGCTATATGCAGCTAACAGGCGTTGATTTAAGCGCAATTACTGCGCGTTTAAATAATCAAAAGCAAAAGCTTGAAAAAGACATTACCAAACTGCAAAGCATGCTAAGTAATGAGCAGTTTATAAAAAACGCGCCACCGCATGTGTTTGAGCAAAATAAGCAAGCCTTGAGTGCAGCGCAAGAAAAATATGATAAAATCAATGCCCAACTCAGCGCATTTAGCGGCTAGATTCTATCATACCGCGCTGCTTGGGCGCTCTTTGCGCAAGTCTTATGAGGGCTAGATTCTGTAAATTTAATTTTTAAAAGGAGATTTGATGAAAAGGCTATTTTTACTCGCACTTTGTGCGTTGTTTTATGGTTGTGGAGACACAAAAAGCAATGCGGAGAGCAAAACTTACGCTACAGAATTAGTCCAAATATTGCCAAAAGCGCAAAATTACGCGCAAGCAAAGGCAAATGCAGATGCAAATGCAGCACAAATGCTTGAAAATTTGCAAAAGCAAGCACCCCAAAATATCATAGATGACGCGCTAGCACTAGTGGAGCGGGCTAATATCGTGGGCTATAAGCTTATTTTGCCACAAGATTTAGTCCAGCATTTAGATGAGTTTAATATTATCGCCACTTTGCCGCGTGGGGTTTATAATCTAGGGCTAATCCCTAATGCTAAGCATTTTGCATTCGCGCTAAGCCCCACGCTTAATGAAAATGGCAGCGAGTGGAATTGGGAAGCTGATGGGCTTAATCGCGCACAAAGCGAGTTTATAGCATTTCTTGGCGAGGATAAGGATACAAAGATTGTCTTTTATGACAGCGGGGAGCATATCCTTTCGCCCATGGGCAGCGCCAATGTCGCGCTTTTGTGGGCAAAACACTTGGGCTATAATAATGTCTATCTGCTAGCGGGGGGATTTAATGCATACAAAGAGCTAGGACTACAAATTAGCACACAAGCTCCGCATTGCTGTGAAATGTGATGCGCATATTTTGTGCTTTGTTTATGGCGTTTAGTATGCTCTATGCGCAAAATCCCGCTAAAGGGAGCAATCCTAGCCTTGAAGATATGCAGCGCTTCATACATCAGCCTAATTTTGAATGGAATGCGCAAAAACAAAAAGGATATTTTAAGAATCTAAATCCCCAAATGCCCCACATCGAGCGCGCATCAATGTGGGCTGTGGCGAAATATTATTTATTTAAGCCTAAAAACGCTACTCCAAATAAGCCACTACCCTTTGTAGAGGAAAATTTTCATACGCTTTATAGCCAAAGTCCTGCTGTAGTGTGGTTTGGGCATTCATCATTGCTTATAAATTATAAAGATTTTACGATGCTCATTGACCCTGTTTTTAGCGATTATGCTTCGCCAAAAAGCTTTATAAACCGCGCTTTCAAGGCAGATATCCACTGGAGTGCTAAGGATTTTAACACAATTAATGCGCTTGTAATTACTCACGACCACTATGACCATTTGGATTACCCTACCATTAATGCGCTAAAGGCGCAGGTGGAGCGCTTTATTGTGCCTCTTGGTGTGGGTTCTCATTTGCGATTTTGGGGGATAGAATCTAGCAAGATTACCGAGCTTAATTGGTGGGAGAGCGTATCTCTAGCGCCAGATATACGCCTGCACGCTACGCCTGCGCAACATAGCTCCGGTAGGGGGCTAGAGTGGGATAGGACATTATGGAGTTCGTATTTGTTAGAAATTGGAGGGAAAAAGATATTTTTAAGCGGCGATGGGGGATATTATACACATTTTAAGGACATTGGCAATGCCTTTGGCGGCGTGGATTTAGCCATTTTGGAAAATGGGCAATACAATATCGCGTGGAAATATTCGCATTCTTTCACGCCTCAAGTGCTACAAGCCGCGCTTGATTTGCACGCAAAAATGGTTATGCCAATCCACTATGGACGATTTGTCGCAGGGAGCCACGCGTGGAATGAACCGCTTAAAAATCTCATTAAGCTTTGTGATTTGTATCAATTGCCTATTAGTGTGCCGCGCTTAGGAGAAGTCTATGAGCTAGATTCTGCGCCAAAGCGGGATATTTGGTGGGAGTTTTGAAAATTTATCGATTCGTGCCAGCACCTTGCAGAAAAATTTCTATCATATATTCAAAATAAGCCACTTCCTTTGCATCTTTTTTATGCGCACTCTTGCGCGCAGCGGGCTTTGTAGCGGCAAGCTGTGGGTGAAGCAGCATTTGAATATTATCTTGATTAAGGATATAAAAATTTATCATACCAACAAACATAAGGCACGCAGATTCTATATCTAAATCCGCCCTTAGCTCGCCGCAATCCTTGCCCTTTTGCATACAGCCTTTAAGAAAACTAAACACCCTAGACATATAATTTGCCACCACAAAAGCCCTAAAACTATGTGGTGCGCTCAAAAGCCACAAGACAAAGCGCCCATAAGTTTGATTATGAATATAGGCATAAGCAAAATTAAGATAACCCTTTAAACACGCAATGCCCGAAGGATTTCCCTCCATAGTGTCAATAAAAGTCAAAATGGGCTTGAAACACTCCTCTATCACAGCTTTAAACAACCCCTCCTTGCCCCCAAAATAATATGAAATGGAGGAGAGATTAACGCCTGCTTTTGCTGTAATTTCACGCGTGGAAGTGCCATCATAGCCATTTTGGGCAAAACTCTGCGCGGCAATTTGTATGATTTTCTCTCTAGCTCCTTTCATTTACTCCCCTAAAGTGCGACATCTTAGCAAAAGCATAATCTTAACAGTTTAAAAATAATGGGTATATGTATGCAATAAATTAAAACAATCGTTTGAATTTTATAGAATCTATGCTATAATCGCTTTTGCGCCTTTTGGTGAGACTACGCGCCATTTTTAGAAGCAAAGCTAGCGCCATTATAGAATCTAGCAAGATTAAAAGGTCAATATGAAACAAACACATTTTAAAGCCTTTATTGCTTTTAGTAAAAAGGAGTTTTATCATATTTTGCGCGATGTGCGCACGATGATGATACTGCTGCTTATGCCAATTATCCAACTGCTGCTCTTTGGCTTTGCACTTAATAATGAAGTGAAAAATATCAATTTTGCCTTACTTGATTTGCAAAAAGATTATCTATCTAGCAAGCTTATTTCCGCGCTAAGCAGCAATCCATACTTCACTTTGGACAAAATTATAGAATCTAAAAAAGATTTACAAGATATTTTTGCCAATAATAGGCTTGACATGGTGGTGGCATTTGATAATACCACGCCTGCGCGCGTGCAGCTTTTACTCGATGCAAGTGATGCAAATCGCGCTAGCAGCATTTATCTATTCACACAAGGTGTGCTACTCTCCCACCTTGCTACATCTCATCAAAGCCTTAAGCCTGCACAAATAAGCATCACTCCGCACACTACTATGCTTTTTAATCCTCAAGGCAAAAGCGCGTATAGCTTTGTGCCGGGTCTTTTAGGCATGATTTTAATGCTAATATGCGCGATGATGACTTCTGTGTCAATCGTGCGCGAAAAGGAGCTAGGCAGTATGGAAACGCTGCTTACAAGCCCTATAAATCCGCTTGTGATGATACTTGGCAAGATTTTGCCTTATTTTACGCTTTCATTTGTAAGCTTGCTGGTGGTGCTTGTGGTGTGCGTGAGTTTGCTAGATTTGCACATTGTGGGGTCTTTTGGGCTGCTTTTAGCCCTGTGTGTGCTGTATTTGATACTTTCACTAAGTATAGGCTTACTAGTATCAAACATCGCCAAAACGCAAATTGTGGCTATGCTCGTATCGGGCATGCTTTTTATGATGCCTATTATGCTGCTTTCAGGCATGATGTTCCCCATAGAATCTATGCCCCTTATTTTGCAATACATCTCCCATATCATTCCGGCAAAATGGTTTATCATCGCGCTTAAAAAGATTATGCTACAAGGGCTTGGCATAGCCTTTGTATGGAGTGAATTTATGATTTTAAGCCTCATGCTTGGTGTAATTTTACTCATTAGCCTAAAAACTTTTAAAGTAAGGCTTTGAAAAATGCTATTTCTTATTCAAAAAGAATTTAAGCAAATCCTGCGTGGGAAATTTATCCCTAAACTTATTGTAATGTTTCCTATTATGGTGGTGCTAGTTATGCCTTTTGCGGCAAATATGGAGATAAAAAACATTAATCTTGGCATTTTAGATTTTGATAAATCTAGCCTTTCACGCCAGCTTATAGCCAAAATTGGCGCGGGCGCGTATTTTAAGATTATATCCGTAGATGATACTCATACTTGTATCAATAATAATCAATGCGATATTGTGCTTGAAATCCCCGCACACTTTGAGCTTAATATCACACGCTTTAAAAGTGCGCATGTGGGCATTTATGCTAATGCCATAAATGCTACTAAAGGCTTACTTGGCTCTAGCTATTTAGCAAATATTATTGCTACTTTTGGTGCGCAAAAATCAGCCCATATCAATGCAAATAGCGCAAATATGGGGGATATGATTTTTGGTAATTATTATTTTAATCCCAAACTTGATTATAAAATTTATATGATTCCTGCACTCTTAGCCATGGTACTTACGATGATTTGCGGTTTTTTGCCTGCGTTTAATATCGTGGGCGAAAAGCAAAAGGGCAATTTGGAGCAGCTTAATGTAACGCCCATATCGCGCTTTAACCTAATCATCGCAAAGCTCATTCCTTATTGGATTATTGGGCTTATTGTGATTACGCTTTGCTTTGTGCTTGCGTGGGCGGTTTATGGCTTTAGCTCACAGGGGAGCTATGGGCTTATTTATCTTTTTAGCTTAGTGTATATATTTGTGGTGGCGGGCTTTGGGCTTGTGATTTCAAATTATTCAAGCAATATGCAGCAGGCGATGTTTGTGATGTTTTTCTTTGTGCTTATTTTGGTTTTGATGAGCGGACTTTATACTTCTGTGAAGTCAATGCCCACATTTGCGCAATATCTAGCATATTTTAATCCGCTTAAATATTTTATAGAAGCCCTACGCAGTATTTTTCTTAAAGGTAGTCACTTAGCGCATTTGTGGCAAGATTTGCTCGCCCTTGCGCTTTTTGCTATTGCGCTTAATCTCTGGGCAGTGGCAAGCTATAAAAAGCAAGTATAAGCTCGCAAAACCCGTGTAATATGCAACACCGCGCGTTTATAGAATCTAGATTCTATCCGTCCTTTTATAAATCATAAAAGTGCTTGCAGCGATGTATAGCGCGCCTAAAAATAATAAACTCATAAAATAATCCCACACGCTGCCAAAGCTAGCGCCCATTTGATTAAGCTCCAAAAGCCCATTTATACCATGATATGCTGGTAAAAATGCCACTACATCGCTAGCCCATGGGGCAATTTGAGCTTTAGGCCACATAAAGCCTAGCAAAAAGACAATAGGCATTGAGGCGAGCATAATAATTTGTGTTGAAAGCGCGCGATTAGGTAAAAGCGTGCCAAAAAATATGCCAAATGCCGCAGTAGATAAAATAAAAGCAATGCTAAAAAGCCAAAATTCAAGAATATGCGCATGCACATGCACACCATAAAACGCATACGCAAAGCCAAAATACAGCAAAAATAGCACACTATAAATGCAAAAAAACACCATCAGCTTTGATAGCACAATAATAAGCGGATTTGCCCATGCATAATATGTCCTAGCACCTTGTATAAATTGCTGATTTTGCGTGCCACCAATCACACCTGCACCGGCTATAAGCGTTTGATGCAAGATAAAAATTAAAATAGGCGCTAATGTGTAATTAATATAGCCCATAGAGGGGTTAAAAAGCGGAATAAGCTTAGGGACTAAGATATCATATTCTGTAATATTTTGCTTTTGTTTAAGATAGGCATTAAACGCACTAATGGCGTCAGTGGCAGCATTTGCAATCGCACCATAAATAAGCAAATAAGAAGCATTTGCCATAATGGCAATAGTTGGTGGAATACGCTCATAGAGGTGCTTTTCAAAATCATTAGGAATAATGAGCAAGCCATACACGCGATTAGATTCTATAAGCTCTTGCGCATCTTGTGGGCTATAAAATACCTCTTCTACATCTAAGTAGGGCGAGGCCTTAAAAAAACGGATTAACTCACGCGAAGAAGTGGTGCTATCATAATCAATAATAGCCACTTTTTGCGCACTCACCACATCTTTATAATAGGGCGTAGGATATAAAAATAAATAAAAAAGCGAGCCGCCAAAAATAATAAGCATAGCCGAAACAGAAGTAAAAATTGCCTTTAATTCAAGGAGAAAAATCTCATAAAAGCCTTTCATAGCGTGATATCCTTAATATCTCCTATGCGCAAAAATTCATTATAAATGCTAAAAATGAGCATTTGCCGATTAGTCTTAATGGCTGGATTTGTATCATTAACAAGCACAGATTCAAAGAAAGCTTCCAAAGGCTCTTTAAGCGCAAAAAGCGCGCTTATATGCTCCTCAATGCTTGCAAAATGCTGGGATTTAAGATGTTTTAGTGCTTTATAAAGTGCAATTTCTTCTTTTAGGCGCAGTAAATGCTCATCAATATGCGTAGGCATAATATCATCACTTAAAATATTTGCCACGCGCTTAAATAATGCCACCAAAGCCTGCTTATCACTTTTCTCAAAAAATGTATGAAGTGCGTTGGCATTTGCTAGTAATGTCTTAAGATTGCGCACTTTGTGATTATTGACACGCGCATTAAGCACGCAGCGAATAATAGAGGGATTAAGCTTTAGCATACCCTCTAATCGCTCAAGGAAAAAAGATTCTATCTTGCCTAAATCGCTAGGCTTATAGCCGCCTGCTTGGTAAAGTGCTGCTAAATCTTTGTGCAAATCAAAATCTAATCCAAAATGCCATATGATTTTAATCACGCCATTTGCTGCTCTCCTTAGCGCAAAAGGGTCCTTTGAGCCTGTGGGAATCTTATCAATACTAAAAAGGCTAAAAATATTATCAAGCTTAATGCTTAGCGCTACAATCGCACTTATCATATTGCTGGGCAGCGCGCTATCCTCGCCCGTAGGGAGATACTGCTCTTTAATGGCTTGGGCGACAAGTGGGGGCATACCAAAGCTTTTAGCATAGTAAAAGCCCATAATGCCCTGTAATTCTGGAAATTCATACACCATTTCTGTGAGCAAATCTGCCTTAGCATACTTAATCGCACTGCTTAGAATCTCGCCTGCGTGCGTAATATTATCCTCTATATGCGCACTATATGCTTTAAGCAGCATAAGGGCTAGAACATTTTCACGCTTAGTTTTATCAAGCATAGAGCCTAAACTCTCAACAAACACAATTTGGGATAGACGCTTAGGTTCAAAACCTGTTTTTAAATCATTTTCATAAAAAAACACTGCATCAGCAAGGCGCGCTTTAAGCACCTTTTGATTACCCTGCACAATGAGCTTTAACTCTGGCGCAGTGGAATTAGACACCATAATAAAACCATTATGCAAAGCATTATTTTTATAAGTGGCAAAATAGCGTTGATTATCTTTCATAGAAGTGATAATTACCTCACTTGGCAGGCGCAAAAACGCCTCATCAAAGCTCCCATAAGCCGCGCGTGGATATTCTGTAATAGCCACAATTTCATCTAATAAATCTTTATCTACTTCTACTTGAATGCCCTGCGTAGATTCTATATGCGCAATTTCTTGCAAGATTTTCGCCCTACGCTCATCTTGGCACAATAGCACCTTGCCATTTTTTAGTATCTCAAAATACGCATTTGGCGAGCTTACCGCATAAGGCTCAAAGCTTACATCTCGATGCACATAAGTCTGTGGCATACTATGTAGCCCAAAGGCGCTAAGATGAATGCTCTCCTCCCCAAGCAAGACAAGTATATTGCGCACAGGACGGATAAAGCTCTCATGCAAATCCCCCCAAAGCATACTTTTGCCAAAATTTAACGCCACAAGCCATTCTTTAAGTATGTCTCCTATAAGCGTGCTTGTAGGCACACCTGCTTGCATAGTGGAGTAATAAAGCACTTCTTTATTATCCTTTTGTGCTGTTTGCAGCGGCGTATCAGGGCTTAACCCTAACTTTTTATAAAAACTCTCTCCAGCTTTGGTAAGACCCTTTGTCTTATCACCATCAATAAAAGCAATGCTAATGGGCGCACCAAAAGATTCTATAAGCCTATCTTGCGTGCGTGTGGGGAATTGCTCCTCATAAAGCACAATACGACGCGGCGTGTAATACAAAAGCGGCTTTGAGGTAATGCCAGATTTTTGGGCAATGCGCTGCCATTTTTCTACCATATGAGGGAGTTCTTTTAAAAGCGGGATTGCGGGGAGTTCTTCGGTAAGAATCTCAACAAGCAAGGGCAAATGTAGCGGATTCAAAGATATTCCTTTAATTTTTAGATATGATTGTGGCATTGTAACGCAGAGTTATTAAAAAGTTATTTAGGCAAGCTAAAGTTAGGCGTATGATTTTAGGAGCATTTGATTTAAGGGAGAGCGTATGCGATTTATGCGGCAATGTAGCGTTATTTTAGGCTTATTAGCACTCTATGTGCTTGTAGGCTATGCCTTGCCACTTCATAAGATTGAGGGCAAATGTGTGCAGCCAAAAGATTTTAACAAAAATCAAAAGCAAGTTATACTTAAAGCCTTTAAATATGGCGCAAAAAGTGGCTTTGGCTACACTATGGCAGCCATTGCGTGGAAAGAATCATGTGCTGGCGAATATCGTATAAATTTCGCAGACCCCTCCGCTGGCATTTACCATGCGCATATTCCGGGTATTCTAAAAAAACATAAGCAAACAGATTCTAATTTTATGCGTAATATGGTAGGCGAGCTGCTCATACGCGATGATGATTTTGCCTCTTTCACGGCACTTGAGGAGCTAACATATTGGTATAAAGTGCGCAAGGGAAATTGGTATGAGGTGATTAAATCCTATAACAAAGGCTTTAGCTGGGAGAAAGATAAGGAGCGCGACAAAATGGCAATTGCGTATTTTGAGGATATTTCACGGCGCGTAAAAGACCTGCAAGCTTATATGCCAAAACTCTCTCTAAGTGCGGCTAGGCTTGCAAAAACAGATTATGCGCTAGATTTCTTACACTCACAGGTGCGCACCGCTACGCCAAATGTAAAAACAGATTTACGCGCTAATGCAGATGTAAAAAAGCAAAATACAGAATCTAAGCCGCTTAATGCCTCAAAACAAAAGCCATTTGTGATTTTAGAGGAGTGAGATTAAGGGCTAGATTCTATAAAGCGCGATATGAGAAATAAAAATATGGAACACTACTTGCTTTAACCTGCTTTGAAATTTAATTCAAAGGACTGAATATGAAAAATGGTTTGCTTAAGAGTTCAATCGTTGCGAGTTTTGCTGTATTCGCGTTTAGTGGTTGCGGAGATTTACTAAATGTTGGTGATAGCACAGGCGGGGCTAATAATGGCTTAATCCCCCCAAGCGCTAGCAATCAGCCTGTATATTCGCCTATCCAAGCACCTACTTATCCGCCAATGCCTGGATATAACACCAATCCAAATCTTATCTCAAAGCCCACAAGCGGCAATCAAAAGATTAATACACTTGTGGTTGAAAAAGTCGAGGTGCCGGGCTTAAATAAGGATAATTTAGAGCCAAAGTTTGATAGAGATAATGAATACATCGGGCGGGGCGATAATAGCAATATCCCTAATTCCCCCATGCTCACACCAGAAAATGAAATCACTTTGAGCGCGGTGGGTATAGGCGTTTCACCAGAGAATTCACTCTCTCCCTCTCAAGCCTTTGCTATGGCGAAGCGTGCGGCGATTGTAGATGCGTATAGACAAATTGGCGAAAAAATGTATGGCATTAGAGTAAATGCCCAAGATACCGTGCGCGATATGATGCTACAAAGCTCAACTGTTAAAACAAAAGTGCAAGCGCTTATCCGCAATGCTGAAGTGCTTGAAACTGTGTATAAAGACGGCTTATGCCAAGTGAATATGGAGCTAAAGCTTGATGGCAGAATCTGGCACAGAATCCTCTCTAACGCACGAGCATAAGCTCGTATTTATAGAATCTAGGGCAAGCCATGCGTGCGATGGGTATCTTTAAGCAAATATTTAAAAGCAGCCTTCTTGTGCTGCTTTGCTTTGTTTTTGCTGCCTGCTCGTTATTTGAGGATTTGTATCAAGACCCAGAGACAAATGCTAAGCAACCCCCTGTTTTAGAACCTACAAAGTTTAAGATTCTATTAATTGACACGCCGCGTGTGAAATTCTACGACTTTGCCTCGCTCAAATACAAGGGCAAAAATCTCACTATCGAATTATACAAGCTTGGCAAACCTATTGGGACTATTAATATCACCCAAAAAGAAGTTTGTGTGATGAAAGAGTGCCGCGCAAAATGGATGGCTGCGCGTGGATTCTTTGGCGAGGTGAGCTATCCTACTTTGTTTAGCGATATTTTAGCAGCAAGAGATATTTTTGATGGCGAGGGCAAGCGGGTGGCAAATAATGGTGCGTTTGTGCAATGGTTTGTGCGCGGCGGGCAGGAATTTTATTATGAGCGCAGTAAGAATAGAGTGCTTTTCAAAAACCTAACGCTTAACATCACCATAGGCGTTGAAGACTATATCCCCACAAATCCTACAAACTAAAAGCGTGTTAAGATTTTTGTAGCCATTTTTGGATACAATCCAAACTTTCATTAAACACCACGCTTAGGCGCAATAAGGCAGGCAAATGCGACATTTTCTCACGCTCAATGATTTTAGTAAAGATGAAATTCTATCCGTCATTGATATAGCCCTGCGCTTAAAACAAGAATTAACAAAAGGTGTGCATAAGCCCTATTTGCAAGGCAAAGTGCTGGCTATGATTTTTGAGAAAGCTTCTACACGCACGCGCGTAAGCTTTGAGAGTGGTATTTTTCAGCTAGGTGGCTATGGTATTTTTTTATCCAATAAAGACATTCAGCTTGGGCGTGGAGAGTGTATTAAAGACACTGCGCGCGTGATTAGCTCTATGGTTGATATGATAATGATGCGCACAGCAGAGCATAAGCGGCTAGAGGAGTTTGCGCGTTATTCTTGCGTGCCTGTGATTAATGGCTTAAGCGATGATTTTCACCCTGTGCAGCTTTTGGCAGATTATTTGACTATGGTTGAATGCGGGATTTATTTAGAGCATACAAATGTGCTTTATCCACATGGTGGCACAAATGGGCGCGTGCCGATAGTAGCATATATTGGCGATGGAAATAATATGGCGCATTCTTGGATTAATCTTGCAAGCATTTTAGGCTTTGAGCTGCGTATAGCTTCGCCAAAGGGCTATGAGCCAAAGCAAGCAATTATAGAATCTGCGCATAATCTTTGCGCAAAAAGTGGCGGCAAGATTCTCTTAAGCCATAATCCACAAGATACCGCAAGCGGGGCAAATGTAATCGTTACAGATACTTGGGCTTCAATGGGACAAGAGGAGCAAAAAGAGGAGCGCGCAAAGGCATTTAAGGGATTTTGTGTTGATGAACAAATAATGAATCTTGCGCAAAAAGAGGCGATATTTCTACACTGCTTGCCTGCGTATCGTGGATATGAGGTGAGTAATAGCGTGATTGAGGGCGCACAAAGCCGCGTATTTGAGGAGGCATGCAATCGCCTGCACGCGCAAAAGGGCATTATGCTATTTTTGGCTCAAATCAATAATTTACCCATTGTGGAGCAAGCATGAAAGCAGATAAGCAAGATAAATGGCTTGATGAGCAGAGCGAGAATCTAGGCATTTTACGCAAGATAGAAGATGACAAAATGCTTTTAGATATGCAAAAGGGTGAATTCTCAAAAGATGATTTATGGTTTTTGCAAGATGAGCAAGGGCAAAAATATGTTGTATTCCCACAAGAGCTGTTTATAAAGCTTTTATCACGCATTCGTGATATGCAAGAGGAAAAACTAGTGATGAGTTTGGAAAAAGATATCATCGCGCAAATGCCCCTTGATTTTGATGATGCGATGGTGGTGGCAAAAAATGCTTTAGAATCTCTGCGCTCAAATGATGGTGTGCTGCCTGATATTAATACTACGCTTCTTGCAGAGGATATTAAAAAGCAATATCCTAATTTATTTTTTGATATTGATTATTTTCGCAAAACAAACAACATGGAGTAAATTTTTGAGTGAATATATCGATTTTGGCGCATTTGTGAAGTATTCAAAGGCTGGTCCGCGCTATACAAGCTATCCCACAGCTGTGGAGTTTAGCCAAAAATGGAGTGCGGAGGATTATATACAATCTTTAAAGCGCGCAGATTCTATGTCAAACTTGCCTCTTTCACTCTATGTGCATTTGCCATTTTGCCGCTCGGCGTGCTATTTTTGCGGCTGCAATGTGATTTATACAAGCAGAGAAGACAAAAAGCAGCGCTATATTCATTATCTCAAAAAAGAGCTAGCATTGCTATCGCAGGTTATGGATACTTCGCGTGAAGTGGTGCAGTTCCACTTTGGTGGTGGCACGCCTACTTTTTTTAATGCCAGTGAGCTAGAGGAAGTTATTCACCTAGTAAGGGGGCATTTTACAAACTTTGCCACACACGCGGAAATAAGCTGCGAGATTGACCCGCGCTTTTTTGTGCGCGAGCAAATGGCGATTTTAAGGGCAAATGGCTTCAATCGCTTAAGCTTTGGCGTGCAGGATTTTGATGAGAAAGTCCAAGAGGCAATCCACCGACATCAAAGCATTGAAGTAGTAAGCCATGCGATTAATTTAGCGCGCGAATTTGGGATAGATTCTGTAAATTTTGATTTAATTTATGGCTTGCCCTATCAAGATGAAAAAAGCTTTGCTAGCACGCTTGAAAAGGTGGTTTCTCTAAGCCCTGATAGGCTAGCGATTTTTAATTACGCGCATTTACCTTGGATAAAAAAAACTATGCGCAAAATTGATGAAACCACGCTCCCTAGCCCTAGTCAAAAGCTTGAGATTCTAAAAAATACCATAGCCTTTTTGCAAGGGCAAGATTATGCGATGATTGGTATGGACCATTTTGCTAAAAAAAGCGATGAGCTATATTTGGCAAAAATGAGTAATGAGCTAAGGAGAAATTTTCAAGGCTACACAACGCGCGGATTTTCCCAAACTATTGGCATTGGGCTTACTAGCATTGGGGAGGGCGTGGATTATTATTCACAAAATTTTAAAGATATTCAATCTTATGAAAACGCGCTTGATAATGGTAAATTGCCTGTAGAACGCGGCATTAGGCTAAGCAGGGAGGATATTTTGCGCAAAGAGGTGATTATGGGACTTATGAATAATCTCTGCCTTGATTTTGCGCCTATAGAATCTAAGTTTGATATTGATTTTAGGGCGTATTTTGCGCCATCTTTAGCCGCTTTGAAAGAATATGAACAAGCAGGCTTAGTATCTATCACGCCTCATAGCATTCACACTTCTGCTACAGGTGGCATGCTCATACGCAATATCGCTATGACTTTTGATGCGTATTTAGGCGCGCATCAAGGCGATAAACGCTTTAGCAAGACTATTTAGGAGCCTTTATGCTTGATTTACAAAGCGTAGCCAATGCGTGTGTGAAATGCGGCAAATGCATTCCTCACTGCACTATTTATATGGTTAATCGCGATGAAGTAACTTCTCCGCGCGGCTTTTTGGATTTGCTGGGTGCGTATAAGCGCGGGCAGTTGGAGCTAGATTCTAAAGCGAGGGATATTTTTGAATCTTGCTTCCTTTGCACCACTTGCGTAACGCACTGCCCCTCAAGCCTGCCTGTTGATGTGGCTATAGAATCTGTGCGCGTGGATATTGCGCAAAAATATGGCATTGCGTGGTATAAAAGGGCATATTTTTTCCTTTTACGGCATAGAAAAGTAGCAGATATTGTCTTTAGCTTTGTGCATTTTATTATGCCTTGCGCGTTTAAGGAGGAGCATGGGCGGTGGATTAGCCGCTTAAAACTATTTAAAGACGATAATAATAAATGGGCGAAACGCTCTATTTTCCCCGTGCGACGCAAATCATTTTTGCAAACTTATCAAGGCGATATTGCGCCACTACAAATTACAGAATCTAGCCGCATTTCACAAAGCCCCAAAGCCGATGTGGCGCATAAGCATAATCTTAAGCACAATAGAGTGGCGATATTTATTGGCTGTTTGAGCAATTATAATTATGTGAGTGTGGGAGAGAGCCTGCTTAGTATTTTGCACACACTAGGCATTCAAGCTTTTGTCCCACATTTACAAGAGTGCTGCGGCGCGCCTGCATTTTTTACTGGTGATGTAAAGACGGTTGTGCATTTGGCTCAAAAAAATATCGAGTATTTTGAGAGTTTTTGGGATAGTATTGATGCGATGATTATTCCTGAAGCTACCTGTGCAGCGATGATTAAAAAAGATTGGCTGCATGCTTTGGGAGAGAGTGAATATGCTATGCGTTTAAAAAAATTATTGCCAAAAATTGATATGGCAAGCTCGTGGCTCTATGCGCACACTTGCTTGCAAGATATTATTCCCGCGCATTTAGGCCAACAAACAATCACCTATCACGACCCTTGCCATGCTAGAAAAGTGCTAGGTATTTTTAAAGAGCCACGCGCACTTTTGGGCAAAGCCTATACATTACAAGAGATGCGCGATTCTACGCAGTGCTGCGGATTTGGCGGCATTAGTATGCAAAGCTCGCGCTATGCTTTAACGCTAAAAGCTGGCAGGGGTAAGGCGCAAATGATAGAGCAAAGTGGGGCGCAAATTGTAAGCGCGGAGTGCGGTGCGTGTCGTATGCAGATTGATAATTCACTCACGCAAATAGATTCTAAAGTGCGTTTTGCCCACCCTTTGGAGCTTATAGCTCAAGCATTAAGGAGCAGGGCATAAATGTGGGGGAGCAAATTTTTACAAAAATGGCAAGTTTTACATGCTTTTATAATCGTTTTTGATATAATTTGCCCTCACTTGGTTTGCACGCGCAATTTATGCCATGTGCGCGCTTATCTATGAGAGTCGGCTAAAGGATACATAATGAATGAGCTTTTATTAAAAACAATTGATAATCTGCCGCCCTTGCCTGAAACGGTGATGAAATTACAACAATATGTAGATTCATCTGGCTCAGAAGTGCAGGTGCAAGGCGTGGTGGATATCATCTCCAAAGACCCGCTTTTAACTGGTGATTTGCTGCGTTTAGCAAACTCGCCTTATTATGGATTTTCACGCGAGATTTCTACACTCAATCAAGTAGTATCCCTACTAGGCATTAGCAATGTCAAAAATGTAGCCATAGCCAATTCTTTACGAAGTGGATTTAAAATTGATGTATCGCCCTATGGGCTTGATACACAAGAGTTTTTAGGCAATTGTAGCAGAGAGGCGGACTTTTTATCAGAGTGGTTTTCACAAAGTGATAAAAAGCTCGCTCAAGTGCTTGTGCCTTGCGCTATGCTCTTGCGTTTGGGAATGATGCTTTTTGCAAACACACTTATTCAAAGTGGCAAGGATAAGGAATTTTTAGCCCAACTTAAAGCGAATAATTTTACCGATATTGGCGCTGTGGAAAATGAATTTTACGGCTTAGACCATTTGACATTTTTGGGCTTTTTATTTGACCATTGGAAATTTGATGAAGTGCTTATACAAAGCACTGCTTACATCACTATGCCGCATGCAGCTTCAGATGAAGTGAAAAAAAACGCCTACGCGCTAGCAGTTACCAACAAAGTCTTTGAGCCTTATCAGGGCGGAAGTGTGTATAATATGGAGGACGCACTCGCGCTCATCAAGGAAGCAAAGACGCAAAATATTAATTTTGATTTAAATAGATTTATGGAGATTTTACCCCCAAATGCAAAAGCAAATCTAAAAGTCTAGATTCTATACTATTGCTAAATTTATAGAATCTAACCTTAAAAAACAAGTTGATAAGCTGCGTAAGCAGATTATAACTTTATACTTTGAGGGCGCAAATGTGAGCTTTGCTTGCATTTGCAAGATGCGCGCGGCTTTTTGTTAAAAAAAGCAACAGCGCGGATTTATAGAATCTAGCAGACGTGCGAGGCTTGATACTCAAAAGCTTTATAGATTCTATAAACGGCGCGCTTGCTCTGCCTTACAATGCGGACATACGCCAATAAGCACCGCTGAAATATCACAAATGCTATACCCGCTATTATGACTGCAATCTGCTTCTAGCGCGTTTGTATCAAGCTTAATATCCTCTAGCTTGCCGCACACTTCGCAATACACATGCAAATGCCTATCGCTACTTAATTCATATTTTTGCTTATCTTTTGGCGCTTTAATCTCGCGCAGAATATTTGCCTCACACAGCGCACTCACATTCTTATAAATGGTAGCAAGGGATATAGAAGGATAAATATGGCGAATCTGCTCATAAATCTCCTCTACGCTCATATGCCCATTATGTTGGATTTGATTAAGCATAGCGATTCGTTGAGGCGTAATTTTTAGGTGTTTTTCCCGCAAATGTTGTTCAAAACTCATCATAGCTAATCCTTAAAAAAGTTATAATAAAAAAATTTTTGCCTTGCAATATATAAACTTGAGGCAAATAAAAGCATAATAAAAGTGATTTTTATATAGAATCTGCCATTTTGTAGCATTAGATTCTATAAATCCGCGCTGTTGCTTTTGTAAAAGCCGCGCGCATCTTGCAAATGCAAGCAAAGCTCACATTTGCGCCTAAAGTATAAAGTTATAATCTGCTTACGCAGCTTATCAACTTGTTTTTTAAGGTTAGATTCTATAAGTTCGCAGCTAAAAAATTAAAGGAGATTTCGTGTTTGATACCCTCACAAGCTCATTTAAAAACATTGTTAATAAAATTCGCTTTGCCGATGATGAAAAATCGCTCCTAAGGGCTTGCGATGAGTTAAAAAAGGCTTTGCTTAAAAATGATGTCCATCACAAAGTAACTAAACAAATCGTGCAAGAAGTGCAGCAGCGCACTAAAGAGCTAGGCATTGGTAAGCAAAATTTTATGAATGCCTTGCAGAGCGCTTTAAGTGAAATTTTAAAATCTGCAAAGAGCTATGGCATTGGCTTTGCGCCCACACCCCCAAGCGTTATTCTTATGATGGGTTTGCAAGGTAGTGGGAAGACTACTTCAAGTGCTAAACTCGCGCTTTATCTTAAGCAGAGGGGCAAAAAAGTGCTGCTTGTAGCGTGTGATTTGCATAGGCTTGCGGCTATTGAGCAATTAAGCCAGCTCGCCCAAAGCATAGAGGTAGATATTTTTACTCCCCCAATGGCGAGTGAGCCACAAAATGCGGTATGTGTGGCTACAGAATCTAAGCAAAAGGCTATAAATGCGCATTATGATGTGGTGATTATCGATAGTGCTGGGCGACTAGCTATCGATGAAGCATTAATGCACGAACTCAAGGCTATTAAGGAAGCAATAAATGCTACAGAGTGCTTGTATGTGGCAGATTCTCTAAGTGGGCAAGATGGTATCCGCTCCGCGCAACATTTTAATGAGCAAATTGGTATTGATGGCGTGATTTTGTCAAAATTTGATAGTGATAGCAAAGGCGGAATTGCGCTTAATATCGCCCACCAAATTGGTATTCCACTTAAGTTCATAGGGCATGGCGAGAAAGTGGCTGATTTTGATGTATTTATACCAGATAGGATTATCTCGCGACTTATGGGGGCAGGTGATATTGCCTCCCTTGCGGAAAAAACAGCTAGTGTAATTAGTCAAGATGATGCAAAAAATATCGCTAAAAAACTCAAAAAAGGGCAATTTGGCTTTGAAGATTTTATCGCTCAAATTGAAAATATGAAAAAGCTTGGCTCAATGAGTTCAATCGCCTCAATGATACCCGGACTAGGCGGTATGGCAAGCGCACTAAAAGATGTGGATTTAGATAAATCAAGCGAGATTAAAAATATACGCGCTATGGTGAATTCTATGACTAAAAAAGAGCGCGAGAATCCTAGCCTACTCAATGGCTCAAGGCGCAGGCGCATAGCGCTTGGCAGCGGTTTAGAAGTGAGTGATATTAACCGCATTATTAAGCAATTTGATAATGCAGCAAAAATAGCCAAAAAGCTCTCTCAAAAGGGCGGTATGCAGGAGCTTATGAATATGATGGGTTCTCTTAGAATGCCAAAATAATGATGATTTAAGCAAAACACACTATAATTGCGGATTTTAAAAGCCAAAATTCAAGGAGAGCCAATGGCAACAGTAATCAGACTCACAAAAATGGGACGCAAAAAGAAACCTTTTTATCGTATTGTAGTAACAGATTCTCGCAAAAAGCGTGATGGGGGCTGGATAGAATCTCTAGGATATTATAATCCCTTAGTGGAGCCAATCTTAGTTAAATATGACGCGCAAAGACTAGAATACTGGAAAAGTGTGGGGGCAAAAATGAGTGAAAGGGTGGCAAAGCTCACTTCAAAATAACACAATATTAAGAAAGAAAACATTATGGTCGAAGATTTTATTAAAGAATATGCGAAAAAAATTGCAAATAATCCCGAAGCGATACAAATCCAAATTCAAGATGCAGAAGACAACACACGCGAAATCATTATCCTAGCTGACGCTCAAGATGTGGGGCGTCTCATTGGACGAGATGGCAAAATGGTGGGCTCGCTTAAGACTTTTATCTCTGGCACAAAAGCCAAAGATGGCAAAAATTACAGAATAGCCATACAAGCTCATTAAATAATGAAGCAATCTCCTCTCCTTTTGGTTGCTAAAGTGGGGCGATTGGTGGGTGTAGGCGGTGCATTAAAACTGCATATTATGAGTGACTTTCCCTCGATTTTTACCCCTCATGCTGTTTTTCATACTAAAACATCACTTGGGGATTTACGCGTGCATACTTTTAATGAGCAAAGAGGTCTTATTACTTTTTGCGGCTTTCAATCAAGAGAGAGTGCAGCTAGGCTTGTAAATTGCGAGCTTTATGCCACGCTTGAGGAAAGTAGAGCTATATGCACGGAGGGTGAGTTCTTATGGCAGGACATCATAGGCACAAAAGTATTTGATAAGCAAACACACAATGAGCAAGAATGCAGTGGGCAAGTTGCGCTATTAGAGCTAGGGGAGGTTAAGGATATTGAGCGCATAGGTGAGATAGACTATCTGCTTGTAGCTACAGATTCTAAACTTCGCGCACAAGGCTTGCCAAAGCAGTTTTTTGTCCCCTACATTGCGCATTTTGTCTCTTCGCTCTCCCCTCAAGGCATTTTTACCCATAATGCCCTATCACTCCTTGAGCAAAGCTAGGATATTGTTATGCACTTTTCTTTCCTCACACTTTTCCCAGCGCTTATAGAATCTTATTTCCAAGATTCTATACTAAAGCGCGCTATTAGCAATGGACTAATAAGCACAGAGTGCGTAAATATCCGCGATTACGCGCTTGATAAATACAAAAAAGTTGATGAGCCACCAATTAGCGGTGGTGCTGGACAGGTGATAAAAGCTGATGTGCTAGAGAGGGCGCTGCAAAGTGTGGCAAATGCTCATGTGATTGTCCTAAGTCCATGTGGCAAGCCTTTTAAGCATAATGACGCGCTGCGCCTAAGCCACAAAAGCCATATAAGTTTTGTGTGTGGCAGATATGAGGGCATTGATGAGCGTGTGATTGAAAAATATGCGCATGAAATCTTTAGTGTGGGTGATTTTGTCCTAACAGGCGGGGAATTGCCCGCTTTAATGCTTTGTGATAGCATCGCGCGACATATTCAAGGCGTGCTAGGCAATGCAGATTCTCTTAAAGAAGAGAGCTTTGCGCATTATTTACTTGAAGCGCCTGCTTTTGCAAAAATTTCTCCCAAAAATATGCAATTTTCTAAAGCCCCTTCAGTGTATTCAAAGGGAAACCATAATATAATCTGCGATTTAAAAAAACGCTTGGCAATATGCAAGACAAAGTATTTTAGACCGGACTTGTATCGCGCATATCGCGCCTTTGTAGAGCCAGAGCAGACAAAAAAGAAAGGGTAAATTTATGAGAAATCGTTATATTCAAAGCTTTAATCAAGCGCAGATTGCCGATAAGAAAGTCCCGCAATTTAAAGCAGGCGATACACTTCGCTTAGGCATTAAAATCCAAGAGGGCGATAAAAGTAGAATCCAGCATTTTGAGGGCGTATGCATCGCTATCCGTGGCAATGGTGTGGATAGGACATTTACCACTAGAAAAATTGGCGCAAATAATATCGGCGTGGAAAAAACTTTCCCGCTTTATAGCGCGAGCTTGGAGAGTATTGAGGTATTGCGCATAGGGCGTGTAAGGAGGGCAAAACTCTATTATCTACGCACACGCAAGGGCAAGGCTGCGCGCATCAAAGAACTGCGCAAATAAGGCTTTAAGCCTAGCTGTTATTCTTCGCACTCCTTAGATTCTATAAAGGCTCTGTGAAAGTTCTACAAAATTCTATAAAAGCTATCTTTGGAGTGAAGCCACTAGCATTTTGTAACTCATCACCATTTTGTTTAAGCCAGATTCTATCATCTCCACGCTCCGCGCGTAAAAAAGCGCAATATCATCATGAGGTATGTGCAGCGCGCAGAGCATAAGTGTGTGCAAAATATGCGAAATACTCCCCTCAAATAGCACCCCCACAAATGGTATACTCGCTGATTTTTTAAGACTTAGTGCATAAAGGCTATCAATGCGCAAAAATAGCTCTTTTTTATTCGCCACGCCCCTATGCTCGCCATTCACACCTTTGCGCAGCATATTTAAAATCGCTTGTTTATAGGCGTTTATTTCCTCCTCATAGAATCCACTATAACTAAAAATCTTAGCCTTATCCGCACACATAAAGCCTTTCAATTGAGCTATAAAAGTGGATTTATCAATCTCGCGCAAAGTAAAATCCTCACTACTCACCGCGCGCGTGCCTTGAATATACGCCCCCTCTCCTAAATTAATCACCACCTTTGGCTTAAACGCATTCACCGCCCTGCTCATCATAGCGCTTGAGAGCGAAAAGAGCGCATCTGCATATACCCTTTTGCTCCCATTGCCCTGCACTTCATAGGCATTTTTAGGGATATTACTCTGCTCATCTCCGTAAAATGAGCCGCTTGCGTGCTTAGTTTTACCCTCAATATAACCACAATCAAGCCCGCAAATAATCACCTCTTCGCTCAATAAACACGCTAGCGCAAACCCAGCATTGCCCACATAAGGCGCTGCAAACTCAATAATAGTTTTTGAGTCGCCAAAATACGCGCTCGCACTCCCCCCGCGCATAAATAAATACGCCTCTTTGGCAAGGCTTAGCGCATTAGGCTGCACCATATTCCCACACAAAAGCGTAGTATCGCCTAAAGGAGCAGATTCTAACACTTCTTTCAAATATGAAATGCGCTCAATCTCTATTTGAAAATCAGGCGCAATGCCCGCATTTTTAAGCGGCTTTAGCGCCGTGCCACAGCTAAAAATAATCATTCTCTTAGCATTTTGCTTAATAAAAGGCAGCAAGGCATCTAAACTCGCGCCATTTCCTACCACGCATATTGGCGCATTTACGCGTTTTGGCAGGTGCAAAATAGGATATTTGCTTATAGAATCTGTGCCTAGATTTGAAAAAGTATTTCTCACCCCTATCATCTCATCATCAAAGCTCCCCCAACCGCGCGAATTAATCGCATAAGCCTGCGCGACACTTTCTTGGACTTGCTTAATCTTTGGGCTATCATAAAGCTGCAATTCAAGGCGCAAAAAATTATTTGTAATGCGCCTATGCGTGAAATAATGCTGCACAAATTCCTTATGCAACAAATCTTTCACAAATATATAGCATGAGCGCTCGCTCACGCGTTCAAACAAAAGCGGATAATCCACAAAGTAGAGTGAGATTCTAAATAAATCTATATCCTCCTCAAAAAGCAGCAATGAATGAAAGCTATACCCCTGCTCGATTAAAAATTGCAAAAACATTCCCCCAAGCAGCCCAAAAATCGTTACACTAGGCAAAAAAAGTGAGGGCAAATGAAAGCGATTAGTCCCGTTAAAATCGCGCATCATCATATCAATCATAGGATTGCAAATGCCAGCACTCAAAGGGATTTTTGCTTCATCTTGCTTATGCAGGGCTAAATGATTGGTATAAAGCGTATAGGCTTTATTATTGAGCGGATTTCTAGCAAGCTCAAAATTTTGCTCAATCATCGTATGCACACCATTTTGCACAGGATAGACAAATTGAGCGCTTTGCACATCAATAATGTTAATGCCTTTGTCAATATAAAGATTATACTGCTTTAAGGGAGCTTGCAGCTCTTTAAAAAGTGTAGGATTAAGCGAGGAAAAAAAATCCATATTAATAGCATACCGCTTAGCGGTGTAAGATTCTAAAAGGTGTAAATCCCCGCTTGCGCATATTTGGCTTAGATTTTCTCTCAATTACAAAATCTCCGCGCGCCCATTTTTCATAACCACCAAATCTTCAATCCTCACGCCAAATTCGCCAGAAAGATAAATGCCCGGCTCTATAGAAAACACCATACCATCTTCTATAATCTCCTCGCTCAAACGCGATATGCGCGGCAATTCATGTATATCAAGCCCAACGCCATGCCCTGTGCTATGCACAAAATATTTGCCATAGCCGCTTTTTTCTATCACATCGCGCGCTAATGCATCAATCTCCCTGCCGCTCATACCACTCCTAGCCTGCGAAATAGCCCTCTCTTGCGCCTTTAGGACAATCTCATAAATACGCGCGTGCTTTTTATTTTTAAACTTTTGTGATTTATGAAAATTTATATTGCCATTATTTCCATGCACTGCGGCTGTGCGCGTCATATCAGAGCAATATCGCTTATATTTTATGCCCGCATCAAAGAGCAACATATCATTTTTGGCTAGCACACATTTTTTTGAGGGCAGCGCATGGGGTTTAGCCGCGTTTGCATTAATGCCAACGATTGGCTCAAAGCTTAAAGCATACTTGCCAAAATGGCTCAAAAACTGCGTAGCACGATAATGCAGCTCCGCCTCATTTAGCTTTTTATGCAAATGCGCGCTAATGTAATCGCCAAAGTGCTTAAAGGCTTTTTTATTGAGTTTTTGTGATTTAGCAATGAGTGCAATTTCTTTTTCACTTTTTATCACTCTTAGCTTTTGGTGGAAATTTGCCTGCGCTAAAAGCTCGCATTTAATGTCGCTAAGCTTATTTTTAAGCCCCTCATACAAGCTTAAACTCAATTCATTAGGATTAAACACTATGGTTTTAACATGTAAGCTTTTTAGCACATCACACGCGCTTTGAATAAAATCGCTAGATTCTATAACCTGCGTGTGCTTTGTGCAATACTGCCTTGCCTCAAGGGTATAGCGAGAATCTGTAATAAAAAACACCATATCGCCCACGCGCACAAGCAGCGCATTATCGCAACTAAAGCCGCATTCATAATATTGGGCATTTTCATTGAGTGTGAGATAAGTATCTGTCATTTTGTCTTTTTCTCTATTTTTTCTCTGACTGCTGATTTTGCTTCATTGCTTCAATTTCAGCTGCAATTTGCAAAATACCCATGAGGGCTAAATGATAGCTAAATGCGCCAAAGCCTGTGATAACGCCCGCGCTCACCGCGCCAGTATAACTCTTAGAGCGATATTCTTCACGCGCATGAATATTGCTAATATGCACTTCAATCACAGGCACACCGCAGCTTGCAATCGCATCAGCAATCGCAATAGAAGTGTGCGAAAATGCCGCAGGATTGATAATAACGCCCACATATTCGCCGCCTATGCACTCTTGGAGCTTATCAATAATCTCCCCCTCAAAATTACTTTGAAAAAATTCTAATTGTGCATTGTGCTGTTGGGCTTGGGATTTAAGATTATTATGAATTTGCTCTAATGTAAATGTCCCATAAATGTGTGGCTCGCGATGTCCTAAGATATTAAGATTTGGTCCTTGAATGACTAAAATTTTCATACACTGCTCCTTAAAATAAATGCTAAATTATAACTAAAATCACTGCTATGCCGCTTAAAGCTAGAGTGCGTTGGGATTTTGCATAGCATTATTTTGATTTTGAGAATCTGCGTTAGGAGATGGCGCATTTTGCCCATTTTGTGCATCATCATTTGCATTATCTGGCATATCTTGCGCATTTGGCGAGTCTAGATTCTGTGTATTTGCCTCATTTTGGGTATTTATAGAATCTGTAGGCTTAGATTCTGTATTCTGCCCTGTATTTTGCGCACTTTGTGTATTTTGCTCGGTGTTAGCATTTACATTTATAGAATCTGGCAGGCGATTTGGGTCAATAGCGCGAATTTGTGAAGTGATAGCAGCAGCCTTTTGCGTATCCATTTTACCCAAAATCTTAGTAATATCGCGCACTTCCATTTGTGAGAGAATATCCACAGCCTCAGATTCTGGCATATCGGCTAAAATGGCTGCGGCTTTTGCCTCCTTTAGCCCTTTGTAGGCTTGGATTACTTTATTATCCTTTGCCTTTTTAATTTGAGAGAGAATCTCCTCATTTTTTTTAATGAGCTGCTGGATTTCTTGGCTTTTTTGCTCTAGGGCTTGGGTGTTTTTAGTATTTTGCGCCTCTAAATCAGCCTTTGATTGCTCCTGCTCCTTGGCAAAGATGACAATTTTATTATCAATTTCTTGCTCTTTTTGCTTTAACTGGCGCTCTTTCTCATCAAGCAGCACTTGCGTGGCATTTTGCAGCACTTGCAAAGCCTGCTGGCGCTCATCAATTTCATCAAGCTGGGCTTTTATCTCATTTTTGCGCGCCTCAAAAATAATGCTACAATCAAGCAGTTGAGAATCTGCAGCCCTACTTTGCACACACGCAAGGCATAAAAAAGCTGCAATCAAAAATATAGCGGCAATTTGTTTTGTGGATAGGCTCATATTATCCTGCCTCCTGCATTATTATAAAGCATAAGGGCGACTTCATCAATTTCTAATGCCTCTTGACGTTTTAGTCGCTTTATCATCTCATCTTGTGCTTTTTTCTCCAAAAATTTCACTTTTTCATACTCAATATGGCATTTTTTATACTGCTCTTGCAAAAGGGCTTTATTGGCTAAAAGTCCCTCTAATTCCTGCTTGGCAAAGGCAATGTGAGAAAGGAGCATATTTTTACTCTCCTCATAAGCCCTAAAAGCATAAAATGTGCCATTTTGTGGCATTTGTAATTGCAAAAATTCCTCTTGAAAAGCTCCAATTTGTGTTTGCTTACTCGCAATCTTATTTTCATTTTGCAAAATACTACGCTCGCAAGCCTGCATATCTTTTTTACGCAGCGACACGATAGAGCTAAATTTAGTTTTCATCTTAGCGCCTAATAATATCTGCCCGCTCTGGTGATGTAGAAATCATCGCTATACGCACGCCAATAAGCTTTTCAAGCTCTTGTATGTATAGCTTGGCTGCTTGAGGCAGGGCGCTAAATTCACGCACATGGCTTGTTTTATCCCAACCCTCAAATACCTTGTAAATAGGCTTAACGCCCTCATAATCAGTTGGCACATAATCTATCTCTTTGCCCTCATACTCATACCCCACGCATACTTTAACGCATTCAAATCCATCAAGCACATCAAGTTTCATAAGGCTTATGCTATCACAGCCATTAAGCCTACACGCATAGCGCACAGCTAGCGCATCAAACCACCCGCAACGGCGCGCTCTGCCTGTCGTCGTGCCAAACTCTTTACCCACTTCGCGGATTCTATGGCCTATGTCGCCCTTTTCTTCAGTGGGGAAAGCGCCATTGCCAACCCTTGTGCAATACGCCTTTGCAATGCCAATCACACTATGAATATCGCGCGGAGCTAACCCACTGCCGCTACACGCTCCTGCGGCGATAGTAGTCGAGCTAGTTACAAAAGGATAAGTGCCATGGTCAATATCAAGCATACTGCCCTGCGCGCCTTCGCACAAAATCTTTTTACCCTGCGCTTGAGCGCTCCACAAAAGCTGCGCGCTATCCACTACAAAAGGCAAAATCTTAGGCGCAATAGATTCTATATGCGCCATTACAGAATCTACGCTAGGTAATTCCACGCCATAGAGGCTTTGCACATACTGCATTTGTGCGTGAATGGATTCTATCTTGCTTCTTAGTAACTCTAAATGTTTTAAATCCGTAATGCGCACGCCATGTCGGGCAATCTTATCTGTATAGCATGGTCCTATGCCCTTGCCTGTAGTGCCTATAGCCGTTTGCTGCAAACTTTTCTCGCGCGCCTTGTCTAATATCTCATGGTAGGGCAAAATAATATGTGCCTTATCGCTTATAAACAATCGTCCCTCTAAGTCCTTAAATGCGCTCATTTCATCAAGCAATGCATTAAGGTTAATCACCACGCCATTACCGATAACATTTTTGCAATGGCTATACAAAATACCAGAGGGCAGCAGGTGAAGGGCAATTTTTTGAGAATCTACAACAATAGTATGCCCTGCATTATGCCCACCCTGATAGCGCACGACATAATCATACTCTTTTGCTAAGGCATCAACAATCTTGCCCTTGCCCTCATCACCCCACTGAATCCCCACAATCACATCAGCCATACCATTCTCCTTAGCATAAACATTTAACCACAGCATCTGTATAGATAGCAAAGCCGCACGAATACTGCTCGCCTACGCTATACTTGCCACCTTGCAATAAAGTCGCGTTGCCCATAAACATTCTAAAAAATAAATCCCCATAATACGAACTAGGCGTGAAAGCAAGGGGAGAAAAAATACTTTTTTCATACTCACAATAACTCGCGCACTCTAGTAATCGCTCTAATTCATCTTTTAAAAATGATGGCGCGTTTTTAATGGCTTTCTGCACATCTTGCTTAGTTTTAACATACACTAAATCCGCGATATAGCCCTCCATTTCTAAAAGCTTGCCTGCCTCTTGTGAGGCAAATACTTGTATATCTACCCCGCTATGCTGCGCGCAAAGTAGCGGAATTTTCATATTTGAAATTTGCAAATATGGCTTTAATCCTAGCTCCTGTATAATTCCCACTCCCAAGCACATAACTGGCGATAAGCTCTCCCCGCCCAAATGCTCCGCGCCAATTTGGTGAATTTCAGTAGTAGGGTAGCTAAAAACTGGCTGGATATAAAACCATTTTTTATGCTCGCTGCTGCGTGTAATGCGCTTTGTGATAATACGCATAGCATCAATAGTCGTATCATAACGCAAAGAAATTTGATGATTGCTCTCACTGCTTAAGCGCACAATATCGCGATTAAAAATGTCGCCCTGATGCTCTAAAAAAGTAAAAGTGGGCGTTACAATCTCCTTATAATCATTCTCATAAAATGCCCTAATTGCGCAAGATTCTATATCGCGCTTTAATTTGGCTGATGTGTCAAAATATAATTTACTTCCTTGCGGCAATTCATGCTCTAAAATCACGACTAAACCTTTTAAGCAATATCTATGTGTGTCATTCAAAAAAGGCAAGATTATATCACAAAATCGTTTTTGAGTGAGCATTTACGCATAACTTACTCCAAAATGCTACACTCCCCACTCCCAAAAACCATAATAAAACAAAAGGATTTTTATGAAAGTTGCACTTCTTATGAGCGGGGGCGTGGATAGCTCTTATTGCGCCCATCTGCTTTCATCACAAGGATATGAAGTTATAGGGCTTTATCTCAAATTACATGATAAAGAGAAAAAACATAATATTTTTATTAAAAATTGCCAGCAGGTGAGCGAGCGTCTAGGCATTGCCTTTGAGGTGGTGGATTTGCGCGAGGCATTTAAGCAAAATGTATATGATAGCTTTGTGCGCTCCTACAAAGAGGGACAGACGCCAAACCCCTGCGCTATTTGCAATCCTTTAATGAAATTTGGTTTGGGACTGCAGAAAGCTGATGAGCTAGGCTGTGACTATATCGCCACAGGACATTATGCGCAGATTAAAGAAGTAGAGGGCATTAAGCGCATTGCAAAAGCCGTAGATGATACCAAAGACCAAAGCTATTTCCTTTACGCGCTGCCACAAGAAGCCATCGATAGGATTATTTTCCCTCTTGGTGGATTCTATAAAGAAGATGTGAAAAAAACAGCACTTAACCTCCTGCCCTTTCTTGGCACGCTACAAACCTATAAAGAATCACAAGAAATCTGCTTTGTGGAGGAGAGCTACATTGATATTTTAAAACTGCATGAAAAGGTTGATGAAGAGGGCATTGTGCGCGATACACAAGGCAAGGCTGTAGGCAAGCACAAAGGCTATATGCACTACACTATCGGTAAGCGCAAGGGCTTTAGTGTCTTTGGCTCTCATGAACCGCACTATGTGAAAGCGATTAATCCGCTAAGTAATGAAATTGTCGTTGGCACAAAAGAAGAGCTTGCTGTAGATTCTATAAAAGCGCTCAATAAAAGCCTCCCGCAAGCCTTTAATGGCGGTGTGTATGATGTGAAAGTGCGCTATCGCAGTGTGCCGCTTAAAGCACAAATTGACATAGATGGCGATTATATCCACGCCCAACTTTTAGAATCTGCCTATGGCGTAGCGCAAGGACAAGCCTTAGTGCTGTATCAGGGTGATTGCGTGCTAGGCGGCGGGGTGATTACTCAAGCGCAATAGGCGGCTTTAGCGCGAAATTGTGAGAGTGCGCGGCTTTTTGTTTAAAAAGCAACAGCGCGGACATAATAGAATCTGCATAAAAATTTTAGTAATTATTCCTATCAACTTATTTTAAGTTTTAATCGCTAGAATGCAATTTCACAAATATTTCACATTAAAAAAGGATTTAAATGAAAACAATTAGCAGAATTTTAACGGGGGGGGGGGCTAATACTACTTTTTAGCTCCGCTCTAGGCGATGAGCTTAATACACAAGCAGCAGATTCTATCTCTACCACTTCTCCCACCTCTAGTTCATCTAATTCACAGCCCACAGCCTCTGCGCGCAATGTCAAATTGCAAAAGTCCGTTGTGAGCGCCACTGCAGGGAGTGAAAAAAATGTCGTTGATGCGCCCGCATCTGTGAGCGTTATTAGTAAAGAGGAGCTAGAGCAAAAGCCCTACCGCGATTTGGGCGAGGCAATTAAAGAAATTCCGGGCGTGAGTGTGGAGGGCACAAGCAACAAGCTTGGAGCAAACGCTATCTCTATTCGCGGTATGCCCGCGGGATATACGCTATTTCTTATCGATGGCTTAAGGCAAAATCCTAGCGGTGATGTCGCCACAGCAAACTTAGGTGTGGGCGTGTATAATACCTTTATGCCACCCCTAAGCGCGATTGAGCGCATTGAAGTTATACGAGGACCGATGAGCACGCTTTATGGAAGCGATGCGCTAGGCGGAGTGATTAATGTCGTTACAAAGCCTATCACAAAGCAATGGAGCGGCAGCTTTCAATCGCAATTTGTCGCACCAGAATCGCCTACTTTTGGCAACACCTACCAAAACTCCCTCTACATCACAGGACCTTTAGCGGAGAAGCTAGGCTTAACCTTGCGCGCACGCCAAATCACGCGTGAAGCAAGCAAGCAGCCTACAAATGATAGAGGAGATACAATCAATTCATTTTTTGGCACGCAATATGTGGCATATAATATCGGTGGGCGCTTAACTTATCTGCCAAATGAGAAAAATACCTTGTATGCGGATATTGACTACACGCAATCCACTTATGATAATCAATTAGGGCAAATTGGCACGCTAGGTGTTAATGCACAAGGTCGAGGCGGCTATACAGAGTGGGTAGGTATGAATAAACTTAGCTCAAGCCTCGCACATATGGGTAGCTATGGCTTTGGCACTTGGCGCAATAGCCTGCAATATATGCGCTCAGATAATACCGGGCGACTAGTCGCAGGCAATGTGAGTTCGCCAAATTTAGGTAAAAATCGCGGCATTGCAAGTAATGACATCATCGCAGATTCTAGACTTTTGTTTTATCTTGGGGAGTCTAATAATCTTAATGTAGGGCTTGAATATCGCCACGAAAATTACCATGATTTAGCCGCTACGCCCGCTAATCACAATCGCAACACCTTTGCTGCCTTTGTAGAAGATGAGTGGAATATTTTTAAACCCCTAACCCTAACGCTTGGCGCGCGCTATAATTATAATGACAAATTTGGCTCAAATGTAAGCCCACGCGCGTATTTAGTCTATGAGATTATAGATAATTGGTCGCTTAAAGGGGGCGTGGCTACAGGGTATAAAGCCCCTTATGCTAATCAACTTATTGATGCAGTATATGGCTATGGCTCTCAAGGCACGCTTGCCTTTTTGGGAAATCCTGACTTAAAGGCGGAGAGCTCTATAAGCTATGAAGTAGGCACGGTCTTTGATGGCAGCTATGTTGATTTTTCACTCACTATCTTTAAAACTAATTTTAAGGACAAGATAGAATCTCAAAGGGTAAGCAAAGTCGCAGGTAGTGCGAACTATAGTGAAACTTGCGCGCTCTATGGTGGCAGTAATGCTGCGTGTAATCGCACCTACAACGCCGATAGCGCGTATTCTCAAGGGATAGAGGCAAGCTTTGGCATTAAGCCTATTTATGGCATTGGCTTTGATGTGAGCTACACCTACATAGATTCTGAAATTACCTCCGGCACGAATAAGGGCAATCCTCTCTCCACCACCGCGCGCAATAATCTCTTTGGCAAGCTAAGCTATAATTATCGTGCCTTTGGTATGTATCTGCAAGCCCACTACAAAGAAGGTATCGTAAATACAAGCGCTATAGGCGATGACGCAGCGGCTCAAGGCTTAAGAAATCTCTTTGGTGGCATCTACTATAAGCCCTCTGTTGCGCTTAATCTAGGCATGCATTATAAGCTAACACAAAATATTCGCTTAAATGGCGGCGTGTATAATCTACTAGATACAAACTTTGCTGATTTCCGCTGGTATAATAATGGCACAACAGCTGGAGCAAGTGTTAATTACTATGGACCTGTTATTCAAGAAGGGCGCAGGTATTGGCTCAATATCGCCTTTGATTTCTAAGCTTGATTGCATGGCTTTGCCGACATTTATAAAACCGCGCGGCTTTTACGCTAATAAAAGTCGCAGCGTAGGAGTTTATAGAATCTAACCTCAAAAAACAAGTTGATAGATGCTTTAAGCAGCTATAACTTTATACTTTAGGCGCACAGATGAGCTTTGCTCATCTGTGTAAGATGCGCGCGGCAAGCTTGCTTGCAATAGCGCGGAATTTATAGAATCTAGCCTTAGATTCTATAACCGCACTGCTTAACCTCACTATAATTTATTTTTATTTAAGAATTAGTGAATACATTTCAGCTTATATTTTAAAATATTCTTAAATATATAACTTTTATAACTTAACATTAGCTTTATTTAAAGTATTCAATTATTTTTTTATATTATTTTCAGTTTTTAAGGCATAGAATCTTAACCGCAAAGTTATCTTTTAAGATAACTATTTTACTTAACAAGGAGAGTTTCATGGCAAAGCGCGTGGAGCATGATTTTATCGGGGAGCTAGAGATTGATGATAGTTTGTATTACGGGGTGCAGACCTTTCGGGCGCTGCAAAATTTCCATATCACAGGGCGAAAACTTAGCGAGTATCCTAGTTTCATAAAAGCATTCGCACAGGTAAAAAAAGCCGCCGCACAGGCTAATAATGAGCTTAATTTGCTAGATTCTAACATCACAGAGGCGATTTGCAAGGCGTGCGATAGAATCATAAATGGCGAGTTTAAGGAGCAGTTTGTCGTGGATATGATACAAGGGGGCGCTGGCACTAGCACGAATATGAACGCAAATGAGGTCATCGCAAACATCGCGTTAGAGATTTTGGGGCATAAAAAGGGCGAGTATAAATTTTGCCACCCAAATGACCATGTGAATTTGAGCCAAAGCACCAATGATGCGTATCCTACGGCGATTCATGTGGCACTATATGCTGAGCTTAGCAACCTAGCAAATGATATGGAGGTGCTAAAAAGCGCGTTTCTTAAGAAGGCAAATGAGTTTAAAGATGTGCTAAAAATGGGGCGCACGCAACTGCAAGATGCCGTGCCAATGACTTTGGGGCAGGAGTTTCACACATTTGGCGTGATGATGGGTGAAGATATTGAGCGTGTGAAAGAGGCTAGAGAGCTAATTACCGAGATAAATATGGGCGGAACGGCGATTGGCACGGGCATAAACTCAGACCCAAAATACCCTAAAATCGTGCAAAAGAAACTTTGCGAAGTCACAGGCTATCCATTCGTAACCGCTGATGACTTAATCGAGGCTACGCAGGATACGGGCGCGTATGTGCAAGTTAGCGGCGTTTTGAAGCGTGTGGCAGTGAAACTTAGCAAGGTTTGTAACGACTTGCGGCTACTTAGCAGCGGTCCTCGCGCTGGGCTAAATGAGATTAATCTCCCTAAAATGCAGCCCGGAAGCTCCATAATGCCCGGTAAAGTCAATCCCGTGATACCTGAGGTCGTAAATCAGGTGTGCTACGCTGTGATAGGCAATGATGTGACCGTTAGCTTTGCAAGTGAGGGCGGGCAGCTGCAGTTGAATGTCTTTGAGCCTGTGATTGCCTATGGGCTGTTTAATAGCATTACGATGCTGCGAAATGCAATGCTAACTCTTGCGAGTAAGTGCGTGGAGGGGATAAGCGCGAATGAGAAAGTGTGCAGTGACTTTGTGTTTAATAGCATTGGCATTGTCACTGCGCTAAATCCATATATTGGCTATGAAAACTCGGCAAGTATCGCTAAAGAAGCCCTGCAAAGTGGCAAAAGCGTGCGCGAGATTGCCTTAGCGCGCGGCTTGCTAGATTCTAAACAATTAGATGAAATTTTCAAACCTGCAAATATGCTAAACCCGCACATGAGCGCGGAGGATAAGGCGAGGTTTGGCAAACACTAAGCTACACTAAACTTACATCATTTGGCGCGGGATAGAATCTGCGCCAAACTTCGTTTATTCAAGGCTAGATTCTATGTTTTAGCTTTTAAGCTTAAACTAGGCATACAAACATAGACAATAATAAAAAGGAGGGGGTAATGGATAGTATTTTGCTTATTTTACAAGTGGCAGTATTACTTGGGGCAATCTTTTTGGGCATAAGGCTAGGAGGTATGGCCATAGGCTATGCTGGAGGCTTTGGTGTGGTGATTTTATGTCTTGGCTTAGGTATGAAGCCCGGTGATATCCCATGGGACGTAATCTTAATTATAATGTCTGTAATCGCAGCCATAGCGGCTATGCAGCTTGCTGGTGGGCTAGATTATATGGTGCAGGTGGCAGAAAAAATCTTACGCAAAAATCCAAAGTATATTAATTATCTAGCCCCTAGCGTGACATATTTCCTTACATTTCTAGCTGGCACAGGGCATACAGCATTTTCTATGATACCTGTGATTGTCGAAGTGGCAAAGGAGCAAAATATTAAGCCCTCCGCACCACTCTCCATTGCTGTGGTGGCTAGTCAAATCGCTATTACCGCTTCCCCTGTGAGCGCGGCTGTAGTGTATATGAGCGGCGTGCTAGAGCCTTTTGGCTGGAGCTATCCTACGCTATTATTAGTGTGGCTTATTACTACTTTTAGCGCGTGTATGCTCACTGCCTTTGTGGTGAGTAAATTTTTCCCCCTTGATTTAAGCAAAGATATTATCTATCAAGAGCGATTAAAGGCTGGTTTAGTCAAGCCAAGCAGCGGTGCGCAACATATGGAGCTAAGAAAGGGTGCAAAGCTTAGTGTAGGCATATTTTTGGGCGGCGTGCTATGCGTGGTAATCTATGCCACTTCTATTTCAGATGTGGTAAGAGCGCCGCTTTTAAGGCTTATAAATAGCCACATACCCCTAGATATGGAGCAAGAGCTTTTTAATATCAAAAGCCAAGCTATTGGCATGCTCAAAAGTGCTTCAAGCGATGTCAATCAAGCCACGCAAAAGCTAGATGCTGAATTTAGTAAAATGCAAGCGCTATTTATAGAATCTAAGGGCGCATTTAGGGATAAAAATGGCGCATTTGATGAAACTAAAATTAGCGCGTATGTGGATTCTCTAAATATCTTGCAGCACAATATCGTACATGCTAAAGAATTAGGCGTAGATGATAAGCTAAAGGAGGTTAAAGCATTTTTAGAATCTAAACTAAGCGAGCTTAACGCAAGAGCGCAAGATTCTATAAAAGAGGATATAAATGAGGAGGGCTTTAGCGTAAAGGTGGCTAAGATGATAAAAAGTTACATCGACCCCGTGCGCTTAAGCCGAGATGGCGCGATTATGAGCTTTATGCTGCTTATTGCGACTTGCATTGTGATTTTTTGCAAAGTCGATAGCGGCGCCTTACCAAATGCTAGCACCTTTAAATCGGGTATGACCGCTTGCGTGTGCGTTTTAGGCGTAGCATGGCTAGGCAATACCTTTGTGGGCGGGTATAAAGAAGAGATTGGCGCGCTAGCAAGCAAGCTTGTGGGCGATTATCCCGCACTTTTAAGCGTGGCGCTATTTCTAGCTAGTATGCTGCTCTACTCGCAGGCTGCCACAGCAAAAGCGATTATGCCTGTGGTGATTGGCGCGCTTGGCATAAGTGCGGCAAATCCAGAATCTAGCTATATTTTAGTGGCGAGCTTTGCGGCTGTCTCCGCGCTCTTTGTGCTGCCTACTTATCCAACGCTTTTAGGCGCGGTGCAAATGGACGACACAGGCTCAACGCGCATAGGCAAATATGTGTTTAACCACAGCTTTATACTGCCGGGTACTATTGCCATTATTTTTTCTGTGGCACTGGGCTTTATTGTGGCGCCACTTTTTGCCTAAAAGTATAAAGTTATAGCTGCTTAAAGCATCTATCAACTTAGTTTTTAAGGCTAGATTCTATAAATTTATAGAATCTAGTCTCTCTTTCATAGGCTTCACCCCTCAAGCTTACTCATATCCACCACATAGCGGAATTTTGCCTTGCCATCAGTCAAATTGTCATAGGCGAGATTTATGTCATTTGGCGTTATCATTTCGATTTCAGGGTAGATTCCATGTTTTAGCGAAAAGTCAAGCATTTCTTGCGTCTCCTTAATACCGCCTATCAAACTCCCATACACACGGCGATTTGGGCTAAAGACAAGGCGCGTCATATCAGTCTTTATAGTCGCATTCTCAGGTGGCAGCCCCACAATCGCAAAATCCCCGCCATATCGCAGTAAATTCACATAACGCATAGGGTCATACCGCGTAGGAATCGTGCTTATGATAAAATCAAACCTCTCTTTTATAGAATCTAGCTTATCAATCGTGTAAAGATTGCTCGCGCCAAGTTCAATGGCAGCCTGCTCCTTATTGCGATTACGCGCAAAAATGCTAACCTCCGCGCCAAATAGCTTAGCATATTTTAACGCCATAACGCCAAGCCCGCCAAATCCAGCGATACCAACCTTCATTCCCTTGCCAACCTTGCTAAATTTTAAGGGCGAATAAGTCGTAATGCCCGCACAAAGCAAAGGCGCGACTTTCTCTAGCGGCGCATCTTGCGGCACTTTTAGGGCGAAATGCTCATTTACCACGATATTATTGCTATAACCGCCATAAGTTGGCTCGTCGTTATGAAAGCAATCCTTGCAGTCGTAGGTAAAGACAAGCTTGCCATTCTCGCAAAACTGCTCCATACTCTCCTTGCACGCGCGACACTGCCCACAGCTATTTACCATGCAGCCAACCCCGGCGTAATCACCGACTTTAAACTTGCTGACTTTATCGCCCGCCGCCACGATACGCCCAGCAATCTCATGTCCGGGCACCATAGGATAAATGCCCGGATGCCACTCACTGCGCGCGGAATGAATGTCGCTATGGCAGATTCCAGCGTATAGAATCTCGATTAGCACATCATTTTGCCCCATCGCATGACGCGTGAAATCAAATGGCTTAAATGTGTCGTTTTTATCACGCACCGCAAAGCCTTTCGCACTTATGCGTTTGCCCTCTTTTGCCTCTTGTAAATTCATTTTTAGTAGCATTTTGCCTCCTTATATTCGAAATAGATTCTATGCTATGGAATCTTATCGCGTATTATAAAAAATGAGTGCTACTCTAAGTCAAGGGGTTTTGTAAAATATAGAATCTAGCCTTAAAAACTAAGTTGATAGATGCTTTAAGCAACTATAACTTTATACTTTAGGCGTCGCAGGGCAATTCACTTGCCCGAAGATAAGACTGCGCGGCTTTTTGTTAAAAAAGCAATAGCGCGGAGTTATAGAATCTAGTCTTTAAAAAGCGAGCTTAACGCATCAATCCCGCGCTTTTCACCCTCTATCTTTTCTTCTTTGCGCTCTTCACTTGCAATCTCGTTAAATTCAATATCGCACTCGCAAAGCATACTCGCAAGGCGGATATTTACGCCATTTTTGCCAATGGCTTTGCTTTTCTGCTCACTTTTAATTTGCACGATAGCCTTATGGCGCGCGCCTTCTTGCCCCTGCTCTATTTTAACCCCTAGAATCTGCGCAGGTGTCAAAGCCTTTGCCACAAAGATTTCAAGCGCGCTATGATATTCTATGCAATCAATGCTCTCCCCAGCTAGTTCAGCGCTCACAGCATTAATGCGCACGCCTTTCACGCCCACACAGCAGCCAATTGGGTCGATGCGTGGATTATGAGAATATACCGCCACTTTTGCGCGCTCACCGGGGATTCTAGCACTTTTAAAAATAATCACCTCGTTATCCTTAATCTCTGGCACCTCCATTGCCAAAAGCTCCTCTAAAAACTTCGGTGTGGTGCGGGAAAGCTCCACTTGCAAACCATTTTTATTAATGCTTACAAATTTTAAAATCGCGCGCACGCAATCGCCGATTTTAAACTGCTCGCCTTTGATACGATTTTTTTGCGGCAAAATGGCGCGAATGCTCTCAATTTCGATAAAAGTATTGCCCTGCTCATCTACGCCCACAACTTGCCCATTAACGATTTTACCCACTTGCGCGCGAAAATTTTGCAAAATTTGGTCTTCAATGGAGCGCTGCAAGTGGTATTCAAGGTTTAAAAAAAGTTTATTAATCGCACCTCTACTCATAGAATCTAGCTGCAATTCACAATCCACCTCATCGCCCACACTCACATCGCCTAGCAATCGCGCTTGCGCAAGGGGGATAAAAGTCGCCTCCTCCTCTTTGGTGAGAATCTTATCATCTGGAGAGACTTTTTTACGATAAAAAAGCTTTAAAGTGCGCTCTTTGGTATCCTGCTCGATGAAATAATCATAAAGCGGATTAATCTCTTCTTGCGCGATTTTAATAATCCCCTCTTTTACAATATCTAGCACCACCTGGCTATCTAAGCCCTTTTCATAGGCAATCAATTCAATAATGTCCAAAATTTTTTCCATAAAATGCATACTCCTTACAATCGTATTTATGTGGATTGCGCCTTTGCGTGCAGGCATCTCAATGCGCAAAGGGCGTTCATGCGAGATAAGTGATTATAATAAAATTTAGCTTAAAGTTTCAAAAATATGCCTTTTTTAGCTATAATGCGCGCTTTTACTTGCCATTTTTCAAGGAGCATTTATGGAGCTTAAACTTGCTAAAAACACGCTATCTACGAACAAAAAAGCAAATGCGGCAAAAATCACTTGTGAGGATATACTCAAAAAAGTTGCACAAGGTGAGCATATTTTCTACTTTGATAGAGAAAATTCGCATAAAGATATGCAAAAAGCCTGCGCATTCTTTCAAAAGGCGGGCTTGCACACTTATTTAAATGAAGTGCGCTATGGGCTTGATGAGACAAGCTATATTTATGAGCTACACATCGTTTGAGACTAATTTATAGAATCTAGATTCTAAAAAATGAAACTTTTCATACAAACTATGGGTTGTGCGATGAATGAGCGCGATTCGGCGCATATTATTGCAGAATTATCACAAAAAAAGCACTACACGCTAACAGATAATGCCAAAGAAGCAGATTTAATCCTAATCAACACCTGCTCTGTGCGAGAAAAGCCCGAAAAAAAGCTATTTTCAGAAATTGGACAATTTGCAAAAGAGAAAAAAGCAGGGGCAAAAATTGGCATTTGCGGCTGCACAGCTAGCCATTTGGGCGAGGAGATTATCAAAAAAGCCCCTAGTGTGGATTTTGTGTTAGGCGCGCGCAATGTCTCTAAAATCACGCAAGTGCTGGAGCGCCCAAAGGCTGTGGAGGTGGATATTAACTATGATGATAGCACCTATGTGTTTGCCTCGCCGCAGACTATGGGCATTAAAGCCACTTTGAATATTTCTATTGGTTGTGATAAAAAATGCAGCTATTGCATTGTGCCTTTTACGCGTGGGCGCGAAATTTCAATCCCACAAGATTTGCTTTTAAGGGAGGCAAGGAGGCTTGTAGATTCTGGAGTAAAAGAGCTTTTGCTCTTAGGGCAGAATGTCAATCACTATGGAGTGAGATTTTCTACCCCGCACCCTAAGACTAATTTTGCAGATTTATTAAATAATCTTAGTGAAATTAAAGGGCTTTATAGAATCCGCTTTACCTCTCCGCACCCGCTGCATATGGACGATGCGTTTTTGCATACTTTTGCGCAAAATCCTGTGATTGCCAAAGGCATACATATTCCCCTGCAGAGCGGCTCAAGCAGAGTGCTAAAAATGATGAAGCGCGGCTATGATAAGGCGTGGTATCTTGATAGGATTGCAAAGCTTAAAGCGCTGCTGCCTGATGTGGGCATTGGCACGGATATTATTGTGGGCTTTCCTACAGAATCTCAAGCAGATTTTAAGGATACTTTAGAAGTGCTTTCTTTAGTGGAGTTTGATACGCTCTATAGCTTTGTGTATTCGCCCCGACCGCACACAAGCGCGTATGAATATGATAAAAGCTGGCTTATAGAGCCAAAGCTAGCAAAAGAGCGCCTAGCGACATTACAGAATCTACACAAGCAAATCTTACGCAAAAAGGCGCAAAAAGAAATTGGCAAATGTTATGAAATTTTAGTCGAAAATAATCGCGATGATGAGGAGCATTGCTTTAGTGAGGGGCGCACAAGCAATAATAAACTCATTAAAATACTAGGCAAAAAATGTCCCATTGGCTCAATTGCGCAAGTTAAAATTACAAAAAATGAGGGTGGCGCGCTTATGGGGGAATTTGTGCAAGAGCTAAGCCTAGAGCAAGCCCTAAAAGCAAATACAATAACCCATACCGCTAAGCCAAACAAAGGGGAAAGCAGCGTTGTAGCTGGAGTGGTATGCTAAGCAAAGATACAAAGCGCCAAATCATAGCCAAAGTCGCTCCACTGCTTATGTATGTGGTGCTGTGGATTTTGTATGCGCTCACAAGGCATAGATTTTATATTACTCCCTATGTGGGCAAGGAAAATATTATCGGGGCGTTTTGGCATGGAGAATTTTTAATGCTGCCCTTTATTTATAAGCAATTACAAAAACAAATGAGCAAAGAGCGCAATAAGGGCTACTACATCATTGCTTCACATCATTTTGATGCGCAACTTATGGTCAATCTTTGCGCACTTTTTGGCTTAAAACCCTTACGCGGCTCAACTTCAAAGGGAGGATTAAAGGTATTAATAGAATCTTTAAAACTGCTTGAAAATGGCTATGACATAGGCATTGCCCCTGATGGTCCAAAGGGACCCTATCACAGCATAGGCGATGGCGTGGTGGCGATGAGCAAAAAAACAAAGCGGCGCATTATCCCCATGCGCGTGGTGTATAGCAAATATTGGGAGCTTAAATCTTGGGATAAATTTCGCATTCCCAAACCATTTTCGCGTATTGATTATTACGCTCTTGATGGCTTTGTAGTGGAGGAGGATATGGATTTAGAATCTGCAAAGGCGCTGTTAAAGGCATATTTAGAAAAGGAACTTTAAATGCTTATAACTCTTTGGAAACTTCATTTAAGTTTTGCTAAAATTAACAGAATCTAAAAATCAATAAAATGTAAGGATTTGCTAGTGCTAAAATTTTTGCTTCGTCCATTTTTTTCTACGATTTTAATTGGCATAAACCTTGATGGGAAAGTTTGCTCATTAAAAGTCGTTGTGATGAAAAATAAGCGCGTAAAAAGCACTTTTAGCAAAGATTTTAAGATTGTAGATAAAGAATTGCCTGTGGAGGCAGCAAAGCTCATTAAAAACTACAAACGCAAATATCCTTTTACCTACCTTAGCGCGATGAGCAAAACTTATAATCAAGGGCTAGCGCACTGCACCAAACGGAGCGAGCTTATTAAATTTGGCATTAATGCTAAGACTTCATACATTGTGGATATGCCAAATCAATGGCTTTTTTATATCCAGCAGCTTGCCATTGATGAAAATCGTGTGAAATTTATCCGCGCACTAGGTTTAGATTATCTCTTCTCACCCTTTGTGCTAGTGTATGAATCTATCAAACTCAAACTCACAAGCAAAGTGCGGCTGTATGTGCTGCAAGAGCGCGCAAGCATTACGCTTTTTGTAGCAAATAAAAGCGGCGTGTATTTTGGCGGATTTTTTATGATGGGCGGAGAGTTAGAGCATAATGATGATGATAGCACTTCTGTGCCGGAAGTGCGCTCTTTAAAAGAAATGAGTGATTTAGATTCTCTGCTTGGCTCTATTGATGAGCTGCATGAAATTGGGGAACTAGAGGATTTAGATGAAGAGCTTATCCGCAAGGAGTTTGCGCCTCAAGAGCTAGATTCTGCAAAGCAGCAAGAGGCTGAAATGTCGCGCTTAGAGGGTTTAAGAGATTTAGCAAGAGCCTCAAATGCCACTGAAATTTTAAAAAATTCTATTAATGAATACTATAGCAATCCCATTTATGATGCGCAATTTATAGAATCTATTGTCATTTTAGATACCTATGGCATTACAGAGCAAGCCATTGAGCATATTCGCAACGCGCTTATGCTAGATATAGATGTGCAGCCGCTTAATATACCAGATAGGCTCATTGAGCTTGCAAAAGCCGAGCTTAAGGAGAAATAAGATGGCTTATAGCTTCATACGCCCTAAACCCAAAAGTATTTTTAAACGCTATACAAAAATTTGGATTTTTTATAGCATTTTGGCTGTGGTGTGTATTTTTGCCTTTGCTAAAGTGCTAGAGAGGCAGAGTGTGGCAAAAATGAATGAGCAAATGCGCATAGAAGAGCAGATTCAAGATTTAAAGCTAAAAAGCATTGTGATTAGAGATTATATTGAGCGCTTAGATTATGAAGTAAAGCTTGGCAAGCAGCTACAGCTACGCAATAAAATGCTGCAAGAAGGCTTAGTAAATCTCTTAAAACTTATCCCAGAGCAAATCACGGCAAAAAGCATTGAGTTTGATGAAAATATGCTCATTATGCGAGGCTTAACGCCTTCTAAAGAAGTGTATAAATTCCTGCTTGAAGCGCCTTTGCGCGCTATATTTACGCAAACTAGAGTGGAGTTTTATCCATTAGTTAGTGGGTGGTTTAACTTTGTATCTGTAAGCAAGACAAATCCTGCCCTAAAGCCCTTAGATGTGGATAAAAAGGAGGGCAAAAATGAATAATAGCGACTTTCGCACAGATTTTGCTATTAAAAATTTTGTGTGGTTTTTACTTTTTGCCGCCATTTGCGTTTTTTGCATTTCAAAAATGCTGCTGCCACAAATTGAGGCATACAAAAAACAGGCTATAGAGAATAAAAAATCAAAAGCCACGCTTACACAGATTGAAAAAGATTATCAAGCGGTGCTATCCCAGCTCCAAAATGTGGCCATACAAAATTATCCTCTGCTTACAAATCTGCATAACATCGGCGATGAAAATAAGCTTTTAGCGCTCTTGCAGGATTATTTTATAGAAGTGGAGATAAAAAAGCTTGATAGCACTAAGGAGCAGGATATTCTTAGCACGCGCTACCAAATTAATGGCTATGCGCAAAATACGCAAAAAATTGAGGATTTTATCGTATGGGTGAATACAATGCCCTATTTTGCACGCGTGGAGCTACCTATCAAAATGGAATTTGATGAGAAAAGCAAATACATGCGCTTTGTGATAATTTTAAGCCTTAAGCAATCTATCTACAAAGAACATCAAATTATCCTTGATAATGCCCTGCGCTTTGATAATTTTAAGCCATAGCAATTGATAGAGGGTTTATAGAATCTATGAGCAAGCACTATTCTGTCCTGCACAATGAGATAAAAGAGCATTTTAGCTTTGAGGGCGGCGTGGTTATGGACTGCACTTTAGGCTATGGCGGGCATAGTTTGGCTATTTTGCAAGCCTGTCCAAATGTGCGCATACACGCCTTTGATAGAGATGAATACGCCCTTACTTTGGCAAAAGCGCGCCTAGATTCTATAAATGGGCGCGTTCATATCTATCATGCTCCATTTTCACGCGCGCTTGATACTATCCCACAAGATGTGCTAGGAGAAGTGAAAGGGATTATTGCTGATATTGGCGTTAGCTCTATGCAACTTGATGAAAGTGATAGGGGCTTTAGCTTTCATGCTAATACACTTGATATGCGTATGGATAAAAATAGCGCGCTTAGTGCTAAAAAGGTGGTAAATACCTACTCGCCTACGCGACTAGAGGAGATTTTTAGAATCTATGGGGAAATAAGACAGAGCAAAAAGCTCGCTCATATTATTGTAGAGCAAAGGAGCAAAAAGCCTTTTGAAAGCTGCCTTGAGCTAAGCTCACTCATCGAGCAGCATTTCCCACGCACAGGCGGACTGCACCCTGCAACTCTTGCCTTTCAAGCACTGCGCATTGAGGTAAATGATGAGCTAAGGGAGCTAGCAGGATTGCTTGAGAGTATAGAATCTGCATTTGATAGAGGCGCACTTAAGGGCTGCAAAGTGGGCATTATAGCCTTTCATTCGCTAGAAGATAGAATTATTAAGCATTATTTTAAGCAATGGACAACTTCATGCATTTGCCCTAAAGAAAATTATAAATGCGAATGTGGCAATAACCACGCTAGAGGGCAGATTCTCACCAAAAAGCCTCTTACGCCAACCCCGCAAGAAATCGCCCAAAATAAACGCTCTCGCAGTGCAAAACTTAGAATCTTTGAGCTAGGAGCTAAATATGGCAGATAATCCATTGAAGCTAGATGATATTATCTTAGAAAATCCCATTCCGCAATCGCGCGTAAGCCAATGGGAGAAAGATTTGCTCTTAGAGAGTGATGAAGCGCCAGTTGGCAAACCGCATCAAGGCTTAGGGCTAAGGGAGCTAAAGATAGCAAGCCTTATTTTACTTTTAGTGTTATTTTTATGTATGCCTAAAATTTATTTGACAAGCAATATTTATTATCTAAGCAAAGACATAGCAAGCCTACAAACCCAATACGATATGCTTAATGATGAAAATAAACGCCTAAAGCACGATATAGAGCAGCTACGATATGAATTTTTGATTAAATAAATTAAAGCTTGGGATTATCTAAAAGCTATTTAAAAAGCAGTAGTGGCGGACAGGGAGGGATTCGAACCCTCGATAACCTTGCGGCTATGCGTCCTTAGCAGGGACGTGGTTTCAGCCAACTCACCCACCTGTCCATATAAAAGTCACTTGCGCGCTTGTGTAAAAAATCGCTATTGTAAGCAAAAAATCATAAAACTACACTTAACACGCGCGCGCAAAGAAAGCAAAGCTACATTTACCATCAGTGTAGCACACCACTTTTTACAAAAAACAATAGCATAGCATTTATAGAATCTTTCTCATTTTAAGCATTTCTAACATTGTTTATTTTATAATACCGCCTCACATCTGCCAATTATTTTATAGATTTTTAAAAGGATATATGATGAGCTTTACGCACCTGCACTTGCATACGGAATATTCCTTACTTGATGGAGCAAATAAGATTAAATTTCTAGCCAAACGCATTCGTGAATTAGGTATGACATCTGTGGCGATGACTGACCATGGCAATATGTTTGGTGCGCTTGATTTTTATGTAAGTATGAAAGAGGAAGGATTAAATCCTATAATCGGCTTAGAGGCGTATTTGCACAATGGCGATAAACTTGATGATAAAAGCACAAAGCAGCGCTTCCACCTTTGTTTATATGCCAAAAATGAAGTGGGTTATAAAAATCTTATGTATCTTAGCTCGCAGTCGCATATTCACGGCTATCACTACTATCCGCGTATTAATAAAATCCTCTTAAGAGAGCGCAGCGAAGGTTTAGTATGCTCTTCTGCTTGTTTGCAGGGCGAGATAAATTGGCAGCTTAATATCAATAATCCGCGCAACGCCAGATTTGGTGCAAAGGGCTATGATGTGGCTAGAGAGGTCGCACTAGAGTATAAAGATATTTTTGGTGATGATTTTTATTTAGAAATTATGCGGCATGGGATTAATGACCAAATGTTTATTGATGAGCAGATTCTAAAGCTTAGCCAAGAGCTTAATATTAAAGTGATTGCCACTAATGATACGCACTATTCACTGCAGCAAGATGCCGCCGCGCAAGAAATTGCTATGTGCGTGGGTATGGGCAAAACGCTTAATGACAAAGAGCGATTAAAACATTCAGTCAAGGAGTTTTACATTAAATCCCCAGAGCAAATGCGCAAACTCTTCCTTGACATACCAGAAGCCATAGAAAACACACAAGAAATCGCGCAAAAATGCCAGCTTAACCTTAATCTTAAAAATATTGAGATTAAAAATAAACACACAGGTGAAATTATCCTTAAAAACACGCCCGCTACGCCTCCTAGCTTTAAGAACACCAAAAATTATGCGCAAAAAGAAAATCTCCCCCAGATTCTATCCTGTGAGCTAGATTCTATTGATGATAGTGTGTATTTTGCTTTTAAGTGTAGAGAGGGCTTGCAAGAGCGGCTTAAACATATACCTAGCCAATCTCATGACAAATACAAAGAGCGCTTAGAGCAAGAAATAGCTGTGATTAATGCGATGAAATTTCCCGGATATATGCTTATTGTGTGGGATTTTGTGAATTTTGCTAAACTTAATGGCATTCCAGTAGGTCCAGGGCGCGGCTCTGCTGCGGGCAGTCTTGTGGCTTATGCACTTAAAATTACAAATATTGACCCCATCAAATATGATTTGCTCTTTGAGCGATTTTTAAATCCTGAACGCGTGAGTATGCCCGATATTGATATGGACTTCTGCCAGCGCAGGCGCGGAGAGATGATAGAGTATGTAACGCGCACTTATGGCAAATATAATGTCTCACAAGTCATTACCTTTGGTTCGCTGCTTGCTAAGGGCGTGATACGCGATGTGGCGCGTGTGCTTGATATGCCCTATAAAGATGCTGATACATTTGCCAAACTTATCCCCAATGAGCTAGGCATCACACTCACTGAAAAAATAGGCAAAGATGGCAAGCCAAAGCCCGGTGCATGGGAAAAAGAACCAAAAATCAAAGAATTTGTAGAAAAAGACCCTCTCGCCAAACAAGTATGGGAATATGCCCTCTCACTTGAAGGCTTAAAGCGCAATCCCGGACTACACGCAGCGGCTATTGTGATAGATTCTACAGAGGAGCTATGGCATAAAGTGCCTCTTTATACCAAAAACGAAATGGAGGGCGTAGCCACGCAGTATGCTATGGAGTGGCTTGAGGCTGTGGATTTAATCAAATTTGACTTTTTGGGCTTAAAAACACTCACCGTCATTGATGATAGCATTAAGCTTATAGAAAAACGCTACAACAAGCAAATTGACTTTAGCACAATGGATATGGAGGATATGAAAGTTTATGAGAGCATACAAAGCGGCAGCACTTTGGGATTATTCCAAATAGAATCTGAAGGTATGCAAAATCTAAGTAAAAAGCTTAAGCCAACGACATTTGAGGATATTATAGCTATGCTTGCCCTCTATCGCCCCGGTCCTATGGAATCTGGTATGCTTGATGATTTTATTAACCGCAAGCATGGGCTAGCAGAGATTAGCTATGCTTTTGATGTGTTAGAGCCGATTTTAAAGCCCACTTATGGGGTGATTGTCTATCAAGAGCAGGTTATGCAAATTGTGCAAACTATTGGTGGATTTTCGCTTGGTGGGGCGGATTTGGTGCGGCGCGCTATGGGGAAAAAGAAGCTTGATGAGATGATAAGATTAAAAAAAGAATTTGCCGATGGCGCGCAAAAGCAGGGATTTGATAGAGCCAAAGCAGAGGATTTGTGGGAGCTTATCGTAAAGTTTGCAGGCTATGGGTTTAATAAATCCCACTCCGCCGCGTATGCGATGATAACCTACCAAACAGCATATTTAAAAACTTATTATGAGCATGAGTTTATGGCAGCTATGCTCACAAGCGAAACTAACAAGATAGAATCTGTAGCAAAATATATCGATGAAGTCAAATCGCTAGGCATTGAAATAGTCCCGCCACATGTGAATGTGTCTGAAAATGACTTTGGCGTGGGCGAATTTGATGGCGTGAAAAAAATTATTTTTGGTTTGAGCGCCATTAAGGGCTTGGGCGAAGCGCCTATTGAAAATATCATTGAGGAGAGGAGAAAAAATGGCGCGTATAAAAGCTTAGAGGATTTTATCTTGCGCGTGGATTTTAGCAAGCTCACTAAACGCTCTCTAGAGCCACTCATTAAATCCGGTGGGCTAGATAATCTAGGCTACTCGCGCAAAAGTATGCTAGAGCATATTGATATGCTCTGCGACAAAGGGCGCGAAGTTCATAAAGCACGCGAAATGATTGGAGATTCGCTCTTTAATAAAGAGGAAGTAGAAATTAATGTATATCTGCCTATCACACAAAATGGCGAGCATGATACGCGCACATTGCTTGATTATGAGTATGAATGTATGGGGATTTATATATCAGGGCACCCGCTTGATGATTTTAAAGAGGAGCTTAAGCACATCTCTGGCATTGCTAAAAGCATTGAATTAGAGAATCTAAGGCTTAATTCTAGCTGTGTGCTTGTGGGCAAAGTGCTATCCATTAAGCGCAGGATTAGCAAAAAAACAGGCAAGCCCTTTGGCAGCATTGATTTCTTAGACTATGGGGGCAAAATTGAACTTATGATATTTGAAAAGCATTTTGATGTGTTAGAGGGCTTAAACCTTGAGGAGCCACTCGCGCTTAAATGCAAAATAGAGGAGAGAGAGGAGAGCCTTAATGTGCGCTTGCTTGAAATTCTTACCCTACAAGAAGCCGCCAAACAAGAAAAGCCCATTAAGCTCTCCTACAAAAAGAAAGAGCAAGAGAGCGAGGATAAGATTTTACCCCTTGATATGCGCCCAAGCGAGGTTGATATTTGCACGCCTTTGTGCGTGGTGATTGATGAATCCTGCATTCAAAATGGCATTTTAGATAGGCTTAAAGCCCACGCCCAAAACCTCAAAGGTTCGCGCGAGCTACGCTTAAGGATTAAAAATGATACTTCAGGCTATACTTTTGTAAGCCATCTTAAAGTGCATTCTCGTATTAAAGAAGAGTTTAAAGAGCTTGAATGGGTGGAAGCATAAATTAAAAGGAGCAGAGTATGCGTTATGTATGTTTGGGGATTTTAGCAGCCTTAATTTTAGGCTGCACAGAGGCAAAGGAGCAGAACATTGTAGGCTCATGGCAGCTCCAAGATTTAGCAGGCGATAATGGAACTATCAATGTGCAAGCAAGTGAAAATCCCGCGTTTATAAGCTTTGAGGCGGATAATAATTTTCATGGCAATGCCGGGTGTAATAACTTTTTTGGCAGCTACGAAATAAATGCCAAAGCGCTTAAAATTAATCACAATGTGGGTATGACGCGTATGATGTGCGCGGGGGAGAGCATGAATGTCGAGGATACGCTCATAAAGCTTTTATTAAGCGATACTAAAAAAGTAGAGATTAAAGGCAATCATCTTATCTTGCAAGAGGGCAGCATAAAGGCTGTGTTTGCCAAACATTAAGCCCTTAAGAGCGGCTATTTAGTATGCGTAGCGTATGTCTAGATTCTATAATAGAATCTAGCACTACAAGTTTGCTAGAGCCTCCCTCAAGCGCGAAAAGCCCTCGTTTATATCATCTTTGTGAATAGTGAGTGCCGGCAGAAAGCGCAGCACACCTTTGCCAGATTTAAGCACAATCACGCCAGATTCTAAAGCGGCGCTAATAATAGTAGGTAGCATATCCGCGTTATGCGTATGTAGCCCACACATAAGCCCTAGTCCTACTCTGCGCAAAAATATATGCCCAAAATCTTTTAAAAGGCTATCTAGTGCGCTTTCAAAGGCTATAATGCGCTCCTTTAAGCTCCCATTTGTATAATTTTCATACAAAATATCAAGCACTTCAAGCGCTGCTGCACAGCTCAAAAAATTCCCACCAAAAGTGCTTCCATGCTCGCCATATTCAAAAATATCGCCCAAAGTTGTAAGCACCGCTCCAATTGGCACACCTCCAGCTAGCCCCTTTGCCATGCTTATCACATCAGGCTGCACGCCATAAATTCTAGAAGCAAAGATTTCCCCACTGCGATACACGCCGCTTTGCACCTCATCAACCATAAACAGAATCTGCTCTGCCCTCAAATGCTTGCTTAACGCTTTAACCTTCTCCCTATCCATAGGCGCTATGCCACCCTCACCCTGCACAAGCTCAAGCAACACCGCGCAAGTGTGCTTATCAAGGTGATTATAAATATCATCAATATCCTTAGCATACACAAATCCATCGGGGTAAGGTCCAAAATGCGCATGCATTTTAGGCTGTCCTGTAGCTTTAAGCGAAGCAATCGTGCGCCCATGAAAGCTAGAATCTAGCGTGATAATCTTATGCGCTCCCCGCTGTGCACCGTATTTGCGTGCAATTTTGATAGCACACTCATTTGCCTCCGCGCCAGAGTTACAAAAAAACGCCCGCATAGGTTTAGAATCTACCCCACAAAAAAGGCTCACAAGCCTTTGAGCGAGCCTTACTTGAGGCTCTATGTAATAAAGATTTGAAGTATGGAGTAAGTTTTTGGCTTGTTTGGCTATGACTTCTGCTAGGCGCGCATTTGCATGCCCCACGCTGCACACACCAATACCAGAGGCAAAATCAACATACTCCTTGCCTGATATATCAAATAAACGCGCATTCTCACCCCTCACAAACGCCACAGGATAGCGCGCATAAGTGTGTAGAACAAACTCATTATCTAATGCTTGCAATTGTGCTAAATCCATATTACCCCCTAATACGATGCGCTATAAAAGGCGCGATTGTAGCCTAAAAGCATAAATTCTTAAGCAATTTGGAGCGATTTTTGCTAGCAGTAGGATTTTAGATTCTATAAAGGAGCGCGCTATGCAGATTAATGCTAATATGCCTCAAATAACGCCAAACACTTACGCGCGCAATAAAAATGAGCTAGAACCTAAGCATAATGCATCATACATACGAGATAATACAAATACGCAGACAAATGCCCAAAATAGCCGCGCACAATCCACCGATGCAACCTCCGTGCAAGAGACAAATAATGCGCAAAATACAGAATCTACCAAGCTAGAGCGCACACAAGATGAAGCGCCAAAGCCTAAAATACAGGAGCTAGAGGGGCATAAAAATCGCATTACTTATGGGCTTAAAGTGCTTGAATTAATGAGCGATGAGGAATACAGGGCGTTTTTGTGGGCAAGCGAGGGTATGAGCGAGACAGAAAAAATGCTTATGGCGCAGAGTTTGTATCGTTTTACAAGCTTTTATCAGGGCAAAGAAAAACAAGAGGAGCTTAATCCACAAACCATTAACGCGCAAAAAGCCTTTGGCATTGAGCATTCTATGCTGCAAGATTTTATCCAACGCTATAAAAATGCCTATGACAAGGTGCTGCAATCTTCTTAGTCACAATAAGCGCGCTGCTAGCTTGATTTAGCGCTAAAGTGTAGGTGCGAGTTTGGCTTTGGCTTGACTTTTTAGCACTTTTTGCTTAAAATTCCCACTTTGCTTGTTTCAAAGGCAATAGCAGTCAAAGTAGCTCAGCTGGTCTAGAGCGCTGGTCTCATAAGCCGGAGGTCGGGGGTTCAAGTCCCCCCTTTGACACCATTTCTTAAGATTTAATCCCCCTGTGCTACAATATGCTACATTTTATAACATTTTTCAAAGGATATTTTTGAGAATCTTAGTCCTTATGCGAGGTGTGCCAGCAAGTGGAAAAAGCACTTGGATAGCCAAAAATCGCCTTGAAGCCTACGCTATTAGCCCTGATACTCTGCGTTTGTTGCATGCTAGTCCAACGCTTAGCGCGGATAATCATTTAGGCATTCCGCAAGAGAGCGATAATGCTGTGTGGAAGCTGCTTTTAGAGCTTTTAGAGGCGCGTATGGCAAAGGGTGAGTTTAGTATCATTGACGCCACGCATGTGAAACACTCTGCGATACGGCGCTATGAGGATTTGTGTGAAAAATATCGCTATCGCATTGTGGTGGTAGATTTTAGCGATGTGCCGCTAGAAGTGGCACTAGAGCGTAATGCGGCGCGTGGGAGGCAAAATATAGAATCTAATAAAAATACAGAATCTAGCCACGCAAATTTTATAGAATCTAATAGCGACCAAAATGCCATAAATGCGGACTTTGCGCATTATAAAAGCGTAAAAGAAAGTGTAATTTATAAAATGCATGAAAGTTTGCAAGAAAGCCTAAAAAGCCCTCTGCCTAGCAAGTATAAAGTCATTAAGCCGCATGATACAACCGCGCTAACTTATGCGCCCCTTGATTTGTCAAAATATAAGAAAATTCATCATTTTGGGGATATTCATGGCTGTTATAGTGCGTTAATTCGTTACTTTTTGTATCAAAATGGGGCAGATTCTATGCAAGAATTTATAGCATCTTGTGTAGATTCTACACAAATTTCGCGTGAAGATTCTACTGATTCTATGGACTTTATAGAATCTAGCGCCCCCATTAGCCAAAAGATACAAAGTATCGCGCACAAGGCACTTTTAAAAAGTGATGAGTATTATATTTTTTGCGGTGATTATATCGATAGGGGCGTGGAAAATGGCAAAGTTTTGCGCTTTTTGCTTGATATTATGGAGCTGCCAAATGTGTGTTTGATAGAGGGCAATCATGAGCGATATTTGCGCAAATGGGGGAATGACGAGGAGATTAATACTTTGGAATTTAAGCGATTTACTCTGCGTGATTTGCAAAGTTGTGGCATCACACAAAGGGACGCGCGCAATATTTATCGCAAATTACGCCAGTGTGCGCTTTATACATTTAGTGATATAGATTCTACAGAATCTAAAGCCGCGCAAAATGTTACAAATTGTAATGAAAGTATAGAATCTAAATGCACAAAAAAGGTGCTTGTAACGCATGGTGGTCTGCCTAGTTTGCCTCATAATTTGCTTTTAATTTCTACGCATAATTTGATTTATGGAAGCGGAGATTATGGCGATGTGAGCGTATGCGCGAGTAGTTTTACGCATAATAGCAAAGAGGGCGAATTTCAAGTCTTTGGGCATAGGAATAAAGAGGAGCTGCCGCTGCGCTATGAACAAAAAAATTTTGTGCTAGAGGGTAAGGTAGAATTTGGCGGAGCGTTACGCATAGTAACACTTGAGCATATAGATTCTCATTTCAAACAGCCTAACGAATGCCTTAAAAATGCAGATTCTAAAAATGCTACAAAAGTTACAGAATCTGCCCCCACAGAATCTAGCCTAGAATCTAACGACAAAATCCGCGTAATTTCCCACAATGATGGCTTTAGCGAGATTTATGTGAAAAATGATTTGCATAAAAACGCGCTTGAGTATATGGAGACCTATAATCTCTTAAAGCTTATTGAGGATATGCGCAAATCGCCTATGGTGCGCGAAAAGAAGTTTTTTAATGAGCGCATTTCTAGCTTTAATTTCTCGCCAAAAGCCTTTTTTGCTAAATCGTGGAATGCCCTTACTTGCAAGGCGCGAGGGCTTTTTGTGGATATTGAAGCGCCTAGAATCCTAGCTAGAAGCTATAATAAGTTTTTTAATCTTAATGAAATGCCGCATTTAAGCCTAGATTCTATAAAAGAAAATCTCGCATATCCGCTAAATGTGTATGTTAAGGAGAATGGATATTTAGGGATTTTAAGCGTGGATAATGATGAGTTTTTCCTAACTTCTAAATCAGACCCTACAAGCGAGTATAGTGCGATGTTTAAAAGTCTTTTTGATGCACATTTTATGAGCTTAGATTCTATAAATTTTACAGAATCTAGCCAAGAGAGTGTGCATAAAAATAGGAGCGAAAATAATGGCGAAAAGCTTAAAAATAAGCTTAAATATTTCTTAAAATCAAACAATCTTAGCCTTATTTTTGAAGTAATAGAGCCGTGCTTTGACCCGCATATTATCGAGTATGACGCGCCACAAATTATTTTATTAGATGCAATTTTTAATACCTTAGATTCTAAAAAATTGCCCTTTAGCGAGTTGGAAAATTTGGCTAAAACTTATGGATTTAAGCTAAAGATTAGAGCGTGTAAATTGCTTGATAGCGCAGAGCTAGAGCATTTTATACAAGAAGTTTGCAAGGTAGATTTTAAATTTATAGAATCTAGCGCGGAATCTAGCAAATTTATAGAATCTACTTTAGATTCTAAAAGCGATAAAAACACGCAAGGCAGATACATTGAGGGCTTTGTGATTGAAGATTCTAAAGGCTTTATGTTTAAGGTAAAACTGCATTACTACAACACTTGGAAAGCCTTGCGTGGGAGCATTGAGCTAAGTTTGCAAAAAGAGCATTTAATTTTGCAAAAAATGCTAAAGCAGAGCGCGGCGGCAAATCCCTTTATTAGCGAATTTTGGGCATTTATAGAAAATCTTGTAGCAAAAAAGGGCTTGCAATTCTTACAAGATAAAGACATTATCACTTTACGCAAGATGTGGGAAGATTCTAAAATGAATTAAAAATAAAAAAGTGCGGGAGTAAATCCCGCGTTTGTAGTGCTTATAAGATTAAATCACGCCTTGGTCTATCATAGCACCAGCGACTTTTCTAAAGCCTGCGATATTTGCGCCTAGCACCAAATTAGTAGGCTCGCCAAATTCTTTAGCTGTCTCTGCAGCATTAGTAAATATGCTCTCCATAATGCCATGCAAGCGCTTATCCACCACCTCAAAAGTCCATGGATTCATACTCGCATTTTGTGCCATTTCTAGCCCGCTCACAGCCACGCCACCGGCATTTGCCGCTTTGCCCGGACCATAGCAGATTTTTGCTTGGATAAACTGATGCACTGCCTCAATGGTTGATGGCATATTTGCGCCCTCACTCACGCATTTACAACCATTAGCGAGCAAGTGTTTAGCGTCATTTCCATTAAGCTCATTTTGTGTCGCACTTGGGAATGCTGCAAAGCAGGGGATTGCCCACAAGGGATTGCTATCTTTGGGATATTCGCTTACCTTTGTGTATTGCGCGCTTTTGCGTGCTTTGGCATATTCTGCAAGTGTGCCGCGCTTAACTTCTTTAATTTCTTTAAGCAATGCTAAGTCAATGCCATCTTTGTCATAAATCATACCTGTTGAATCGCTAGCTGTAACGGGCTTCGCACCAAGTTGATAGAGTTTTTCAATAGTATAAATAGCCACATTGCCTGCGCCTGAAACGCTACATACCTTGCCCTCCAAGCTCTCTCCGCGCGCTTTAAGCATTTCTTGTGCGAAATACACGCAGCCATAGCCTGTAGCCTCTGTGCGCACTAAACTACCGCCCCACGCGAGAGCCTTGCCTGTAAGCACGCCCTCAAAGCAGTTTGTAAGCTTGCGATATTGTCCAAAAAGGAAGCCAATTTCTCTGCCGCCCACGCCAATATCACCCGCAGGCACATCGGTAGTAGCGCCAATATGGCGATATAGCTCATTCATAAAAGCTTGGCAAAAACGCATAATCTCACCCTCACTCTTGCCCTTTGGGTCAAAGTCACTTCCACCTTTACCGCCGCCCATAGCAAGCGTTGTGAGAGAGTTTTTTAGAATCTGCTCAAAGCCTAGAAATTTAATCACGCCCTCATTTACACTTGGGTGAAAGCGCAAACCGCCCTTATATGGTCCAATAGCGGAGTTAAATTCAATACGATAAGCGCGATTTGTCTGAATCTTACCATTATCATCAACCCAACTTACACGAAAGTGGATTTCTCTATCTGGGATTGTGAGACGCTCTAAAATGGCATAGGATTCATATTTTTTATCCTTATGAAGTGCTGGCTCTAGTGATTCAAAAACTTCCTCCACAGCTTGGTGAAAAAGTATCTGCGAAGGATACTGCTCTTTGAGTTTTTTTAGAACATTTTTTGCGTATGACATGGTTTCTCCTTCAGATTGTAAGATATGCGTTAGACGCACTGCAGATTTTAAAATAATTAAGCTTAAATATTCTTAATTAAGTTTAACTAAAGCTAATTTTTACAATCCTAGTCCTAAAATTTCCCATAATTCATCTACCACATCATCTTCAAGCAAAATACTGCTTTGAGTGCGCAAAAAAGATAGAATCTGCGCTATATCAAAGCTTCTCCCCCCGATGCAAGTTTGGTGCGCAAAGACAAAGGCGCGCCCAAGCGCTACAGATTCTATAACACGCTCTTGGCAAATAAAACATACCGCATTTGTATCTTTTTGCGCCCTACCCTCAAAATCTAACAATTTGGCATACATCTCAAGGGCTACACGCTTAGGATTTTGCTTCTCAAGCTTATGCGCGCCCTCCTCTAGCAAATCAAAATAGAATCTAGGCACTTCATATACATCAAATAAATGCTTGTATAAAAGCTTTATAAAATGCTGCCACACATAATAGCGATGCGTGTCAAACTCCCATTTGTGCGCTAAATGCAAGATATTTTTTAATTTTGGGAGGAAAGTAGATTGTGGCTGCTCCTCAAAGTCGATTTTGCGCCCGATATTAATAATGCTATGGCGCGCGCCATAGAATCTATACAGGCTTTTAATGCTTTGGGGCGTTAAAATTTTTACAATCACATCTTCTGTGCGCGTTGTTTGTATATGCAAAATATAGCCTTGCACGCCTCTATCCTTATTTTAAGAAAATACAGAGCATAATTCTAGCTTAATATAATTTAAGCGGTAAGGTTATGAGTAGATTTTTGCAAGCAGCGCATAAAGCCACACAAGAAATTCTCCCCCTCCTAAGGCAACACACACAGAATCTATACGCCCTCCACTCTCGCGGTGCTGGCGGTGATGTGAGTATTGGAGCGGATTTATTAAGCGAGCAGATTTATATGAAATATTTACTGCCTCTAGCGAGCGTAGATTCTGAAGAGAGCGGCTTTGTGCAGGGTGAGGGGAGTGATTATATTGTGCTTGACCCCCTTGATGGGAGCGATAATTTTTTATCGCATATCCCCTATTATGGCTCTTCGCTCGCACTTTGTGATAAACATGGCAAGGTAAAAGAAGCCATTATTTTTAATTTCTGCACACAGGAGGCTATTGCGCGAGTGGGCGATGTGACTTTTAGCCTAATGTGTGGGGATAAAAGTATAGATTCTAAAACGCCACTTAGCACCGCACAAAGCCCACAAGCAAAATGTGGTATCTTTGAAAAAGCATATACCAATCCGCATATCGCGGCATTTTTGTATGAAAATGGCTTAAAATTTCGCTCTTTGGGTGCAAGTGCGCTTTCTATGGCAAAGGCATTTGAAGTAAATTTTATGCTTTTTGCAGGCAATATGCGCACTTATGATAGCAAAGCAGGATTGTTTATATGTGAGCCTTTGTGGCATATTAGCACAAAGAATTTTACGCTTATAAGCAAAGATAAACATATTTTTGATATTATTCGCGCATTTTTATTTACAACAGCATAAGGATAGTTAATGGGTTTGGGCGATTTGTTTAAGAGCAAAAAAGAAGAGCATAAGACGCAAAGTCAAAGCAATGATGCGCCAAGTCATTGGATTAAATGCCCGCACTGCAATGCTATTATGTATTACAAAGAGGTATTTTCTCAATCTCACATCTGCCCCAAATGCAACTATCATTTTAGAATCTCCGCTAATGAGCGCATAGAAATGCTTTGCGATAGCTTTGTGGAAGTGGATAAACATCTGCGTCCTATCGACCCGCTTGAGTTTGTGGATAAAAAAAGTTATAAAAAGCGCATACAAGAGGGCGAGGAAAAAACAGGCAGAGCAAGTTCTGTGATTGCTGGTGAGGCGGTGATTTTAGATGTGGCAGTTCAAATGGTGCTATTTGATTTTGCCTTTATGGGAGGCTCTTTAGGCTCTGTAGAGGGGGAAAAGATTGTGCGCGCCATTAATAGGGCGCTAGATAAAAAGCAAGCACTTATTATTTTATCCACAAGCGGGGGAGCTAGAATGCAAGAATCTACTTTCTCACTTATGCAAATGGCAAAGACTTCTGCTGCGCTAAATAGGCTTTCACAAGCGCGCTTGCCCTTTATTTCTGTGCTGCTTGACCCCACTTTTGGGGGAGTGAGTGCTTCATTTGCATTTTTGGGAGATATTATTATTGCCGAACCTGGCGCAATTATTGGCTTTGCTGGACCGCGCGTGATTAAGCAGACTATTGGGGCGGACTTGCCAGAGGGCTTTCAAACGGCAGAATTTCTCCTAGAGCATGGTCTCATTGATATGGTAGTAAATCGCAAAGATTTGAAAAAAACTTTGAGTGATTTAAGCACAATGCTTAACCCAAACTATGCAGATAAACATTTACGCCATAGCTAAAAAAGATGCGGCATTTCAGGTCTTAGAGGAGGAGTTTTGCATGCAGTGCAGACAATTTGGCGCAGAAGTAAAAATCTTTGAGCTCCTCCCTCCCTCCGTGCTAAAGGCGCAAAAAATCTCATCTATCAAAGCCCAGCAGTCCTACACACAGACTTTTCACTCATACATTAAACCTTTAGCGCTTAATATCGCCCTGCACCCACAGGGGAAGAGCTATGATTCTATAAGCTTTGCCAACCTTTTAGAATCTGCCCGCCTTGTGCAGTTTTTCATCGGTGGGGCGTATGGGCTTGAGGAGGGCTTTGTGCAAATGTGCAGAAGTGTGAGCTTGAGCGCTATGACTTTTAGTCATAAGATTGCAAAGCTTGTATTGTGCGAGCAAATTTATCGGGCGCTTAGCATTTTAAATGCCCATCCGTATCATAAGTAGGGGGTTTGTATGGATTATGGTTTTTTTGAGAGGCTTTTGAGTGAGCGTTTAAGTAAGCTTTGTGAGAATATTGATAATAATAACACGCGCATTCGGCATATCCAAGATACGCACTATAAAGATGCGGGCGATATTGTAGGAGCGAGGCTACAAGGGAGCTTTGAAATGAGTATGATTGATTTATATCATAATGAAGTGCGTGAAATCTGCAATGCGCTGCAAAAAATTAAAGATGGCATTTTTGGAATCTGTGAAATGTGCGATGACCAAATCGATGTAGAGCGCTTAAAAGTCAAGCCTCACGCTAAATTCTGCATTAATTGCCGCGAGCTGTTTGAAAAAATGCAAAAAAAGGAGAGATGATGAAATTAAAATATTATGTGCTGTTTTCTATATTTTTTGCCCTTGTGCTTGGCATATATGTCTATAGCTTAGAATCTCAAAGCTACACTTACGCGCTGCCTTTTAGTTCTCTAAGCTTTACACTGCCCTTAGCGGTGTGGATTGTGTGCATTGTGCTGGTGTTTTTTATTATTACGCTAGCGTTTTTTGCATCTGTGTGGGCGAGAGATTTGCTGGAGGAATATTATCGCAAAAATGACTATGATAAACTGCTTTCACAAATTAATGAGCAAGCGCTTAATCAACCCATAAAAAGCCGCGTCTATAAGCGCAAGGCTTTTGGTGATTTGTCTAAAATCTTGCAGAGATTCTACCTTAAGCCGCGTCTAGATTCTATGGAGAGCTTTAATCGCAAAATTGATACGCTCTTTGAGGATTATAAAAGCGTGATGAGCGGAAATGTCGTGGATTTAAAAAGCTATCGTTTAAGCAGGGATAATAAGTTTAATTTACAGAATCTAAAAAATAAAATTACGGCTAATTATAAATTTGGCTTTCAAATCTTAGATGAGGATTATCCCATTGAGCTTAAACAATACGCCGTGCTAGAAATCCTAAAAAATGCTGAACCAAAGGAGTTTGATAAACTATTTGCACGCATTTGTAATCTCACACTTACACAAAGCCTTGTGCAAGAGATGTTTAAAATTTTCCTTAAATACCCCAAAGCCATAGATGCTAAATATATGCGCCAATCCCTTAAAAATGTTGGCACTGACACGATGGAATATATCCATTATGCCATTGAGAGTAAGGGCGTATTTGCTCCTGATGAATGGATTAGATTCTTTGAGGAGTGCGCAGATAATGATGAAAAGGCTGAAATGGCATTATTTTATGTCTTGTTTGAACTTGAGATGATTGATAAGGCAAAAGAGCGCCATCGCTTGCATGCAAAGGGTGAATATAAGCTCATTGATGCGTATTTAGACTTGAAATCTTTTGGGAAAAATTATCCTTTTGATATTTTTGTGCTTTAAGATAAGCACTTGCTTTGGCGCGCTTTAGTTTAATTTTTTGCCTATTTTTTGACTTTAGTATGCGGGGCGTGAAAAATTTATATTTTGTATCAAAAATACACACTAAAAGTGGCTCACTTTTTAATCTGTGTGTAAATTAAACACACTTAGTCTAAGATGAAAGTTATTAAACACACAGGAGGAGCTTATGAATAAGGGCTTTATGGAGGGTATTTACGCGCGCGCAAAGGCTAATAAAAAGCGCATTGTTTTGCCCGAAACGCTAGAAGTGCGCACGCTAGAAGCAGCTGCAAAGATTTTAGACAAAGATTTTGCAGATATTATTTTAGTGGGGGACAAAGATGAGATTCTATCCTACGCTAAAGCTCATAATCTCCCCACACAAACGCTAGAAAAAGCTAGCTTTTTTAGCCCCAAAGAGCAAGTGTTAAGAGATGAGCTTATAGATTTGCTCGTTACGCTGCGCGCCCATAAGGGTATGGATAGAATCCAAGCCCAAACATTGCTTACTCATGATAGTCTATACTTTGGCGCAGCACTTGTTAAATCTCATAAAGCTCATGGTATGGTGGCTGGAGCGATAAACCCTACTTCAAATGTCTTGCGCGCAGGGCTGCAGATTGTGGGCGTGGCAGCAGATTCTAAGCTAGTATCAAGCTTTTTTATTATGATAGTGCCTGATTGCGATTATGGATTTAAGGGGAACTTTATTTTCGCTGATTGTGGGCTTTGTCAGAATCCAAACGCGCAGGAGCTAGCTAATATCGCCCTATCAAGCGCTAAAAGTTTTCAATCCATTATGCAAGATGAACCCATAGTGGCTATGCTTAGCCATTCTACTTATGGCAGTGCAGCCCATGCCGATGTAGATAAAGTTATCCAAGCCACGCAAATAGCTAAAAATCTAGCCCCACATCTTAAAATTGATGGAGAATTGCAGCTTGATGCAGCCATTGTGCCAAGTGTGGGTGCCTCTAAAGCCAAAGGCTCAAATGTCGCAGGTAAAGCAAATGTGCTTATTTTCCCTGATTTAGATGCGGGGAATATCGGCTACAAACTCGTGCAAAGACTAGCCAAAGCCCAAGCCTATGGACCTATTACGCAAGGCATGAGCGCACCTGTGAATGACTTATCGCGCGGCTGTAGTGCTGATGATATCGTGGGTGTGGTGGCAATCACTGCCCTGCAAGCCAAATAACAAAAGTTTTTAACCCTTAAGGAGAAAGCATGAATGTGTTAGTTGTGAATTGCGGAAGCTCATCACTTAAATTTCAACTTATCAATGCCTATACAGAAGAAGTGCTAGCCTCTGGCATTTGCGATAGAATAGGCATTGATGGCGGGACATTGCACTATAAAAGCAAAAATGATAGCAACTTTGCGCGTAGAGAGGATATACCAAATCACACAAAAGCTGTTGAGTTAGTGCTGCAATCACTCACAGATAAACAAGATGGCGTTATTAAATCACTAGATGATATTCATGCTATTGGACATCGTGTGGTGCATGGGGGCGAGTTTTTTAAAGAATCTGTGCTAGTTAATGATTATGTCATTAGCCGCATAAAAGAATGCTCTGACTTAGCGCCATTGCATAATCCTGCGCATTTAATGGGCATTGAGGCGTGCAAAGCAAAAATGCCCGATACGCCTATGGTGGTCGTTTTTGATACAGCATTTCATCAAAGTATGCCCCCGCATGCCTATATTTATGGCGTGCCTTATGAATGGTATGAAAAGCACAAAGTGCGCCGATATGGCTTTCATGGGACAAGCCATAAGTATGTCTCGCAAAAAACAGCGGAATTTTTGGGCTTAAATTATGCGCAATCTAAAATTATTGTTTGCCATTTGGGGAATGGCTCATCAATTTCAGCCATTAAAAATGGGCAATGCGTGGATACAAGTATGGGGCTAACGCCTTTGGAGGGCTTAATTATGGGGACGCGTAGCGGGGATTTAGACCCTGCTATTTTAGAATACATCTCTAAAAGAGAGGATTTAGACATTCAAAGTATTTTAAATATTTTAAATAAAAAATCTGGTGTGCTAGGCATTTCTGGCGTTTCAAGTGATTTTAGAGATTTATTAGATGCGGATTTAAGCGGAGATGAGCGTGCTAAACTTGCGCGCCATGCGTTTGCCTATCGTGTGATGAAATATGTGGGCGCATATTGTGCGGCGATGAATGGTGTTGATGCGGTGAGTTTTTGCGCAGGTGTGGGGGAGAATGCAAAATTTATACGCGGTATGATTGTCAAACAGCTTGAATTTTTAGGTGTGAAACTCGATGAGGAGGCAAACAATATCTGCGGGCAGGAGGCTATTATCTCCACTGCAGATTCTAAAGTCAAGGTGTGTGTAATCCCAACGAATGAAGAGCTAGTCATTGCGCGGGATACGAGGGTGATTGTATCGCAATTGTGAAAAGTATGCGTGGTCTTACAACTTCATCTTAAAGGTTAGATTCTATAAAATACAGAATCTATGAACACAAGGAGCAATGATGACGCTTAAAGCAAAAAAAATACTTTTTATCTGCCTTGATATGCAAGAGCGACTTTTACCAGCTATGGCGCGACACGATGAAATCCTTAAAAATACACGCATTTTATTAGAATCTGCGCATATTTTAGACATTCCCACACTTATCACAGAGCAGTATCCCAAAGGCTTAGGGCGCACGATAGAGACTCTTAAAATCCCTCAAAATACCCACATACTCGCAAAAACAAGCTTTGGTATATTTGATGACGCAGATATAAAGGCACACATTGGGCAAAGCAAGCGTAAAACTTTGGTGTTTTTTGGGATAGAGAGCCATATTTGTGTATTACAGAGCATTATGCAAGCGCAAAATTTGGGCTATAAATGCCTGCTTGCAGCTGATGCGACAAGCTCGCGCAAAGAGAGCGCTTATCATTTAGCCCTTGAATTTTTGCGCTTTCAAGGGGTTGGCGTGCTACCTACAGAATCTATTTTATTTTCAATCTTAGGCGATAGCGCGCATACATCTTTTAAAACCATAAGCGCGCTTGTAAAAGATGAGTAAAGATTAGGAACTGCATTTGCTTAAACTAGAGGTAAAAGATGCAAAGGATATGTGCAAGGAATGAATGTAACGCTGCTAGAAAAATATATTCAAATCACCGTTGAAGAAGATAATGAATTTTTACACAAAGCATTAGCCTATGCAGAAAAATATTTTTCAAAAAGCTATCGTTTGTCGCGCACGGTGCTTATCCTTGATGATGGCGAACGTTTTAAGAAAGACTATTTGGTAAATTGGGCATATCACGCCTTTGGGCAAGATGAAAAACATCAAAAGCTCCACAATCTCATCGAAAATTTACAGAATCCGCCCAAAGATACCCCCCATTTAGATACCACAGATTCTATGCAAAGCCCCATTGAGGAGCCGCTGCAGGATTTAAAATATCTGCTTGATTTTACCTATCTCCCCATACGCATTAAAATTGTAGGGAAAAACTCACTCATAGAGCGCGTTAAGATTTCTTTGCGCCTGCTTAACACAAAGCGCGTTATGCTTAAAATGGACAAGGCAAATAGCGTGGCTAGGCGATATATCGCGCATATTTTTGAGGACTATTATGTGGGCTGCGATAGAGATGAGATTTATCTAGATAGCACAAAGCCCTATTTTTGGGAAAGTATAATGAATCTTATTAGCTTTAAGGTCATTCATAATGTGATTTTGGATTTTGATTATGATAGCTTTAAAAATCGCGGTGGGCTAGGCAGCTTTGATGATTCCTTTCTCACCGATGAAGAGCGTGTGCTTAGAGGCTGCTATATGACTTTAGAGTGCCATTATCAAGATGATTTTGAGCTTGTGAAAAAAAACTATCTCAAACTTGCCAAAGAATACCACCCTGATAATGTCTTTGGGCAAGATGAGCAGGTCATTGAGAGCTATAGCGATAGATTTAGGCGCATTCAAGAAGCGTATGAAAAAATTAAAAATTATTTGAGGGCATCATAGGGCGTAAAATTTAAAATTTTCAAGCTAATTTGTAGAATCTTTTTATACAATTGCGCTTTATTTTGCGCAACTCATTTGCGCCTTAGGAAAGGTAAAAATGTCCTCCACTGCTTTAGCGTTAAAATACCGCCCTACCTGCTTTAGCGACTTAGTGGGGCAAAATGCCATATCTCAAACGCTCTCACTCGCGCTAGATTCTAAACATATCTCGCATGCCTATCTTTTTAGCGGTTTGCGTGGGAGCGGAAAAACTAGCTCGGCTAGAATTTTTGCGCGCGCGCTAGAGTGCGAGAAGGGACCTACTAGCACGCCTTGTGGTGAGTGCGCTAGCTGTGTAGCAGCTCTGCAAAATAAGCATATTGATATTATTGAAATGGACGCAGCAAGCTCGCGCGGGATTGATGATATTAAGCGCGTCATTGAGCAGACAAAATACCGCCCAAGCCTTGGACGATATAAAATTTTTATCATTGATGAAGTGCATATGCTAAGCAAAGAGGCGTTTAATGCGCTTTTAAAAACGCTTGAAGAGCCACCAGAGTTTGTGAAATTTATCCTTGCTACCACTGACCCGCTCAAGCTCCCAGCGACCATTCTAAGCCGCACGCAGCATTTTAGATTTAAGCAAATCTCCCATAGGCTAGTCATAGAGCATATTGCTAATATTTTAAATAAAGAAAATGTGAGCTATGAGCCTCAAGCCCTTGATATTATCGCGCGTAGCGGTGCAGGAAGCCTACGCGATACGCTAACGCTGCTTGAGCAGGCTATTATTTTTTGCAAAAATCACATTGAAGTAGCGCAAGTAAGCCAAATGCTAGGCGTTATTGACCCACAAGTATTGAGTGATTTTTTTCAAAGTATTTTGCGCAAAGATAGTCAAAGTATGCAAAATATCCTTGATACTTTCTACGAATACGAATGCGAAATGATAATTGATGAAATGATGCTCTTTTTAAAAGATAAGCTCTTGCAAAAAGATGTAGATTTTCCGCCCTTGCTGCTTGAGCGATTTGCGCGCATTCTTACAGAATCTAAAAGCCTGCTTTGGCTTAATACTGATGGAGCGTTTGTGCTACTTTTATGCGCTATGAAAATGCAAGAAGCCCTCAAAGTCAAAGATATAGAATCTATGATAGAGGAGCTTGAGGGCGAGCTTTTTGGGCAAGATTCTACGCGCACACCTGCTACAGAGATGACAAATCCCCAAAATATTGCCCAAACGCCAAGCCCTCAAGCAGCACAATCCCACACAAGCGCGCCTACTACGCATACACCCGCTAAAGAGCCTATGAATGCGCAAATACGCTTTAATAATCTCATCACTAAAATCAAAGACCGCAATATGCGCTTAGGCGAGGTTTTTGAGCAAAATGTAAGCTTTGTGAGCTTTGAAAATCATCTTTTGCGCTGGCAGAGCAAGGCTCAAGGTGCGGATAAAGAGCTTTTAAGAGAGCATGCTAAAATCATTAAAGCGCTAGTGGCTGATGTCTTTGGCACGCAAACACAAATTGAGCAGGTTGCCAAAAATGCTAATCCCGCGCCACCTACAGAATCTACACCGCCCACACATGTAAAATCCACCCAACCGCATATTTTAAATGCGCAAGATGCGCCTATGGCTACACCTCACTCTACAGATTCTATAATCACAGAATCTGCTCCAGAATCTGTTACAGAATCTACGCCTAAAAATACCAAGGAAGCATTCCTAGTCCAAAATCGCAACATCATAGAAGCCATTAATAATAGTGTAGGCATTAAAGATGTCATCACACAGGGAGAGAAGTGATGAATTATAGGCTTATAGAGGCGGATTTATATATTTTATGCAATGACTTAAGGGCTATGCTAAAAAATGGCCATATTGTGCTATTGCAAGGAGAGATAGGCAGTGGCAAAACAACGCTTGTGCGCGCGTTTGTGGAGCATACACAAAAGCATAAATCCACACAAGTGCAATCCCCTACTTTTAGCCTAGCACTAGCCTATGAAAGTGCGCAATATGGCGCTATCTACCATTATGATATGTATCGCAAAAGCCCACAAGATATGCTCGAGCTAGGCTTACTTGATATGCTTATGCAGGAGGGCTTGCACTTTGTAGAATGGGGGGATAATAATATGCAAAATTTGCTTAAAACTAGCGGCTTCCATGTCATAGGCATTCACATCACACCAACACAAGGGCAACAAGATAGAATCTATGAGGTGAGCTTATGAATACACTCTACGCACAAAATCTTAGCAAACATATTAAAAAAACAAAAATTGTGCAAGATGTGTCTTTGGAGGTTAAAAGCGGCGAGGTTGTGGGACTTTTAGGGCCAAATGGTGCAGGCAAAACCACTACATTTTATATGATTTGCGGGCTATTGCACCCAAGCTCTGGCAAGGTAATGCTTAATGATAATGACATTACGCAGCTCCCCTTGCATCAACGCTCAAATTTAGGCATTGGCTATCTGCCCCAAGAATCAAGCATTTTTAAGGACTTAAGCGTGGAGGAAAATCTCATGCTTGCGGCTGAAATTAGTATAAAAAATGTGAAAAATCGCCAATTAAAAATTGAAAATATGCTTGAAGAGTTTAATATCGAGCCTATCCGCACGCGCAAAGGCGTAAGTCTAAGCGGTGGGGAGCGCAGGCGCGTAGAGATTGCTCGCGCACTTATTAAAGACCCGCAGTTTATTTTGCTTGATGAGCCTTTTGCAGGGGTAGACCCGCGCGCTGTGAGCGATATACAAAATATTATTTTAAAACTCACAAAGCTGAATATTGGCGTGCTTATCACTGACCACAATGTGCGCGAAACGCTTTCGGTTTGCTCGCGCACTTATGTGATTAAAAGCGGCGCGCTGCTAGCAAGCGGCAATGCGCAGGAGATTTATTCTAATGAATTGGTGCGCAAATATTATTTAGGAGAGCATTTTAAAGCATGAGTGTAGGGGGCAAATTACGCGGAAATCTCAATGTCAAAGCGCGACTTTCCACTACGCTTAAGAGCTGGTTGCCCATTTTACAAAGCGGCGTTATGGAGCTTGAAGATACACTAAATGCCATAGCTGAATCTAATCCTTATGCGAGTGTGGAGAGCCAAATCACACAAAGCCTGCAAAGCAAAAGTCATAAAAAATCCATAGCCACTCGCTCTATGAGTGCAAATACAAGCTTTGAATCTGCATACATTAGCGAGCAGAGCCTCTATGAAGTGCTAGAGGAGCAAATAGATTCTACACTTTTCCCCACAGCCACATCGCGCAATATTGCGCTAAAAATTATAGAAAATCTTAACGATGAGGGGTATTTGGATATTGCAGTGGGCGAGTTAGCGCTAGAAATGGGCGTGCAAGAAGAAGAGATTGAGCGCGTAAGAAAGCGATTTGCTTACTTAGAGCCTTATGGTGTGGGCGCAAAAGATGTGATAGAATCTTTTTTATTCCAGCTTGATAATACCGAGCTAGAAGGCGAGTGTTATGAACTTGCAGTGCGTGTGATACGCGATTTGCATAATCATAGCAAATATAAAAATAATCCGCTTTATAATGAAGTGATGAAAACGATTAAAACTTTTAAAAATCCCCCTGCTATTGAGTTTGGTGCGCGAGAAGCCGAAGTAATCCCTGATATTTTTATTTTTGAGCGCATTAAAAATGATAGTCTTAAAAATACCACTTATGAACTTGAAGTCTCTATTAATGATGCGTATTATCCCAAGATTTTGATTGAAGAGAAGTTAAAAAATGAGCGCATTAAAGGAGAGGGCGCGGAGTTTTTAAAAAATAAATTAAAAGAGGCAAAGGATTTAGTCGATGCGCTTGATATGCGTAAGGCTACGATTTTAAAAATCGCCATTGCACTGCGTGAAAATCAATATGATTTTTTTATGGGGGGTGAAATCCGCCCTATGAAGCTTAAAGATATCGCCCAAGATTTGGGGTATGCTCCTAGCACGATTTCGCGCGCGATTGCTAATAAATATTTGGAGTGCGATAGGGGTATTTTCCCCATTAAAAGCTTTTTTACAGCTGCCATTGATGGGGATACTTCAAATGCCTCAATCAAGGACTTTATCCTTAGCCTTGTAAAAAATGAGGATAGGAAAAAGCCTTTGAGTGATTTAAAAATTCTTAAAATGGTGGAGGATAAATTTGATTTAAAAATGGTGCGCCGCACGATTACCAAATACCGCCAGCAGCTTAATATCGCTAGCTCAAGCGAGCGCAAAAGGCTCTATGAAATGAGTGTATAGGGCAATGCTATAATGCTATAGAATCTAGATTCTATAATTACCTAAAGTCCGCATTTTTCAATCATTTTTTTATGCTCTTGCAATTCTTGCTCTTTTTTTATCTCATCTTCAGGAATAAGGCTAAACTGCTCTCTTGCCGCGCTGCAATCTTTAAGCTTATAATATCCCCACGCGAGAGAATCTAAATAGGCAGGATTTTGCGGCGAGATTTCAAGCGCTTTTTTCACATGCCCCACGCCCTCTTTGACATCAATATCATAATCAATAAGCAAGTAGCCTAAGAAATTAAGAAAAAAGCCTATCTCACTATTTTGCGAATGCTGCAATGAAACATCAACGCGGCTATCTTTAGGTGTATCTTTGGGAGGATTACGCATAAGGGTGAGCGCATTTTGGAGATTTGTCGCAATGCGCTTTATTTGCTTTATATCTTGCTTATTGTGCAAAGCCTCAAAGGCATAAACCTGCTCTAGAGCCAAAAAATAGGGGTTTTTATGCTCCTCATAAAGGTATTTTGCCTGCAAAGAGGCATTCAGATAGTCTTCTTGCGCGATATAAAGCTCTAGCAACACTTCTGGTTTAAAAGGAAATTGCGCAGCTATGTCGGAGGCTTGCTTAAACTTTTTTTGATAGGCATAAATTAGAATAAGATTCTGTGCGTTTTCAATGGTTGGAGCATTCTCAAAGGCACGCTTAAAAAGCTCCTCAATCTTTTCAACTTGCGAAAAGCGCGAATACACATCAATGCTAAATTTACAAAAATTCCCTGTGCAGCCATAAAGCTCAATATGCGTATCTAAAGCCTTTAGCGCCTCATCTTGGCGAGATTGCGCAAGATAAATGGTAATAATTTTTTGCAGCACATCTTGTAGTTTTGTCTGCTCATACGCCTTATTAAGATACTCCAAAGCCTCCTTAAACTTGCCCTTTGAGGCATAAAGCGAGCCTAAAATATCATTTAAAAGAGGCGAATCTTCGCTTTTTGCAATAATTTTTGCTTCCTCAAAGGCGCGCTCACTCAAACCTAATTTAAGATAAGAATCTAAAAAGATTTTGTGCATAGTGATATCTTTCTCCCCGCCTTTTGCGATGTATTCATTGGCAAAATCAAGCGTAGCAGAAGGGTTATCAAGCATGGAGGAGAGCAAAATAGCTTCTTTAAGATACTCTAGTTTTTTGGTCTCCTCATACAGCACTAAATATGTATCTCTTGCCTTATCAAATTGATTTTGCGCCTCTAGCTCAACGGCTTCAAAAAGATAGCTATCCTCGTCAAATGCCCCATAGCTTGCGCAAACCAAACAGCATAGCATTAATATCGCGCTTAGAGCTTTTATCGCTTTCATACTACTCCTTTTGTTTAGTGATAATGCCAGCGCACTCCTGCCTTAAGAGCGCAAGGGCTTTACTATCAAGATGTCTATGTGCCTCCCAAAATGGAAAGCTGCGGCATTGCGCGGGACGATGCGCATAAATGCCACACTGCCTTGTGTGAGTGTCAAAAAATACGCAAGCTAAGCCATTTTCATAGCTTTTTTCAATGAGCGAAAATCTATATCCCACTTTCCTCACAAATTGCAGCGTAAAAGACTCAAAGCTTAATTGCAAGCTTTGAGCAATGTCTTGCATTTCTTGAATGCTAACAAACACATAGCCGCTCTCACCCGTGCAGCACTTGCCTCCGCAATCCTTGCACGCGCTATTATCAAAGCTAAATGGAAATAGGCTATCTTTGCTCATAGAAATTTTTTGCATTGCTCTTGTAGATTCTATTGACATACTCTATTTGAGAATCTTTTACGCGCTCATCAAAAAATCGTTTATTTTGGCTAATGTATGCAGAAATGAGCTGCTCCACACCTATGGCGGTTGAATAATTTACCCAATCATAGCGCAAATCCCCTCCAAGCAGCGAAGCATACTCCACTAAATGCGCATTTTTATTATTAATCACATTAGTGATAAATAAATTTTTTCTATCATCTTTTTGAATAAGCAGCAAAAGCGCGGGATTAAAGTTAATTTGCGTGGAGAGAAGTTTATCAGGGCTTTTTTTAGAGAGGGCGAGCTGTGAAGCCATAAGCCCTGTTTTAATCACAGGCGTGTTAAAAAATATCACATTATCTGCTATTTTTGGCTCATGACTTGCGAGCTTTTGGGCAAATGTAGTAGCAGATTGAGAATCTATAACCTCTTCTAACACAATGCGATTAGTCTTTTTCCTTAGCATCTCGCCCAAACTCCGCCCAAGATAACTGCTATCATTATATGCGACAATGTCTTTATTACCCGCTAAAGAGAGCAATAGCTCAATTTGTGCTTCATAATCAATACCGCCAAAGATAAGATTTTGCGGGATAGAGTGGGATAGAATCTGCTTTTTGTTAATAGTTGGCAAGTAGGTGGGCAGACTTATATCAAGCTTTACAAACTCTTGTGCGCCATTTGGCGTAAGGATAGCAACGACAAAATCATAATGTGCCGCGGCAATTTTTTTATAAGTTTTATTAAGATTAGCTCCGCTCTCATCGCCTGTATCAAAAATCTCAAATACAAAATCATTTCCCCGCGCCATAAGGTAGGCTAAAATCGTATCAATACTGCTTGCAGAATATCGCCCAATGATTTTTTTAGGCATAAGCAATGCTAGTTTAATATTTGCCCCACTTTGCAGCGTGGAGGGGAGCATTTGCTCAAAAATACCCATATCATTAAGCACTGCAGCAAGTTTGGCACGCAACTCTACATTATCTGTATGTGTGTCAAAAAACGCGATAAACGAAAACACCTGCCCTTGCGTGAAAAAATCAAGCAAGCATGAATTGCTGCATTTATCTGTGCTTACATTAAGCACCTCTTGCTGCGGGAGCGGAAGTGGAGATATGATGTAGCTTTTAGCAAGCGCATTTGAAACAAATGCAATACATAAAATTAGAGCAAGATAAAAAGCTTTCATAATTGTCCTTTTGCGATGAGAAAATGTGTATGCGCCTCTGTTTTTAGCGAGGGATTGCGCACAAGCTCATTGAGTGAATGTGTGAGCAAAAAATTTCTATTATTGTGCCATAAAATTTGTCCGCGCTCCAAATGTCGCCCTAAAATATACTCTGCGACTTCATTGCCTAGCAAAATGCACACCTTTGGAGTGATTTTTTGTAATTGCGCAAGGCAAAATCCCACACAAGAGAGTATCTCGCTTTTATCTACATGCGGATTAAGCCCATCGCATTTAACAAGCGAAAGTATAGACACTGCTGTAAGTGGGAGCATAAATACGCGTTGGATAATGTTTTGAAGCATAATCGCACTTTTATTTTGTAAAAAATGTCCACTCGCATCAACAAGAGGGATTTCGCTAATAAAACACAATGTGCTTTGAGGGTGCAAAATGCCAAAAATTGGCTCTTTGCAGTGCTTTATGCGATTGCAAAGCGTGCAGTTTTTGATAGTAGATTCTAAACTATTTTGCACAAATAGCGGCTTTAGGGCGTTTGTGCGCAAATGCGTGTAATGCTCACCGCACGCATAGCGCCCATAGAGCTGCTTTAACTCAAGCAGTTTAATAATTTTTGCTTTCATAAAGCCCTAGCCTTTTATTTTATAGAATCTAGATATCAATTTCTAGCCCCACAGGGCAGTGGTCACTGCCAAAAATATGCGGATAAATCTTGGCATCTTTTAAAAATGGCTGCAAATTCGCAGAGCATAAAAAATAATCAATCCGCCAACCTGTGTTATTCTCCCTTGCCTTGCCCATATAGCTCCACCAACTATATGCACCCTCCAGTGTGGGATAAAAATACCTAAAAGTATCAATAAATCCACTCCCTAAAAGCTCACCCATTTTTCCCCGCTCCTCATCGGTAAAGCCTGCATTCCTGCGATTAGTTTTGGGATTTTTTAAATCAATTTCGTTATGTGCTACATTTAAATCCCCACAAATAATCACAGGCTTATGCTTTGCAAGATTACGCACAAATGCTCTAAAATCATCTTCCCATTGCATACGATACTCTAGTCGCTCTAGCTCCCTTTTGGCATTGGGCGTATAGACATTCACAAGATAGAATCTAGCATATTCTGCGGTGATAATGCGCCCCTCTTTATCATGATGAGTGATGCCCATATCATAGGCGACATTACTAGGAGCTTGCTTGCTTAATACCACTACGCCCGAGTAGCCCTTTTTCTCCGCGCTATTCCAGTAGCTGTGATAGGGCGCGAAGTTAAAATCTGCTTGGCTTTGGTGCATTTTAGATTCTTGAATGCAAAATACATCTGCATTAATTTGTTTAAAAAACTCCATAAAGCCCTTATTCATACACGCGCGCAGCCCATTGACATTCCATGAAATTAATCTCACACATAGTCCTTAAAAATATTTGAATTAATAGTATAGATGGCGACCCTTGAAAGATTTGAACTCTCGTTTCCACCGAGAAAGGGTGGTATCCTTGGCCACTAGATGAAAGGGTCGCTAAAAGTATAGCAGAGTTTATTTAAGATTTGCTACAATGCGCCCTAGCGCTATTTTATAGAATCTAGCCCTTTTGACGCAAGCATTTTTAAGCATATATTTTTAAAGTGGGATTTGGAGATAATAGATGTTTATACCAGATTTTTTGCAAGGATTTCTCATCTCCTTTGGGCTTTTTAGTGCCATAGGCGCGCAAAATGCCTTTGTGATAAAGCAGGCGATTAAAAAAGAGCATACTTTTGCTGTGTGTGCGCTATGCGTGGCGTGCGATGTAGTTTTAATTAGTGTAGGCGTGCTAGGTTTTGGCACACTTTTTTCAGAATCTAGCCTTGCTAGCAAGCTTTTAGCCATTTTGGGCGCGCTATTTTTGGCTTATCTTGGCTACACTTCTTTAAAATCCGCCCTATTTGCAAGCCACGCACTAAATATTAATGTGCAAAAAACGCATTCAACACTAAAACAAACCCTTTATAAAACCCTAGCTATCACGCTTTTAAATCCTCATGTGTATTTAGACACAATTGTATTATTAGGCAGCATTGGCGTGAGTGCGCACACGCAAGCAATATTTTTGTTTGGCTGCATTAGCGCTTCTGTAGCATGGTTTGCACTTCTAGGATTTGGGGCAAATGCACTCTCGCCGCTTTTTAGCTCACAACGCTCATGGCGTATATTGGAGGGCATTGTGGCTTGCGTGATGCTTAGCATTAGCCTTAGTCTTGTGATTTTTGCAATAAAGCATTAATCGCCTCGATAATTTCGCGCGCGCCATTTGGCTGAATTTTACTCATCACAAGGCGGGATTTTTGCGCTAAATGCGTTTGATTGCCCTCTACTTTTTCTAAAAAATCAAAAAAATCTAGCACCGCTGGCACATTGAGCGCAGATTCTCTCATCACTAGCCCTAAGCCCTCATTTGCAAAGGCTAGCGCATTATAATACTGATGGTCTTTTGCCGCATATGGATAAGGCACAAGCACGCCAATAAGCCCATTTGCGCTCATCTCCCATAGGCTTGAAGCCCCTGCACGCGCTATGCAAATATCTGCCCTCTCTATGCGCTGCACGAGATTTTTATCAAAAGCAAACACATCTACTTGCTCCAAAATACCAAGATTTTTATACGCCTCCTTCACACGCCTAAAGTCCCTCTCTCCGCACTGATGAGCAATGCTAATGCCCCTTTGTAATAGCTCTTTGGCTATTTTTAGCGCAAAATCATTTATCCCCTTAGCGCCTTGAGAGCCGCCTAGAAAAAGCACATATCTAATATGCTCCCTCACCCGTGCGTGCGCAAAAAATACATCTCGCACAGGATAAGAAGTGCGAATAAAATGCTTAGATCCTGTATCAAAGCTGCCAAATATGGCTTTAGCAAAGGGCGATAGAATCTCATTGAGTTTGCCTTTAATGGCATTTTGCTCATGGATAAAAAGCGGCACACCACACAAAAGTGCGCCAATGCTCGCTCCACCCGCGCTAAATCCCCCAACGCTAATCACACATTGCGCTTTATGTTGTTTGAGAATCTGGCGCGCAAAGAGAGCGGCTTTAAATTGCTTAAATAATGCCTTAAACTTGCCTAATCCGCGCTTATTTACCACACCTGTAGAATCTAAAAAATAGCATTTTTTAAAAAGCTCACTCCCCTCAAACCACGCTCTATCCTGCCCTATATGCGAGCCAATATAAATGGCTGGTTGATTGATTTTATAGAGCTGCTCGGCTAAAGCCTTTGCTATGGCTAAATGTCCGCCGCTCCCACCTCCTGTGATAACAAACATATCCGCTCCTTTTCTACTCCTTAAAAATTTATATCTAGCGCTTTTAAAAATATAAAATTGTAGTATGAAAGATTTAAGGAGACAAATAGCGCGTTTTAAGCCCACTTTTAAACTTGCTTTTTAACATGCCTTTTTCAAAGACATTTTACAAGCTAATTTATAGAATCTAGATTCTATAATACGCCTTTACTTTTATAGAATCTAGATTATTACAAAGGAAGCTAATGAAAGCAGCACAAAAGCCAATCATCACGCGCTTTGCACCTTCGCCCACAGGTTATTTACACATCGGGGGACTGCGCACGGCGTTATTTAATTATCTCTATGCGCGCGCAAATGGTGGGAAATTCTTACTCCGCATTGAGGATACAGATTTGGCGCGAAACTCTATTGAAGCCACACAAGCCATTTTGGAGGCATTTCAATGGGTGGGATTAGACTATGATGGGGAAGTGGTGTATCAAAGCCAACGCTTTGGGCTTTATAAGCAATACATTCAGCAGCTGCTAGATTCTAAAAAGGCGTATTATTGCTATATGAGTAAGCAAGAGCTTGATGAACTGCGCGCAGAGCAAGAGCGCAATAAACAAACGCCACGCTATGATAATCGCTACCGAGATTTTAGCGGCACGCCACCTCAAAATGTCGCGCCAGTGGTGCGCATAAAAGCCCCGCTTGAGGGAGCTATCACATTTGATGATGGCGTAAAGGGGCATATTAGCATTAATGCCAAAGAATTAGATGACTTTATCATTGCACGCAGCGATGGCAGCCCTACATATAACTTTGTCGTAGCCATTGATGACGCGCTTATGGGCGTTACAGATGTGATACGCGGCGATGACCATTTGAGTAACACGCCCAAGCAAATTATCGTCTATAACGCGCTAGGCTTTGATATCCCTAGATTTTTTCATGTGCCTATGATTTTAAATCCGCAGGGCAAGAAACTAAGCAAGCGCGATGGGGCGATGGGCGTTATGGATTATGAAAAAATGGGCTATTTGAGCGAGGCTTTATTAAATTTCCTTGTAAGACTTGGCTGGAGCTATGGCGATAAGGAGATTTTCTCCATGCGAGAAATGCTTGCACTTTTTGACCCTAACGCGCTTAATAGCTCGCCTAGCGCATATAATGAGGATAAACTCCTATGGCTTAATCAGCATTATATAAAGCAAACTGATAATGCTGCGCTTGAAGTGCTTTTAAGCGCATTTGGCGCACCAAAATTAAGTGAGAAATCGCGCCAGATTCTATATCCTGCGCTTAAAGAGCGGTGCAATACGCTTGTAAATTTTACTCAAAGCTTGCAAGAAGTGTTAAATCCTCCAACAACCTATGATGAAAAAATGCGCGCTAAGCTAGATAGCACTGCTTTGCAATCTTTGGGAGCATTGTATGAAACACTATCTATCCAGACAAAAGCATGGGAGGGCGTAGCAGATATAGAATCTTATCTGCATGATTTTGCGAGCCAAAAGCAGATAAAAATAGGCAAGCTTATGCCCACTTTGCGTTGTGCGCTTTTAGGCAAAAGCGGGGGGATTGGCGTGTGCGAAGTGCTAATAGCCTTAGGCAAAGAGCAGAGTTTGGAGAGGATTAAAGCCTTTATAAGCCATATTTGACATATTCATACAAAAACTAGATAATGCAAGCCCACACACTTGTAAGGAGAGGACTATGAAAATTAGTGCGAGAAATCAGCTTAAAGGCAAGATTGTATCCATTGAAAAAGGCTCTGTAAATGCGATTGTAAAAATAGACATTGGCGGAGGGAATATCATCTCTTCTACCATTTCTTTAGAATCTATAAACGAGCTTAAGCTTGAAGTGGGCAAGTCTGCTTATGCTATCATCAAAGCAACTTCGGTCATGGTGGGTGTGGAGTAGGCAAATATGCTTAAAGTTTGTATGCTTGCGAGCATATATGTGTGCTGCTGCTTTGGTGGGGGATTGTTCTATCAAATAAAGGATAATCCTCCAAGCATTGAGGAGAGCTTGCAAGCATATCTCACCCTAGATTGTAAAAACATTAAAACCCTCAAAGGCATCACCCCACATTCCCATTACAAAGGCAAACAAGCCATTTTACAATGTCAAAAAGAGCAGAAATTTTTAAAGGCTATTTTTGAAGATGACGCGCCCACTTATACACAAATGATACAAAATAATGAGCGTAGCAAGTATTTTTTATACTACACCACGCATACCCCGCGCCTTGAAATCACGCCGCTTATGGTAGCTATCATAGCTAATGCCCCGCGCGTGTTTGAGCTTATCTTAGCAGATTCTATAAAGTTAGATGTATTCACTATAGAATCTAGCGCGCAGTACGATATTAATCGCGTTATTAGTGATGAATACACCGCGCTTGGGGCATTTAGCCTACATGATAAAGTCTATGATACAAATGGCGTAAGCGCGCTTGATTTAAGTGCAATGTATCATCGCTATGAGATGTTTGCTAAAATATTACAAAAAGGTGCAGAGTATTTGCATACCAAACACCCGCAAAATAGCGGTATTGTAACCTTTGGCGATGGGCGCATTTTGGACACAATGCTAGCCTTTAATGAATCTTTTCTCTCTACCTTTGCGGGTGGGCATATTTTACATTATGCCGCACGCAATGGGAATGTGGAGCTAGTAGAATACCTTATTGTAGATAAGAAAATGCCTATAGATATGCTAAAAGCAGGTGAAACGCCACTTGATGCGGCATTAAATGCGAGAAATTTTCAGCATATACCTCAAATTGCAGTCGCGCTTAAACTCATTGAGCTTGGTGCAAAGCCTAGTGAAGCCAACCAACGCCGCCTCAATAAGCTTATGAAACCCTCACAAAAAGAGGAATAAATCCTTACATTTTACATTTTCTCCCCTCAATTTACTTTTTTCTTACATAACTAGTCATCATTTTTTAAGTGCCTTCATAAAAATGATGCTCCAAAATTTAAAGAAAATCTTAAGGAGCATGAATGTTAAAGAAAATGTTAATAGGCGTTATAGGCATTTTGATTGTATGTTTTTTGATTTTTGGGGGCGTGGAGTATTATAAGCAACGCACGATGTTTATAAATAATAGTATTGAGCGCAATGCGACGCGTATAGATATTGTTATGGCGTATGTGGATAATCTAGTCAATGCACAACTCTCCTTTGCGCAAAATATTGCTAATGATTTAACCTCGCACCCAGAATATAACCTCATCTCATATCTGCGCAATGCGGGTGTGATTTCAAATGTGTTGCAAATTTCTGTGGCGTATGCTGATGATGGGCTAACCTTTGTATCCGCGCAAAGCGAGGGCTATAAGGTGAGATTTGCTAAAACAAAAGAGGGGAAAAATTATGATGCAAGAGATTCTATATGGTTTAAAAATGCCCTGCAAAGTGGTAAAGCAGGCAATACCGAGCCTTATGTAGATTCTGTAAGTGGGGAGAATATCATCACATTTTTTGCCCCTATGCATAATGAAAGTGGCAATATTAGCGGTGTAGTAGCGATTAATTTAAAGCTAAGCGATTTTGGTGAAAAAATTAAAGTGCTGCGTGGCAAAGCGCGTGATATTGTGATTTTAAAAGATGTGTTTTACATTCACCCCATTGAAAGCTTTGTGATGAATAGCACAGGCAAAGATGTGCTGCATTCCTTGCAAGCGGCTAAAGAGCGCAATGCTGGCGAAGCATTTAGCTTTTATCGCGCAGGGGAGAGTGATAAAAAGCATGGGATTTGTCGTGTTAATTCGCTTGAGTGGAAAATATGCGTAGTGAGCAGCGAAAATGAATACAAGCCCTTTTTAGTTAGTCTCTTTTTAGGGAATTTAATGTGGTTTGTGGGGATTATTATTTGTGCGAGTCTAGGTGTGGCATTTGTCGTGCGCTATAATCTTAAACCGCTAGCGATTATAGAATCTAACCTATCAGCCTTTTTTAAATTCCTAAGTTTCCGCTCGCCTAATCCTCCAGAGGCTATGCACATTGTGAGTAATGATGAAATAGGCAAAATGAGCTATAAGATTAATCGCGAGATTACAGATACGCTGCAGGCTAGAGAGGAGGAAAAAGAGCTTTTAAATGGCATTAATAACCTCATCGCTCAAGCCAAGCAAGGGCGCTTTGGTATGCAGCTAGAGCTTACAAGCCATAATCCAAATTTATTAGAAATTATCCATTCTTTGAATGCTATGAGCGAGCTTTTGGGCAAGAATATTTCACCAGAACTCTCGCGCATAACTTCTGTGCTAGAATTTGTGCAAAATGATGACTACTCACGCCAGATTGAAAATCCAATCGGTATAGAGTGCGGTATTAACTTAACTATTGCACAGTTTGCCAAAATGCTTGCCTCAAATGATGTGCTAGCCAAAGAATTAGGCACGCAAGCACATACTCTTGATGAGAATGTCTCAAAGCTGCACGATAGCTCTATTTCTCAAGCTACAAGCGTAGAGGATACAGCAAAGTCTATTGAGGGCATTACAGAATCTATTAGCGGCATTGCGCAAAAATCTAAAGATGTAAGCTCACAGGCTGAAGAGATTAAAAACATTGTAGAGATGATTAAGGCTATCGCGGAGCAAACTAACCTACTAGCGCTCAATGCCGCTATTGAAGCCGCGCGCGCAGGCGAGCATGGGCGAGGTTTTGCAGTGGTAGCAGATGAAGTGCGAAAACTCGCAGAAAATACACAAAAATCACTTGGCGAGATTGAAAGCAATACAAATATACTCACACAAGGCATTGCGGATATGACAAGCCTCATAGATGAGCAAAATATTGGCATTGCAAAAGTGAATGAAAATATCTCTCTTATTTCTCAAGCCACACAAGGCAATGTGCATATTGCTGATGATACACAAGAAGTAAGTAAAAAAATCTTTGCTATTGTGCAAGATATTTTAAGCCAATTAGAGAAAAAGAAATTTTAATGGCACTTTTGCTTTAAGATGCGCTTACTCTAAAATATTTTTTCTATGCTTGCGCCCACAACATAGGGAGATAGAATCTGGGGCTTTTTAATGCAAATATAAAGCCCCTTGATATGTGGGAATGCTGCTTTTAGCGCGCTTGAGAGCTGAAGTAGGGCAGATTCTATAAGCTCATAGGCATTAAGCTGTATGTGATGAATGATAAACTCACAAATCTCCACATAGTTTAAAAACGCGCCATTAGGCAAATACGCATAATCTAAGCGCGCCTCAATAAGAATACTCTGGGGAGTCTGCCGCTCAGATTCCAAAATGCCCATAATAGCCTCAAAGCTAAGATTTTCAATGTGTAGCGTGATAATTTCACTCATTGTATGACTATTGCCTTTATTTTTAAGCGCTAAGTTATAGCACCTTGCTTTCTTGCCCGCTAAAAAGTCGCTTGATATTTGGGATATGCGTATAGAGGATAATAATGCCTATAAGCACCACAGGCGTGTGCGTGTGGATTTGCTCGATGATAGATATGCTTTTGGGCAATGGCAGCACATAAGGCACAACAAAAGTAAGCGCAATACCGCTTAGCACGCCTACAAGCGAGGAAATAGATGAAATCTTAAATACCTTGCCCACAATCCCCCACACCACTAATCCGCACACGCCCTCCACCGGGATAAGTAATAGCACAGAGCCAATCGCTGTAGCCACACCCTTGCCGCCCTTAAATCCTAAATATGGGCTATAGCAATGCCCTAAAATTGCCAAAAGCGCGATAGTCCATTGCGTTTCAAAGCTTAAGCCCACTATCTTTGCGAGTGCTACGACTATTAAGCCCTTTATCGCATCAAGTATGATAGTAAGCAGCGAGAAAAGCTTTGCCTTTTTCTCATCTTTATCTTTTATCGCGCGATAAACATTTGTCGCGCCAATGCTACCCGAGCCTACTTCTCTAATATCCACTTTATATACAAGCTTTACCAAAAGCCACCCAAAAGGAATCCCTCCAAACAAAAAAGCAATAATGTAAAAAATGATATTAATATTACTCAATACAGAAAGCATATCCGCCAAAACACTCATAATTATCCTTTAATCGCACCTTATGGCACAAAATCTTAAGCGCACATTATAGCATATTTGCATTATGGGCTAATAAGCTCCACTTTTGCGCCCTCAAGCGTGCTAAAATCATCATCATAAAAATACACATTTCCTAGTCCCTCCTGCACAAGCTCTGTGCCTAGAATACTTGCTGTATGCCCAGAATAGCACACTAGCACGCATTTATCCTGTGGGTGGGTTTTAATAAAAGCATAGACATCATAGGGATTATTGAGTTGGTGGGAATGCTTAATATGGCGTGCGGCGTAGTCTTCAGGATAGCGAATATCAATAATACAATAACTCTCATCTAAATCTTTTGCATACACAGGCGTGGCTAGGCTTAGATTGTTTTTGCCTTTTAGTTCTTGCATATTTGCTCCTTTAATATCATCTCTTGCATTATCTTAACATCTTGTGCGCTAGATTCTATATCAAAATATAGAATCTAGTTTTAATAGTTGCGTGAAACTGCGCGCTTTAGCGTCAATTTGTGGAATGTGCGTGCTTGCAAAGTCTAGCAAATACGTTCTCGCACCAAAGGCGAATGCGTTTAGGGTAGCCATAGATTCTAGGATATTTGTAGCAAAAGTAATATTTGCCGCGCATATAAGGCACATACGCGTCTAAATCTCGCTGTGTGAAGCCCACTTCCGCGCGGTAGCCCACAAACTGCAAAGCGCGCAATAACTCTTTAGTAAAATGCACTAGCATTCGCTCACAATAGCCGCAAATGGCTTCATCATCGCTACTTTGGCGCATTTTTCTAAAAAATTCCAAAGTAAAAAAATAACTATACGCCTCCTTAATGTATCGCTGCGCGTCTTTGTGTGCGCGCATTATGGAGTTGGGTGTTAGGACATAATTATAAAAATGCGCCTCATCAATATAAATGCTTTGCGCTTTAAGCGTAACTTCCGTGCAAAAAGCAATATCCTCAAAAATAATATGCGGGATAAATGCAAAATTATGCGCAAAAAAATAGCTAGATTCTATAATAAACGCCCATGTCGTAGCGATTGGCGCATTATTAGCTTTGGCAATGCTACTTGCATTATAAAGCCCTTTCAAATAAGGAGCAAACACCCGATACCCAAATGGCACAATCTTATCATCTTCCGCACTGCGCGCGGTGATTTTGCTCTCCACCAGCACTTGTATCCTATGCCCTTTAAGCCTATCATGCAATATCCTAAGCCCATTTTGCTCCAAATAATCATCACAATCTAGAAAAACTATATAGTTATGATATTCTTGCGGGGGGGGGGGCGAAGTATAAGTATCGCCACAAAGCGTATCATTATAAAGTATTTCGCGCACACGCTTTAATCCACTATTGCGTGCTACGCTTGAGCCTCCATTAGCCTGTGAAATAACTTCAAATCGCTCATCTGTTTGCGCATAAATTTTAGCAATCTCTAAGCTTTCATCACTGCTACCATCATTTACTAAAATAGCCCTAAAATGCGCATAACTCTGCGCCAATATAGAATCTAAACACCTATGCAAGTAATGCTGTGCGTTAAAAATAGGCACAATAATAAAAAATCTCATGCGCTCCCCCTTATGTGCTTTGCCCTCTATGCTCTCCACTTGCTTCTCCATTTGCCTTATTTTGCTCGCCTCTTAATAGCCGCTCCCACAAAGGCATAATCGCCTCTTTGCTAAAATGCGCCTTTATGCGTGCTTTGGCATGCGCACCCATTGTGGCGCGCTTATTTTCATCATTCATAAGTGCTAAAAGCGCTCTTGCATAGGCTTCTAAGTCATTATCTGCGACTAAAACCCCGCTTATATTAGATTCTATAATATCGCTAGGACCCGTTGGCACATCAAAGGCAATGCAAGGCAGTCCATAGCTACTCGCCTCTACAAGCACCATGGGAAAGCCCTCAGAATGGCTAGTCATTACATAAATACTCGCACTCATATAAACAGATTCCATATCTTTTGTAAAAGGCTTCATAATTACAGAATCTTGGAGATTATACTGCGCGATTTTGCCTCTCATTTGCGCTTCTAGCTCGCCCCCACCCACAATACACAAATGCCAATTATGCTGCTCATACTTGCACACTGCTGCCCATATATCAATAAGGCGCAAAAAGCCCTTTTCACTGCTCAGACGCCCCGCAGAAACAATCATCTTTTTACTCATATCCGCGCATTGTGTGGGAATAGTGGGGATAAAGTTAGGAATGACCACAATATGCTTATGAAATCGCTGCCAGATGTGCAATTCACTCGTTGAAAGCGCAATAAGCGTATCAAAATACCTATTGCGCGAGATGTAGCGTGTAAAATTAGTATGCAAAATCCGATAGTAGCGCACATTTTTACGCTTTAAAAATGGCGTGAAAGTAAAGCAATTAGCAATCACTGCATCAATGTCCTTAAAATGCGCCCATATTTTGAGATTAAGGATAAATTTATAAAAATTTTTATAGTAGATTTTAAAAAGAAAGGAGCGCTTAGCGCGATTTTGCAAAATAGATTCTGAAAAGTCATTCCAAATATGCAGCTTTACGCGCGAATCTAGCATATAGGGCAGATTATCGCTTGCCTTATAAAAACTTAAGATAATCACCTCAAAGCCACGCTCACAAAGTGCATTGGCAAGATTCACGCATACGCGCTCTGCTCCGCCAGTAATACTTATATCACCGATAGTTAAGACAATCTTCACGCCACATCACCCCACACATAAATCCATAATAGATAAAAATACTTTGCATAATGCCACTATAAATACCATCAAATAAGCACTGCACGCATAATCCACATACAAAAATACACAAACTCAAAGCCCAAAATCCCATTGCGCCACTTTGATTATCATTTGCCACCCTAATGCGCCTTTGCGCGCTTATGAGTAAAAATATTTGAAATGCTATAATTGCCATAAATCCCACCAATCCATAGCAAAAAAGCAAGCTTAAAGGAAAATTGTGAATATGCACATAGCCAAAATCATTATTATCGGTTGTCTTTTTAAACCTAAAGCCCGCGATATAGGAACGATTTAGCGTATCATTTTGTGCATGATAGCGCGCTAAATACTCTCCTACCAGAAATACTCCCACAACATGCGGTTTTAAAGGATTGTCAAGCCAAGCAAGCCAAGTGGATTTTGCCATAGCTATGCGTGAAAGCGAACTATGCTCCCACGAAATGTCACTTTTCCCACGCTCTAAGCTTTGATTCGCGCAAATAAGCCATTTTTGCTTGGCAAAGCAATTTGCATCATACTGCCCCATTTCCGCAGGCGGCGTATTCCACACGATAAGAAAATTATCCACCATATGAGCAAAATTATAGCGCTCTGGCAAGCTCTTAGAAATATGATAAAAGCTACTTAAAAACACTGCGCCCACCACAAGCGCGCTGCAAATGATGGCAAACTTATGGCGATAATGCCATGCAAAAAATGGCACAAAAATCATCACCACAAAAGCTACCAAAAAGCTACGCTCGCTATTTGTAAGCATTGCACATAGTGTGAGTAGCACACCCAACACACTTAAAAGCTTATAGATTCTGTTTTTAAAAGCAAAAATGCCCGCTAAACTCATCGCCATAGGAGCAAGCAACCAAATATTATACATGATAATACCACGATGAAAAAATGGCACATATCCACCTTTTAACAAGCCCTTTTTAAGCCCTAAATAATCCATAGCAAGCACTTGCACAATACAAACAAGCACAAAAAATATAAGCAAAATTTTGACATTTCTTGCCTTAGCGTGTAGCGCATACAAAAAAAGCATGCTAAAAAGCACAAAATGCCCAATGATATTCTGATTTATGGATTTTAAAATAATGGAGAATTTATGCTCCCACACATCATCAAAGGCAGTAAGTAATGCGCAGACAAGCACCACCCCAAAGCAAATAATAGGCACAAGCAGCACGCGCAAAGTGTATTTATTAAAAGCCTTGTAATGAAAGATAATAAAAATAAGTCCGCCTATGTGAAAAAGTGACTGCGTTCGAATGGAGCGCGTGAATTGTGAAAGCCCTATGGAGTAAAAGAGCAGCCCTAAGCAAAATAGTATAAGCGTTATTTCCTCATTGTATTTTTTAAGAACACCCATTCTGCTCCTTTAATTTTTAAAAATGCGCGCTTGCTTAAGCACGCCTATGGCAAAGGGACGCATTGTAGCATAAGTTATACAATGTGTTTAAATATATTTTCAAACGCCTTTATGTAAAAAATAAAGCAAAGTAGTGATAGAATCTAGCCCTTAAATGTTAATCACCACACCAAAAGGATTATGATGAAATACGCATTTATTTTCCCCGGGCAAGGCTCACAAAGCGTAGGTATGGGCAAGGAGTTTTATGATAATTTTGCCCTTGCAAAAGAGCTATTTGAGCAAGCAAGCGATACGCTTAATATGGATATGAAAGCCCTATTATTTACAGAAAATGACAAACTTAACCTCACCCAATACACGCAAAGCGCGATTTTCCTTGTGAGTGCGATTGCTCATAGCGTGTTTCAAAGCGAATATCCGCTTATGCCCAGCATTGCTATGGGGCATTCACTAGGCGAGGTAAGCGCAGTAAGTTTAAGCGATGGTATGAGCTTTGAAGTAGCTTTAAAAGTCATACAAAAGCGCGGTGAGCTTATGGCACAGGCATGCGAGGGCAAAGACGCAGGTATGATGGTCGTAGTGGGCTTAGATGATAAGACGCTAGAGACTTTCTGCACAAACGCGCGGAGTGAGGGCAAAAATATATGGTGTGCTAACTACAATGGCGATGGGCAAATCGTGCTAGCAGGGCGCAAAAGCGATTTGAGTGAGTGTGAATCTGCCATAAAAGCACTTGGAGCAAAGCGCGCTTTGCTTTTGCCTATGTCGGTAGCAAGCCACTGCCCTATGCTAGATTCTATACAAAAGCCTTTCACAGAGCTTTTAGAGCAATCACTCAATAGCGGCCTCAATACGCCTATTCTATCAAACGCCACGCTTGAGGTGTATAACACAAAGCCAAAGGCTGCAGAACTGCTAGGCAAGCAGCTTACACAACCTGTGCTGTATAAACAATCCATTTTAAAACTTAATGAGCATGTAGATGGCTTTATTGAATTTGGCAATGGCAGTGTGCTACGCGGCTTAAACAAACGCCTAAGCGAACACCCCACTTGGAATGTAAGCAATCTCACAAGCCTAAAAGAATGCCTGGAGGGCATACGACAAGATTAATATAAAGCGCGGCGTAAGGGCGCAAATCACTATAAAAAAGGAGCAAATATGACACTAGGCATTATTGGAGCAATGGTAGAGGAGATTACGCCGCTGCTAGAGCGATTTGGAGACTATGAGACAAAGCAAGTGGGCGGCAATAATTATTATGAGATTAAAAAGGGCAAACATAGAATCTATGTGGCATATAGCAAGATTGGCAAAGTGCATGCCGCACTCACTGCTAGCACGATGATTTTACACTTTGGCTGTGAGAAAATCATCTTTAGCGGCGTGGCTGGGGGATTAAGCACGGATTTGAAAGTGGGCGATTTGGTGCTAGGGACAAAGCTTTGCCAATATGATGTGGATATTACTGCCTTTGGACACCCGCTAGGCTTTATCCCCGAAAGCAAGGTATTTATAGAATCTGATAGCGCGCTTAATGCCGTAGCTAGCGACATTGCAAAGGCTCAAGGGATAAAATTAAAGCAAGGCATTATCGCTTCTGGTGATGCGTTTATTGCCGATAGTGCAAAAAAGCAATGGATTATCACGCACTTTGGCGCCGATGCTGTGGAAATGGAGGGCGCAGCGGTGGCTGTGGTATGTGATTTACTCAAGGTGCCTTTTTGTATCTTGCGCTCAATTAGCGATAGCGCCGATGGCAGCGCAGATGTGAGCTTTGATGAATTTTTAGAAAGCTCCGCAAAGCGAAGTGCGGATTTTGTCATAATGATGTGTGAGCAGATTCTCAAATAAACTTAAAGGATAACTATGAAAACAATCACGCTCCTGCGCCACGCAGATACCATAAGCCGCGAGGAATACCGCTTAAAAAACAAAACAGATAAAAGCGATATTTTTCGCCCACTAAGCAAGCTAGGCAAAGCCCAAAGCAAGCTTTTGGCACGCTTTATCATACAGCATCTTAATATCGATATGGTATTTTGCTCGCCTGCTAAGCGCACACAACAAACTTTTAAGCCGCTAAGCAAATATATCCCTACAGATTCTATAATGCTTTGCGATGAGATTGCCCCTGATTGCGGACTGGATGGATATATGAAACTCACGCAAACAAAGGCATTTCAAAAGGCTTCAAATGTGCTTATCATCGGTCATCAACCTGATTTAAAAAGCTTTGCTACTTATCTTTGCCCTTCATTTCGCGCACTAGTGCCAAAGGGTGTTTTGATGCGCTTTATTATTAATCCTAGCGCGCAAACGCTAGAGAGTGAGGGCATTATTGATTTTATCTTGCCGCCCTTTATGCTTGAAGATTTTAAAAAATGAGGCATTTTAAGCGTAAAAGGGCTGCATTTAGTATGATGGAGCTGGTGTTTGTCATTATTATTTTGGGGATTTTAGCCGCTATTGCTATTCCGCGCCTTTCCTTAACGCGCGGAGATGCGCAGCTTATTGCGGTTGAAAATGATATTTTAAGCGCGCTTAATGCCATTCAACGAGAAGTCTTTAGCCAAAATATTGAGCCTAGTAGCCTTAGTGGCGCAAAAATGCTTGATTTAGCAGGGCTTAGCCCATCGCGCTGGGTAGCGCAAAATAATGGCATAAGGCTTGCCAAAAATGGCGCGATTGACACGCAAAATGATTGCATAAATTTCACACAAGAAAATGGCAATCTTGTATTTTTTGTGCAGCAAAAAGCAGATTCCACACTCTGTGAAAAACTCCTAAAAAGACATCAAACGCGCAGGATTGTGCCACTTAGCACCTCAAATGCTATCTTTTAAAAGAGCAGCTTTAAGCAGCGTTGAGCTAGTGTGCGCCATTATTATTTTTGCTATTGTTGCAAGCGTTGGTGTGCGCTATATGGGCTATATAGGACATAAGCAGTGCTTAAATGAGCTTAAAAGCAGGCTTATAAGCACTCAAAGTGCGCTTAGTGCGTATTATGCGCAGCGTTTTTTGCAAGCAGATTCTATAGATACGACAAAGGCTTATGTAATTCTTTCACGCTTAGAGCAAAATAATCGCGCTAAATGCGCCTTTTATGTGCATAGCGGCTCTATTATGGCGATTGTAGATTCTAAAAATTTGCAATTTGTGCTTGAGCCTGCCTCGCTTGTGATAAATCCTAAAATCTCATGCCTGCTTAAAGAGGCGCTATGCAAAGATTTCACCGATAGAATCTTAGATAAATGAAGTAATATCCACTTTCCCCTGCCCTATACGATAAAGTGCAAAATCATACGCCACGGGGTCGTGTGGGCGCAAAAATGCTAGCGTATCTGTGGCTTGCAGGGCACTTTGCAAATCATAACTTTTGCGCGCTAAAATCTTAAGCTTTGAGCAAAGGGCAAAAGTGTGCGTATCTAGCGGCAAGATTAAATCTGCAGGCGAGATATGCTCCTGCCAGCAGCCTACATCTAGCTCATCTTTGCGCACAAGCCAGCGCAGCAGCATTGCCCAACGCTTGAGCGCAGAGGCATTACGCGGGGGATTGCCGCAGGCGCGCAGTATCTCATAGTGTGAAGTGCCAAGCGCAAAGGATAGCCCTTGCGTTAAAACAATGCCACGCTTTTGCGCGATAGTGAGCATAGATTCTATACAAGCATAAATGCCATAAATAAGGCGTGCATGGGATTTGTTGCCACTTCTATTCCATAATGTTAAGCTTTTTGGTGGGTGTTTATAGTGGTATAAAAAGAGGCGCTCTAATCCGCCATTTTCGAGCATTGCGGCAATAATTTCAAAAAGGGCTTTTATATCTGCGCGTGTTTGAAAGCGATAATATGAAAAGTCCTGCACATCGCGCTTTGATAGCGTATCTATGGATTGCAAAAGTGAGAAGTCGAAGCCTTGCAGCAAATGCACAATGGCTTTAGCATTCCCATAAGATAAAAGCGCGCAAAGCAGCGCAATCTCCGCAAAATACGAGCTATGCGTATAGAATCTAGCCACATAAAGCGGGTCTGGCTTAGTAGCTTGCAGCTCATCTATGGTGTTTTTTAGGCTATATTGCTCATCAAGTAGCGCCTTTAGCTTGCGCATAGCAGTCCTTAAAGTAATATTGATATTTATTAAGTTAAAATAATAGGCTTTGATTTTAGCATAAAGGTGAATAATGAAAAGGTGGATTTGCTCGCTCATATGCGCACTTATGGCTATTTTAAGCGCGCTACAAGCGGAGTATTTGGATATAGAATCTGCTTACAAACAAATTTTACTCTATAATGATGGTTTAAAATCCACGCAAAGTGCTGTAGATAAGCAAGAAAAGCTAGATAGCGCGACAAAAATGATTTATCTACCGCAAATCTCGCTTGATGGCGTATATGTGCGCCTGCAAGAGCCTATGAATGCGCATTTGTTTAATAATGCCCAGCTTGCCGCATTGGGAGGCTCGCCCGCACTTGCGCCTTTAGCGCCGCTGCTTAGTCATCTCGCCCAGCCCATTACGCTGCAAGATAATAATATCATCTTTGGCGCGCTTAATATCGTCTATCCCATTTTCACAGGCGGGCGCAAGTATTTTGCTAATAAATTATCTAAAATCGCGCTCCAAGATGCTTTTATAGCCCTTAAACTCAAAGAGCTAAGCCTCTTTGAAGATTGTGTGAGGCTTTACTATGGCGTGGTGTTAAGCAATCAGATTCTATCCACGCTCACTAGCGCGAATGCGGGACATTTAACCCATTATCAAAATGCGCTTAAACTACAAGAAAAAGGGCAAATCGCGCGCATAGAAGCGCTGCAAGCGCAAGTGAATTATGATAAATCAAGCATTGATGTGCAAAAAGCAGATAATAACCTTAAAATCGCTTCTTTAGCGCTCAATGCCATACTTAATAGAGAATCTCACACCACGCTTGAACTTACGCAAAGTATTGATATTAAGCAAGATAAAGCCTTGCAGCCTTTGGAACACTACACCAATAAGGCGCTTGAGATTTATCCTGCGCTGCAGCTTATGGATAATAAGATTAAAGCCGCTAATGAGCTAACTAATATCGAGTTTGCCTCGTTTTTGCCTGAAGTGGCGCTATTTGGGAGCTATATGTTTCATGATAATAGCTCTTTGCTTGATAAGGCTATGCCCAATTGGTATGCGGGTGTGGGCGCTCGGTGGTCGCTACTTAGCCCAAATGGTAGAATTCAAAAATATCAAGCGAGCAAGATTGCCACTATTGAAGCGCAATTTGCCACCGCTCAAGCAAGAAAAGATTTAAAAACACTATGTGAAAAGACTTATAGTGAAGTGCAGGCGTATAAAACGCAGTATTTTAGCCTAAGCTCCTCTATTGAGTTAGCAGAGGAAAATCTTAAATTGCGCCAAAAGGCATTTTCTCAAGGGTTAGGCACGACAACAGAAGTAAGCGATGCGCAAAATGCGCTCTCTTTAGCCATTATCGAGCGTCAAAGCATTGCGTATAATTACGCGCTTGCATTAGCTAGGCTGCTAGCTTTGAGCGATGAGATTGAGCAATTTTATGCTTTTTTTAATTGATAAGGAGTGAGTTATGAAAATAAATGCCAAACTAATAGCCCTTATTGTGATTGTGCTAGCGTTTTTGCTATGGCTTGTTATAAGCTTTGTGCGCGCCTATGAGCCAAAGGAGAATAGAATCTACGCTCAAGTGCAGGCGCGAGAATACGCCATTAGCTCCAAAGTCGCAGGGAGGGTTGAAAATATCTTTGTCAAAAAGGGCGATATGCTTAAAAAGGGCGATTTGGTATATAGCATAGATTCTCCAGAGTTGCGCGCGAAGCTTGAGCAGGCTAAGGCAGGCTATGAGGCTGCAAAGGCGCTAAGCAGTGAAACAAAGCAGGGCGCTAGAGTTGAGACTATCCAATCGGCAAAAGATGTATGGCAGGGCGCAAAAACTATGGCAAATCTAGCCAAAAGCACTTATGAGCGTATAGAGTCTTTATATAAAGATGGTGTAGTAAGCCAACAAAGGCGTGATGAGGCTTATGCAAATTTCACTACAGCAAAGCATAATGAAAATGTCGCCTACCAGCAATATAAGCTTGCTCTTGATGGCGCAAGTCATGAAACCAAAATCGCCGCGCAGGCAAAAGAGGACGCTGCAGCAGGGCAAGTAGATGAAGTAGAGAGCTATGCTAAAGACACGCAAGCCATAGCGCCAGCAAATGGCGAGGTGAGCAATGTGCTTTTGCATGAAGGTGAGCTAGCTCCTAGCGGCTTTCCAGTGGCTTTAATGGTGGATATGAATGATGCGTGGATTACTTTCCATTTGCCAGAATATCGCCTGAAAGATTTCCCAAAGGGCAAGGTTTTCAAGGCATTTATTCCAGCTCTTGAGAGAGAGGCAGAGTTTAGAGTGGAATTTACTTCTGTTATGGGAGATTTTGCCACTTGGCGCGCTACGAGTGCTTCTAAAGGCTATGATGTAAGGACATTTGAGGTAGAAGCCTATCCTACTACACATATTAATGACTTACGCGTGGGCATGAGCGTGCTGATAGATTAGATGATGCGTAGATTCTGTATTTATAGAATCTACGCACGCTTGGGGGAGTGGGGATTAGCAAGGCTTAAGGTTTAGCCTATAATTTTGTGCTATAATCGCGGATTTACTTTCATTTTAAAGGTTGTATAATGGCAAGAAAATGTTTTTTTACGGGCAAGGGTGCTATGGTTGGCAATAATGTAAGTCACGCGAATAATAAAACAAAAAAGCGCTCACTTCCTAATTTGCGCAATGTTAAACTTAAACTTGAAGATGGCACAAGCATTCGCGTTAAAGTGGCTGCTTCGACTTTGCGCACGATGAAAAAATACTCTTAAATTTATTTTCATCTTGTTTGCAAGACTTAAAAAGCTTCTTCATTGGGGGAATACGCCAAAGCCAGATTTCTCCCTATCGGGCGAGCTGTATGAACAGCTAAAGCCCTTTAGACTTCCGCTTATTATCATTCAGTTTTTTCTGCTTTTTGGCACTTTGGGGTATTTGATATTAGAGGATTATGACTTGGTGCAAGCCTTTTTTCAAACCTCCTACACTTTCACCAATACCGGCTTTGGCTCATTAAAAGAAAAGGATTTTAGCACTATCACTATTCTTTTTACGGCTTTGCTTATGGTGTGTGGAGCCGGAGCTGTAACATTTAGCGTGGCATTTATTATGAGCGTGGTGAATAATGGCACGCTTATTAGACTACTTAAGGAGCAAAAAATGATATATAAAGTGGCGCGTTTGCAAAATCACTATGTAATTTGCTATCACAATGAATTTACTATCGAGTTAGCTGGGCAGTTTTTAGAATCTCACATTCCTTTTGTGGTGATTGACAATGCTCCAGATTTTGAAAAGCAAGCACAAAAATACAAATACCCCTACTACATTATCGATAATCCCCACACGCACATTGCTATGCTAAAATCGCATTTATCAAGTGCAAGAGGGATTGTGAGCTTTTCAAAAAATCCAGCGGATAATATCACTATGGTGGTGAGCGCGCGGCTTTTTGAGGAGGAGCTAGGACGCAAGCCCTATTACATTATCGCTAATGCCAACTCGCAAGAGGAGAGCGATAAGCTCAAAAAGCTAGGTTGTGATTCTGTAATCTCTGCTTCTAAACTTATGGCGCAGAGAATTTCAGCTATGGCGGTGCGCCCTGATATGGAAAATCTGCTTGAGCGGTTTTTGTATCGGCGCGATACGCCACTTGATTTAGAGGAAATTATCGTCCCACGCTACTCGTGGCTTGTGCTAAAAAAGCTCAAAGAAGCGCATTTTCGCGATGTGACTAATATTTCTGTGGTGGGGCTTACGCAAAAAGATGGCACATATATCACGATGCCAAATGGCAACACTATCATTTCAAGCGAGTGCAAGCTGCTTGTGATTGGTGCGAGTGAAAATATCCGCGCTACAAAGCGTTTGATTATGAAAAAGCAAAAGCCAAGGGAGGTGGATTATGTTTGAGATTATTCCCATAAAGGGCGGCATTAATGCTGTGCAAGGATTCTATGCTGATGGCGTGGCTGCTGGGCTTAAAGCCCCGCTTGCAAATGGCGAGCCTTCCCTTGATGTCGCGTTCTTGTATAGCCAAGATTTAGTAATACCTTTTGTGCTTTTCACACAAAATCGCTTTGAAGCCGCACCAATCACACACTTTAAGACATATCTAGCAAATAAACCAACCAATTTTGTGCTCATTAACACTAAAAACGCTAACGCGATGACAGGCAAAAGGGGATTGCAAGATGTGTGTGAGATTTTAGAGGCGCTAAAGCATACTTTTAGCTTTGTCCAAAATCCCATTATGTCAAGCACAGGCGTGATAGGGCAGTATTTGCCTAAAGAGAAAATTATTGCTTCATTTGCGCATTTTAAGCCCTTTGAGCGGCGTGAGGACGCGCATTTGCGAGCGGCCAATGCCATACGCACTACAGATAAATTTATAAAAGAAATCGCCATCAAAGTGCAGCTAGATTCTGGCGAGAGCTTTACTATCGGGGCTATGGCTAAGGGTGCAGGAATGATACAGCCTAGCCTTGCAACTATGCTATGCTTTATTACCACAGATGCACAAGTGCCAGCAGAGCAAGGACAGGCAATCCTACAAGAATGCGCGCAGGCAAGCTTTAATGCCATTAGTGTAGATGGGGATACAAGCACAAATGATTCTGTATTTTTATTTGCTAATGGGCGCAGCAAGGCTTATCACGCGGAGGCTTTCAAGGAGGCTTTGAGTATGGTTATGCACAAGCTTGCCCTTGATATTTTGCGCGATGGCGAGGGTTCAAGCAAAGTAGTAGCCTTTGAAGTGCGCGGCGCAAAGGATAAAGCACAAGCCATGCGCGCGGCTAAAGCCCTTAGCAATTCACTTTTGGTAAAAACTGCGCTCTTTGGCGGCGACCCAAATTGGGGGCGCATAGCCTCCACAATCGGTGCGAGTGGTGTAGATTCTGTGCAGGAGCAATTGTGCATTGCATTTGATGATGTGGTGGTGTTTGACAAAGGAGAAATTTGCTTTGATGAGGCACAAGAGGCGCGTGCGGCAGACATTATGAAAAAAGATAGCTTTAAAATTACCTGTGATTTGGGTGTGGGAGATGCGCAATATGTGGCTTATGGCTGCGATTTGGGCTATGAATATGTCAAAATCAATGCAGATTACAGGAGTTAGTGCTTATTTTGCATGCTTTTGGCACATAAAGGCGACATTTTGTGCGCAAAAATAGTGCTATTATCAAAAATATCCTACAATAAAGGCTCATTTTATTTCACAAGGAGAGGCTATGTTTCATGAGTATCGAGATGAGGTTACTGCTCTCAAGACGCACAACGCGCATTTTGCAAAGATTTTTGAGGAGCATAATGAGCTTGATGATAGGATTAAAAAAATTGAAGATGGGGAAGAGGTGATGAGCGATATGGAACTGGAGGTGCTAAAAAAGCAAAAGCTACGGCTCAAAGATGAAGCCTATGCGATGATTTTGGAATATCGCAAATCGCATTAGATTCTATATCTCCACTCCTTGCTTGCCTAAATCCTATGCGGCACAGGGGTGATAAAACAGCAAAATAAGCGATACAGAATCTGCAGATGCTAGGCCTGTGAGGTTCTAAGATTTTTGTATAGAATCTGGCCTAGATTCTTAATCTACTTAAGATTCAATGACTATAAATCCTACAAAATCCTGCCTTAAAATCCTAAAGAGTAGCGAGAGTTTTTGAGAAAAAATTTTGTTTGTGGTAAATGAGTGCGGTTGAAAATATGCAATCTAGATTCTGTATTATGATTTTAATGATTTTATTTTGTGGAATGTTGTTTATGGTCTAAAATGTTTTTGTTTTGTAATTTTGTGCGTTTTTGTAAGTCGTAATTTTACTTTTTGTAGTTTTGTGATTTTGTTTTGTAATTTGCAGTTTGTAGAAAAAAGTAATTTTCCCTATCCTTGCATTCACCTACATTTCCACACTTGAAAAGTGCAGTATCATCGGCTGATAGAAGCTTAACTGCTAGGTTCGGAATGGAGCTAGGTGTGTCCTACTATCATATAAACACAAAGAAAAAGGGAAATAAAAGCAAACAAAAATGCGTTGTCTCGCACTCGTCTTAAACTTAATTTTTAGAATCTAAGTTTGGATTCTATAATTTTAGAATCTTGTAGAATCTAGATTCTATATTTTAGATTCTATCTTTGCTCTTATTTCCATTTTTGCTTTGTCTCTTTTTGCTTTTTTGGTTGGTTTACAGAATCTTGTTTTTAGATTCTATAAATCATAAAGTTCTAAAGAGAAAGTATTGTTAATAGTCTTAGTAATTTTAATTTAACTTATAATTACGCTTTTATAGAATCTAAATGCGTTTTTAGATGCTTCGCCTTTTGCTACGCAAAAAGCTCAGCATGACGAAACACACGCTTACTTGCATAAGCACAAATGCTAAAATAGATTCCATTCCACACTTACTTCATTGAATCTAAATACACTCAATAAGGCAGTATCGCTTAATAAAAAAGCCAAGCGGTCTATTAGTAGTAGTCAGCTAAACATATTACTATGCTTACACATCTACCCTATCAAGCAGCTAGTCTTGCTGCGACCTTCAGGG